>NZ_PDEQ01000004.1:0-300000 GCF_002554795.1 Longibacter salinarum | reverse complement strand
GTGAAGATTCTCGACGAGCTCGTTCCACGCTATCTGAATTACCAGCTCTGGCGGGCGCTCCTCGAGTCGAACGCGGCTGAACAAGGCGCGCGAATGGTGGCGATGGACAACGCAACGTCCAATGCCGAAGATCTCCTCGAAGATCTGCGGATTACCTACAACCGCGAGCGTCAGAACGCCATTACGATGGAGATTCTCGACATCACAAGTGGTGCGGAGGCTCTTGGCGACGGCTGATTTACCTGTCGTGAGTAAGCGTACCAGAGAGGTGGATCAGGTCTCCGCGTGAACACCCGTCGAAAGTTCATTACAGGAAGGAGAACGCGGAACCGTGTATCTCCACCTGTATTGTAACATCTACCGAAATAAGAGAGCAACATCGCGACGCTCCGAGGCATACACTTATTACTTCAAGGAGAGGTGGCCGAGCGGTCGAAGGCGCTCCCCTGCTAAGGGAGTAAACCGTTAACGCGGTTTCGAGGGTTCGAATCCCTCCCTCTCCGCACGAAGCCGGTTCCGAGACGCCTCGGAACTGGCTTTTGTCGTCTGTGTGCCTCCGTTTCGTTTGGAGGCGCTGGTCGCCCGGCATTGCATTCCACTGGGGGCCGTTTCTGCCTCGTTTGTGCTACATCCTTATGGGCAATTCCGATCGACCCACCGTCGTCATTGCAGGTGCTACCGGCTTTCTCGGCACGGCCCTTCGGGAAGCTCTGCGTGGCCAGTATCGTGTGGTTGCGCTCACCCGGTCGCCGATCCGGGCACGCAGAAATACCGGTAGGCGAGAGGGGGAGGAATGGAAGCACTGCGACCTGTTTTCGCCACACGAGATCGAAAAGCGACTCCAGGGGGCCGACTACGCCTTCTATCTCGCACATTCCGTACACCCATCGGCACGACTGACGCAGGCAGAAGTCGCGGATCTCGATTTGCTGATGGCGGACAACTTTGCCCGCTCGGCTGCTGCGCAAGACGTAAAACAAATTCTCTATGTCGGCGGCCTCGTGCCTGACGATATTCCGCGGGAGACACTCCCTCCGCGCATTCGGAGCCGACTGGAGATTCAGTCGACACTCGGTTCGACATCTGTTCCGCTGACAACGCTTCGTGCTGGCCTAATCGTTGGGCCCGGAGGCACGTGGCTTCGGCTGCTGCTAAACCTCGTGCGTCGTCTGCCTGCGATGCTGCTGCCGAAGTGGACGGAGGCGCAGACCCAGCCGATTTTCGTCAAAGATGCGATTCGAGGCCTGATCACCTGCCTCGGTGAGCCGCAGCATTACAACAAAACGTACGATGTGGGCGGGCCGGATCGCATGACGTACCGGGAGATGCTTCAGCGGACCGCCCGCGCCCTGGGGTTACGCCCGCGACCGATGGCGACTGTGCCGTTTGACGCCCCGCATTTGTCCAAGGCCTGGATTCGCGTATTCAGTGGCGGACCGTGGTCCATCGTGGATCCGATCGTGGACAGCCTCCGCTTCCAGTCCGTCGTATCGGAAAATCCGCTTCAACGCTATCTTGAGCCTGGCGCGACGCCGTTTGAGGAGGCGATACAGAAGTCGGTGACCGAAGATGGACGCCCACTGCCGAATCCCAGATCGGCCCTGCGAACGGAAGATGACGCAGCAATCCGAGAGGATAGTGTTGCGCGGTCCGTGCAGCGACTGCCGCTTCCTCCTGGCTACACCGCGCGTGACGTCGCGCACGAATACATTCGATGGTTGCCGCGATTTGGATGGCCGCTTCTCAAGTGTTCGGTCGTGGGTAAGAGAGTGTGCAAGTTCCAGCTGCGACCGTTCGGCCTGACCTTACTGGAAATGACATATGCACCGGATCAGAGTCCGGAAGGGCGCCACCTATTCTACGTGACCGGTGGAATGCTGGCCGATCTGACAAAGGGACCGGAAGGACGGCTCGAGTTTAGACGCGCTATGAACGGCGAATACATCATCACCGCGGTGCATGATTTTGCACCCATGTTGCCGTGGTATGTCTATAACGCCACGCAGGCTCTTGCTCACCTTTTCGTCATGAATCGGTTCGGTCACCACCTCGAGCAATTGAGCAATACGATTCCTGCTGAAGGTCGTATAACGGACGAGATCGACCCCACGGAGGAAGGGCAGCCGGTCTGGCATTAGATAAAACCACATCTCCGTTCGATTCTGCACTGGGTCCGACCGGTACATCCATGAAGTCTGAGTGGACCCTCTCATGTTCGGCACATGTTCCAGAGGCCAAAGTACAGACACATCCAACCGCCGGTATGCAATGTAGTCTTTCTCGTCCATGTCGCTAACGAAGCATCAGCAAGACGCCTACGATGTTGTGTATGAGCGTCTCGCCGCAGGCGAGCGATTTACGGGTCTCCGAGGCTACGCGGGGACCGGGAAAACCTTTCTAGTCAGTCAACTCGTCGATCAGCTCGTATCCGAGGGCTGCACGGTCACCGTGTGCGCGCCGACGCATAAGGCGGTTCAGGTCCTACGCGACCAGCTGGATGGAGGCGAGGTCGAGACGCAAACGCTTCATTCGTATCTCGGGCTTCGTCTCAAGCCGGATGTCGATGGACAGTACGTGCTGGTTCCGGATGGGATGGAGGAAGAACGTCCCGCGAGCGTCGTTGTCTGCGACGAAGCCTCCATGGTGGGCCGTGAGGAGTGGGAGTATATCCAGGCATCGCAGCGGAATTTGCAGTGGCTCTTCGTCGGCGATCCCGCGCAGTTGCCGCCAGTAAACGAAGATCCGTCACCTGCGCTCGAAGTCGAGGGACCGATGCTGGAGGAGGTTCATCGGCAATCGACCGACAATCCGATTCTTGATCTGGCAACCAAGGTCCGTACGGGCACAGCGCGCGGCTTTCAGTCTCGATTTAAAGACGGCATCGGTGTCGCCATTACGCACAAGCGCGAGGCCTTTCTGGATACGGTTCTTCGCACGTTTAACTCCGATGCATTTGCAGATAATGCTGCCCATGCGCGTCTCCTCGCGTATCGAAATCGGACGGTGCGAAAGTACAACCGCGAGATTCGAACGGCTCGCTATGGTAGCGATGCGCCTCGTTTCGAGAAGGGGGAGTGGCTGGTTGCACGTGAGACGTGGTTCCACGACGGAGCTCCGGTCGTCAAAAATAGTGAGGAACTGCGCGTCACAAAAACATCGATCACGACATTTGAAGCCGACGACCTCAGCGAGTGGAAGGTATGGAAACTGAAAGTGCGGAGTCCGTACGCTGCCTTCAATCGCACGATTCTCGTGCTTCACGAGGAAGAGCATGAACGCTATGAGAATGACCTCGAGCGGCTCCGGACACGGGCGAAGGAGGACGGCTCGAAATGGGGGGCATTCTACGAACTCAAAGAGAGGTTTGCGTCAGTCGATTATGCCTATGCGACGACGGTCCACAAAGCGCAGGGCTCTACGTTCGGGACCGTGTTTGTAGACCATAGAGATCTTCAGGCCTGCCGAGGTCCTGAAAAAGAGGCACTTCTGTATGTAGCCGTCACCCGTCCCGCTGAGCGACTTGCGCTTCTTGTATAGCCGTAACGGGAAGAGCGTTACCTGTTAGCTGGACGAGAAAGCCTCCTGGAACGGTGGCATATCCGTTGGTCATTCTGTCGGTGATTGGCCGGATGAGTTACAATGGGTTGCATATACATGTGCGCCTAGATTTCGCCCGGTCGATGTAACCGCGTCATCCCGCTATCTCGTCCGCGTTAAATGGGAGCGAGCAGATATATATAGTACAATTGTTTATCGGAGGCGGTGGATACGCGCTCGTACAACGCAACCGATCCCCAGCGATATGCGTGTGATTCAGGGGGCGCGGTACGGCGAGGAAACCTCGAGTATGCGTCAGAGACGGCCCATCGACCTGGAGACGCGTGACGAGGAGCGCGTACCGGTTCACTTGGATCCGGTTGACATGGACGTACGGGCTGATCGCGTATCTGCCGTTCGTAAGGGCACCCAAGAGCGAACGAGTTGGCTCAAACTCGATTTGACCGGCTCATCGGCGATCACCGTCTCGTTACTTCCGTCACTGACCCAGCGGGCGATATGGAGAGAAGGGACATACGGACGCCGAACCCGAGGTTGTCGGATTCGGCGTCGGATGGTAGCGGAGTACGTGACGCGTGTATCAGTGAGGCAGGAGATTCGCTTGCGCCGCTCCACCGTTCCATTCATCTAAGGAAGGCATTTGCAACCAATCGACTCGTCGCACTTCAGGAAGATGTAGGTGCTGTGCTCTTTTACAAGCTCACTGCACCTGCCGAGAACGCTGTGCACTGTCGCTTCGGAAACATCAACCTGAAGTCAGTCAATTACGTCATCGGGATGCCGGTTGCGATCAACGAATCCGATGCAGACCGATTGTGCACTGCGTACGTCCACATGCATTCGGGCGCCCTAGATGATGGGATATTAATGCACTCTGGTGTATACGTTAGTCAATCAGTTGAAGTGACAGAAAGAAACACAAAATGATTGACGCTTAGTCTCCGCATTTGTATTATACCATCAAGTAAATCACCAGAGCGGGAAAGAGCCTAATCCTGCGTTGTAGGGTGATTCTCATCTGGCGGCGGCAGTGGGTTTTTGTCCGGTCTCTCTGGGTCAGAAACCTGATTTTCAATGCGTACGGACTCTTCTAGAGCGACAAACATGTTACGCAACGTATCCATAGTAGTAGCGGCTTTGTTGGTTGGTGTGATCGTTGTGCCCTTTAATGTAGGGGCTAGCGATGTCAATTTACAATCCTCCTGCGTATCGATCTATAATGACATTTACCCATCTTATCAAAAGGGAGACTGGATAGATGTCTTGAACGGTTCGCGAGAGGCGAGATCGTGTTTACCGAAGTCAGATCGCAGGCGCATCGAATACACGTATATCTCGGAGGTTGACGCACTTGTTGAACTGAATCGTAATCAGGAGGCACTGGATCTCGTGCAGCATATCCTGGGCGAGCGCGTGATTCAGACTCGAAAGAATTACATGCCCCATGTTTTCGAGGTTGCGGGCCATGCAGCGCTGGCGCTTGGCAACCATTCACTAAGCATACATTATTTTAACCTAGCCGCCCTCGAATCCGAGGGATTGGATCCAGCTCACCGTCTAAATAATCGGCGGTCCCTTGCCCTTCTGCAGGTTCGTGTAGGAAATACGCATGCCGCGTATCGTACGGTGACGGAAGCACTTGAGTCGATGAGGGGGCTGGAGATGAGGGGGGCTTCGGAAATCAAAGCGAAGCTTCATTATGTTGCTGCTTCGGCACTGCTGATCGGCTGCATGTCGGCTCAAGATCGTCGCGAAACGCTCCGTGCGGATAAACGGTGTTCACGCTGGAATCTAGCGCTATCACACCAGCGAAAAGGATCAGAGACGGCGCAATCTCTGTCTGGTAAAGCGAGATTAGATGCGATGCGTAATGAGCTAAGTAATGAGTTCATTATCGCTAGACAACGTGGCGAGCATGAGCGCGCGCTTGAGCTTATAGATAAGACAGCTAAACTCGGTGAACATCTTGGAAGCACGTGGACACAGTTTCAGGCGTCGTATCGTCGGGCGCTGATCCGAAGTGATCAGGGCGAGTACGGCGAGGCTCTGCAATTGACTGCAGACCTCGCGGGACAAATACGAACGTCCGGCCGCCAGGATTATCTTCCGTACCTGTTGAACGTGCAGATTGAGATTGCGGCTCGGGCGAGTGATCGAGATGTTGCTCGACAGGCCCTGCATCAGCTGGCCGCCATGGACGAGGATGTCCCGGACAACATCTACAGACAGGCATCGGCAACCTATGCGTCGGTCTTTGGTGGCGCATCAGACGATTCGCCGCTTCCGTTCTGGATGCTGTTCTCGATCGCCGTGGGGGTGTCCGTTGTTCTGCAATTTATCAGTACGGCGGTACGTGGCACGCAGAACGAGTCCGGTCCAATTGCCCGGATGTCCGCGCTCGCTGCAGGGACGCAAGGCCCCAAGACGCAGACACGTGCCGACCAGCTTGGCGTGATGCCGGAGGGCGACATCTTCCTGCCAGATGTAGACTCGGCTCAACGTGATTCCACCGATGCATCTGAGACGACGAAGATTGATTCGAGGGATTTCGCGTCACACGGGGACGGCGTGGCGCTGTCGGAAGAAGATGCGGAATGGCTAACGTCCATCGGGATCGGCCTCGATGATCTGCCGGAGGTAGAGCCTCGTATCCCCGAACGCGAAACACCACGGACCCTCGGCCAGATGTTGCGCCGATGCATGCGCACGTCGCCGGCTGTTTCGGTGTACTCATCGTCTGGTGAAAAGACCGGTACCATCTCGGTGCCCGAGCGAATCATTCAACATGCCTCCTCTGATCGCTTCATCGCGATCTCCATGTCTGGTAGAGTCGTGCTTGCGTATCGCTACGCACGACCGCAGACGCAAATCATTCAGCAAACCCCAGATGGGGGCCTGCAGGCCATCGAGCTTGACGAACCCGTTATGGCCGTTCCAATTGCTGTAATGAACACGACCGTTTGACAGAACCCGCGACGGAGGACGACATATCTGATCTCCTGACGGGCGATTCCACTTCGGAGTCGCCCGTGTCGTTTGGACCTGGCGATCGTACCGGTCGACGGAGCGAAGACGACGACCGTTGATATGGGCGAATTCGTTTTCCGAATGATTGTGTCGGGATCGCCCCAACCGTGTCCTCGCAGCGGCTCCGAGTTGGGAGGAGAGCCGGTTTAAAACCTGTTTGGCGGACCGCCTTCGGCCATCCAAAGGGCGGACCTCTCGACCCGACGGTCGGTCCTTGGGACGCCTGCGCAACCACGCCTCGTTCGTTTCGCGCACCGTGTCTATAGCACACGTGTCATCGGATCACCGCCCGGCCTGCGACTAGAGAGGAACGAACGAGTTTGCGTTTTTGAGATCCATCCGCCAACCAGTTCCTCAACGGGATACGTTCAAACGTTCTTCTGCCAGGGTGTGGCGCGTCCGCTGAATCGAAGCCGTTGGAGACACCGACATATTAAAGTCGAAACGGTATAATGATGCCGTAGCGTCTATTGCGTGACGTCGGCTCTGCAGCGGAACGCTCATTCGGCGTTCTCTGACCTGGAGGCCATTCTCGACACCTCAAGCATCGCGTGGTCAAGCCGACTGGACGAGCAGGTTACACGGGTAGAGCAGACCATGTGGGTTACCTTTTGGAGCAGCGCACCCATTCGTGATTCGTTTTTATTGGCCATTATCTACGCACGATCAGGCCTCTCGATGGTGGAATGTGAGAGACATAAGACGTGGCTCACATCCAAAAGAGTATGGCGATATCGTCCATCCGCTTCATCTATTGTCCCGTCCTTGTGTCATGGAGACTTTGGTGCACGATTTGGTGCTCCATAAAGCACCCGGGCACCGTGGGGAGAAACGCTAGCGAAGCGATGACCTCTGCGATTGGTTGTGGTAAGGTTCTTCTTTCCGCCGGTACAAATCAGTATTTACCGCCGGGTACACAGACCACCGAGTAGATATTGAGGTCTCTATGATGTCGTCTGAGAACTCATACCGAAACCCTGGCCATGCATCGGACGCGCGGAGGCACATCGCCTCATCTCTTATCAAGGCGGAGGCGGCGCGTCTACGAGCGGAGGTGAAGCGACTGAAACGAGAGAACGAGCGGCTCACGAAGGAGAGAAGAGCACTTATACGTGAGAATCGTTCGTTGCGGAGAGAGGCGACTCTCGTCCGGCTCTACCGCGCGCACGACGATCAACATGAGACGGCGGAGATCGGAGAAAAGGCAGAGTTGAGTCCCATTCCAGCTCCTGCTGCAGATCTCTATGACCGGTTGCCTACGTCCTTCACGTTTGCGAACTATTTTCGCTTCGCAGCAAAAGCTCAGCTGGATAGTCAGACGGCACGCTCGTGTCTGACGTATTATCTTGACGAGGGGCTTCTTATCCAGGTTGGTTCACGGCTCCGCAAGACCGATATCGTCATGCGCCATACGAACGGGTGAAGCGCGCCTTGGTGCGTGGCGGCCGGAGACCATGTCTCTCGCGATTCGACACGTCGAGAAATGGTTTCTGGCGATGTTAATCAAGGTCGTAGAGGTCACCAAACTTCGATCTCACGTACTCGATCCACGGGTCGGCGGAGAGGCCTTCGCCCGTGACGCGTTCGAGAAGTTGGGGAGCCGTCAACTTGCGTCCATGCTCGTGCACGTTTTCGCGCAACCAGTCGAGCAAGGGACCGAACCGACCATTTGCCAGGTCCCCATCTACATCAGAGAGTTCCTCCCGTATCGTATTCATCAGCTGCACCGACATCAGATTGCCGAGTGCGTAGGTTGGGAAATACCCGATGGCGCCGAGGGACCAGTGCACGTCCTGGAGGACACCGTCGGCGTCGGTTTCTGGAACCACCCCGAGGTAGTCATTCATTTTCTCGCGCCATAGATCTGGGAGGTCGTCGACATCGATGCGGCCGTCGATCAGACCGCGCTCCAGTTCGAAGCGGAGCATGATGTGGAGGTTGTAGGTGACCTCGTCTGATTCGACGCGTATGAGCGACGGCTCGACACGGTTGATCGCGCGGTAGAAGGTGTCGAGATCGGTATCGCCTACAGCTTCGGGAAAAGCATTCTGCAGGTCATCAAAGTAATGGGACCAGAACGTCCGGCTACGGCCGACGAGATTCTCGTAGAGACGCGATTGCGACTCATGCATTCCAAGAGAGGTCCCATCGGCGAGCGGTGTGCGGTCAAGGCTCGGGTCGATCCCCTGTTCGTACAGGCCGTGACCGGCCTCGTGTAGCGTGGAGAAGAACGCAGCGGGGAAGAAGGACTCGTCGTACCGCGTCGTAAGGCGGACATCTCCGATTGAAAACGATGTGGTAAATGGGTGAGCGGAAACGTCCTCGCGCCCACGATCAAAATCGTATCCCAGATCTCGGATGACAGACTGTCCGAATGATTTCTGCTGCTTGATGGGATAGGTCCCGTGTAGCACCGCATTGTCAACCTGTTCAGACGATGCGATCGCGTCGACGATCGGCACGAGGTCATCGCGCAGATCACGGAATGTGTCGACAACCGTTGCCGTACGCATCCCGGGTTCGTATTCGTCGAGGAGTGCATCGTACGGCTCGTCCTCGTAGCCGATCGCTTCGGCCTTCTCTACGTTCAGCTCCACGATTCGGCGAAGGAGCGGGGCAAAGATATCGAAGTCGTCCGCAGCACGTGCCTTTTTCCATGCCTCTTTGGCCTCGGAGACGGTTTTGGATATTTCCGAAACGAGAGACGCGGGGAGCTTCCGGTCCCGCTCGTAATCCCGCCGCGTAACTCGGACCAGGCTAGCATCCGTGCTAAGCGGGTCTGCTCCGTTCACTTCCTCTTCGGCGTGGTTTAGCAGCTCGCCGGTCTTGTCTGCGACAAACTTCTCGTGGGCCAGTGTCTGGAGCGTAGACAGCTGGTATGCACGCGCTTCCGCACCGCCGGGAGGCATATACGTTTCCTGGTCCCAGGATAACACGTTCGCTGCAGCTTTCAGGTCTTCGATCTGACCGAGGCGGCTCTTCAGATCAGCAAGTGCGGTGCTCATGGACGGTAGATGATCCTTCGATGGAATGAGGTAGCGACGGCTCCTAGTCTTCTGAACACGACCTTCCGTGCCGAAGTTCTTTTGCTAGTCTGTGCGCCTACTGCAGTGTCACCGCAAACCGCGGGGCAGCAGGCCGCGTTCGGTGGCTTCGAGAGCGCCGAGAACGAAGACGGTCAGGATCGCCGCTGGTACCGTGCCTTCAAGAATGAGGCTCAGATCGGCTCGGCGGATCCCTGTGAGGATAGGTTGTCCGTATCCGCCAGCTCCAATGAGGGCGCCCAGCGTCGCCGTTCCGATATTAATGACGGCGGCGATCTTAATTCCTCCGAGAATCGACCGGGCAGCCATGGGAACTTCCACGCGGAGAAGCTGCGCAGTCCGGGAGAGGCCGAGTGCTTCGGCGGATTCCTTGAGCCCACGCGGAATATCGTTGAGCCCGGTGTACGTATTCCAGACGATAGGAAGCAGGCTGTACAGGAAGAGGGCCGTGATCGCGGGAGTACGGCCGAGACCGATGATTGGCACCATCACGGCGAGCAGGGCGAGGGCGGGAATGGTATACAACACGCCAACAACGAGCAGCACGGTCGGGCCGACGATGCGCACGCGCGCCGCCATAATGCCGAGAGGAATACCGAATAGAACAGCCAGAATAAGCGACAGACCAACAAGCGTGAGGTGTTCGGTCGATCGGACCGCAATACGATGTACCCAGGTTGTGGTCGAGGCTTTAACGGTTTGGTCAAGGTCGAACGACGAGTTTAGAAACTGGGCGGCAACATTCTGCTCGGCCTGGCCGTCAATCTTGGCGCGTTTGTTCAGGGTCTGCATCGTGTCGGCTGGCAGGCGTCCGGTGAGGCGCCGGAGCTGCTGCACTGCACCGGGCACTCGGTCGGACACATTCGACCGGTAGAGAAAAAGGGCACGGTATTCGGGGAAATGGTCGCGGGTATCTTGGAGCACGCGCAGGTCATAGGCCTCGATTTCGGCGTCGGTCGAATAAAAGTCGATGACGTCGATCTCACCGCTTCGGAGCCCGCGGTAGGCGAGGTCATGGTCGATTCCGCGTGCGTCGTGCGGTAGATCATACGTTCTCCTCAGGGAGGGCCATCCATCACCGCGCTCCATGAATTCGTTCGAGAAGCCGAGCTCGAGGTTGGGATGGTTCCTTAGATCACCGATCGTCCGGATGCCCAGCGAGTCCGCGTGGTCTGCCCGCATTCCGATGGCATACGTGTTGTTGAAGCCGAGTGGATCGGTCATGGCGATCCCGTACTGTGCCAGGGTGTCGGCCAGTGTAGCTCTTGTGACGTCGGTGGACGCAAGAATTTCCTGGATCAGCGTCCCGGTGTACTCGGGGTACGCATCGATGTCGCCACGACGGAGGGCTTCCCAGAGGAATCTCGATCCCCCGAGTTCGGCGCGATGTTGAACCGTGTATCCCTGCGCTCTCCATAACTCTGTGGCCATCCATCCGAGAATGACGTTCTCGGTGAACTTCTTCGATCCCACGACGAGGGTGGAGTCAGCAGCCTCGGCCTCTGTTGCTTTCTGAGCAACCGTGGGCCGCGGGGAAAGGAGTGCAATACAGAAAATGACGAGGGCAAACAGGCGGAGCATGGACAGCGGCGGGCGACTGCACGGGGTGAGGGGAGGGCTATACAAGGATTGATCTCTGAGCCTGGACGAAGTCGCGGGCGAAATCTGTTGCGGGAGATTCCAAAAGGTCGCTCATCGGTCCGGTCTGGACGATTTGTCCCTTTCGGAGAAGAACGACTCGATCCGCAACGAACGCAGCCTCGCTGAGGTCGTGAGTGACGAACACGACCGTCTTGTCCAGTGTCTGGAAAATGTCACGCAGATCCGTCTGGAGGTCCGCACGAATCATCGGGTCCAGTGCTCCGAGGGGTTCGTCGAGGAGCAAGACATCGGGATCGAGCATCAGTGCTCGCATCAGGCTAATACGCTGACGCTGCCCACCAGAAAGTTCATTCGGGTACTGGTCGAGTCGATCGAGAGGAAGTTGAACGAGGTCAGCGAGTTCTTCTGTCCGTTGCTCGACCCGATCGGCGGACCAGCAAAGATGGCGAGCGAGAATCGCGACGTTCCCACGACCGGTGAGATGCGGAAAGAGCCCGCCGTCTTGGATGACGTAGCCCATTCGATGGCGGATTTCGGGAGGCGTATTGGGACCTACGGTGTGTGATCCGACCGTCACGGTCCCTGCGTCTGCCTCCACGAGCCCGATGATGAGACGAAGTAAGGTGGATTTGCCGCATCCACTCGGACCAATCAGCACCGTCGTTTTTCCCGACCTCAACTCAAGCGTGACGTTGTCGACAGCAGTCGTGTCGGCGAACGTTTTCGTGATGCCATCGAGCTGAATCATCCGCGATATGTAGAGGTTCTGTGGGGAAAAATCGAACCAACGACTAAGATCGAGAACCGTCGATTACAGTCCATTAATCGATGGTGAAACCGATGGGTCCGGGGATCCTGATCCTTGACACATCGTGAAAGCAGTCCTACATTCGGCATCGGTCAGCAAGAAAGAGACGCCCGCTGATCCGCTACATGAAATCGTCAAAGCCAACGTAGCTCAGTTGGTAGAGCAGTCCCCTCGTAAGGGACAGGTCACCGGTTCGAGTCCGGTCGTTGGCTCTACAGCGCCCTGCTTCGCATCAGCGGAGTGGGGCGTTTTCTGTTTGTGCACCGTGCCCTATTCCTCCGGCGTGATCAGACTGGGTAGCTTCGGGCCGGGCGGTAGGCCGGTGTCACACGTCTACATTTCCTCCTTCTCGAGTACGTCTCTAACAGAGCCCCAAGTTCTCATGTCGGATTTCGACCTGACTGACGCCGCGAAGTCAATATTGCTCGCCGTACACGACGCTGGTGATGTCGACATCTATGATCTGGCTTCATCCGTCGGAGTGGGGCCGAGGCAGGTGCAGGAGCGCGTCCGCGAACTCGATCGTGCGGGGCTGGTCGTGGTCTCGGAGCGTGGAGACAGGATTGTCTGCACGCCGGCGGGCGATGAGCAGGCCCGTCGCTTCCAAGCGCAATGATAACAACGATTGATAACCTGTTAGGCGGATGGACCGCGAAAACGTACGCTCGGTCGTTCCTGTATAGTCGTAGGGTTGGCGGTGACCCGATGACACGTCTGCTATAGACACGGGGTGCAAAACGAACGAGGCGTGGTTGCGCAGGCGTCCCAAGACCGACCGTCGGGTCGGGAGGTCTGTACCTTTGGATGGCCGCACGCTGCGGGCCAAGCAGGCTCTAACCATAGAGAAAACCGGTGCCGCGTATCATCGCAGCACCGGTTGGTGCGGGAGCGTCACTCTGGTAGAGAAATCACGCCGCAAACGTTCATTACGGTCTATTGCTTCTGACCCTTCGGCGATGGCACGTCCACCTCAAGATCTTCGCCGTTGAGCCAGGCGATGGCGGAGTCTCGTTCGCTGGTTTCGTAGACTTCGACGTGCGCGCTCGGGAAGGCGAGGTCCAGTCGTTTCATCCACGCCTCAAAGGGTTCGTCATCAGTTAGCACCGCGACGCGATCTACGTCGTGTGCATGGCGGACGTCGAACACGAAGTCATCCCAGACCTCTTCAGGCTCCCAACCGTCGACGCCGTCCATTTCGAAGAGTAGCCGGACCGTGTTATGGCGCTCTACCTGATCTTTGATGAACGGATATACGGCGTCGAAATCGTCCTCGGTTAGCGTGTCGCTAAGGGAGACGGCGGCTACGTTTTCACCAGGAACGTCGATAATCTCGTGCATAAAGCGTCAGGTTGGCGTCAAAAGCATGAGCATTATGTAACAGATAGTATGCTCGGGCTCCGTTTGCGTTGTGTTGAAAAAGCAACATTTTGGCGAAGACCGACACTCGGCCTCGCGATCGCCTCACCCCGGTGGGGGCATCTGCTTGCAAATCGAACAGTGTAAGACTTGAAAAACAGGGTCGAATTACCGATCATGTGAATTGTGTGAACTACCTTGCCCAGTCCGGGGGCCGGCAGACTGCTTCTGCATGATGCCGGTCCGGGCAAGATCAAAACGATCCTTTCGTATCCCCCCTGGAACCATGAACAAGCGTGTGAAGCGTCAGATTATGATCGCAGCCGGCATCCTCGTCGGGTTTTTCGTGATCATGGCCATCATGGGTCAGGTCGCATAATCTGCTCCCGACGTCGGGGCCGTACCGATCTGTACGACCATTCCGTCCCTTTTATATCATCTACATCATCGTGCGTCCGGGCGACGATGCGGGTCGATCTCCTGTGTTTCGTCGCCCGTCGCTGTGTCACGCCACGACGGTATCGATCTCAGATTTTGGGTTGTCGTCTACCCGCGTAACCTGCATGCGTCAGGAGGTACACCGATCATAGCTACTATCATCGAGTATGGAGCGGTGTTTTATCTGGTCTGTTCTCCGTCGGCGCAACGGCATTCCACTTCCACTCAATACTGTCAGAAGGACTTCTGTTGACTCGGCGTTCTCGCTTGTTTTCCGAACGATCGCAGAAGGGGGTTCTCGTTTGTCTGCTTCTCGGCTTGATTTCTGCGGCTACCGTGCAGCCGACCTGTGCTCAGGTTAATACCGAGAAGATGCGAGCGCTCGATGTCGATGGATTTCGGACGACGCTCGGGGGAGATGTTGCCTTTCAGTCCGGGAATGCGGTCCTGTTCGAGGTAGGGGCGAGAATCCGATTTGACCTCCGACAGGGCCGTCACTACGGTTTTCTAAACGGTGATGTGCGCTACGGCGAAGAAGATGGCGAACGGTTCCGAAATCGCTCGTTCGCTCACCTGCGATACGCGTACCGCATCATTCCGTGGCTCATACCCGAAACGTTCACTCAGGTCGAGCAAAACGGATTTACGCTGCTCCAACTGCGGTTTCTGTACGGAGCCGGTGTGCGGGTTCGGTATGTGGACACCGATCGGTTCAGACTTTTTCAGGGCACAACACCCATGCTAGAGGTGGAAAACCTCAATGGGAGTCAAGTGGTGCGTCATCCGTCCTCAACGACGACGGTCCGTTGGAGCAATTATTTGAACGTGCGCCTACGCGTGTCTGAGACGACGTTCTTTGTGAACACGACGTACGTTCAGCCACGCTTCGATACGCCAGAGGATGTCCGGGTCTTAAACGAAGCAGCGCTCGGTGTCAAGATCACCGACCACGTGACGCTGCGGGTTGCTCTCCAGGTCAACTATGATAGCCAAGCCCCGGACAATGTGGAGGACCTCGATGTGATTCTTCAGAACGGACTACAGGTTTCGTTCTAACGGAGTAACCGACGTGCTACGGCCAATTCGTTCCGTTAATACATCCAGAACCTGTTTGGCGGACAGCCTTCGGCATTCCAAAGGTACGGACCTCTCGACGGTCGGTCCTCGTGACGTTTGCAATACGGGGCTTGATGGATCTTGCGCACCGTGTCGACTGCGTTGGTGTCAAAGGATAACCGTCATGCCTACGAATAGGCATGAACCGCTGCGCGTACATCTTTGAGATACATCCGCGAAACAGGTTCTCGCTGTTTAGCTTCTACGCTTCGCTTGTTCTCTTTGGTAGACGTTCGCCAACCGAGACGTCAAGATTGTTTGCCACGGTTCGCCCCATTGTAGAGGAAACGGAGAGTCCATACACATCCAACATTTGCCAGTTATATGATTCGGTTGCTTCACCTCGCGGACGTTCATCTCGATACAGCATTCGAAGGGCGCACAGCAGAACTGCGCAAGCACTTGCGTGAATCATTGCGAACAGCCTTCGAGCGTGCCGTAGACCTCGCTATCGGCGAACCGGTCGATGTTGTCGTCATTGCCGGAGACTTGTTCGACGACGACCGACTCAGTTTTGCGACGGAGGCGTTTTTGGTTGAGCAGTGTGAGCGGCTCGATGGTGCGGGGATCCCGGTGATCTACTCGACAGGAAATCATGATCCCGGGGGGAGCAGTTATCGGGCATCCCGAATCGATTGGCCGGAGACGTTCATGTATGTGGACGATACCGAGCCGGAGACGATCGATCTTACCGGGCCAGATGGGTCCGTGGTCGGGTGCGTTACTGCGGCGGGCCATGCCTCGACCCGCGAAAGCGCGAACCTGGCGGCGACGTTTCCCGAGCGGTCCGAAGCCGATCTGCCGCACATCGGTGTGCTGCACGCTCACGTTACGAGTGCTGCGCAAGTCGATGCACACGACCGCTACGCGCCGTGTTCGGTCGACGATCTCGAGGCTTCGAACTATGACTACTGGGCGCTGGGACACATCCATCAGCGGCAGCCCGTGAATGATGAGCGTACCGCGTGGTACTGTGGCAATCTGCAGGGGCGTTCGCCGCGCGAAACCGGGCCGAAGGGAGCGCTCCTGGTAGAAGTCGAGGCGGGAAACGTGCCGTCCGTGCGTCCTGTGGTGCTCGCGCCGACCCGCTGGGAGACCGTGACGCTATCCGGTCTTTCTACAGTTGACACGCTGACTGAGCTGGAGGAGGTGGCGCGCTCGGCTCTGCTCGACCAACTCGAGGCGGGGCGTGGTGACACGCCGGCCCTGCGCGACGTCATCGTTCGGTTCGAGTTGACCGGCCCCTCTCCGCTTGCCTCCGACCTGGACGAGGAGGAGGCGATCGATGAACTGGAGGCGATCCTGTCTGATCACCTCGGTGTACTCGATGCGGAGGTGCGTACGCGTGACTTGTCGCCCCCGGTCGATGTTGATCAGTTTCGTGGCGAAACCCATTTGGCGGGGGAAGTGCTCGCCCTGCTGGACCGCCTCATGGAGGATGATGAAGCGCTCGCGGACGTAGCACCAGACGTCTGGGCGTCAATGGATGAAGACTCCGACGCCTCGAACATACGTGCGCTCGTTCGATCGCTCGACCGCGAGGCCATCGCCCGGCTCGTGCGCTCAAGCACCGACTGATTGACGCCGTCACTCTGCGTCTCCCCGTGCCCCCTGACGTTTCTCTGCCGACCTCTGCATGCGTATTCACTCGTGCCATATCGAAGCGTTCGGTCGCTTCCGCAAGCTTACTCTCGAGTCGCTCGACCATCCCGTCGTCGTCATTCATGGCGACAACGAGGCGGGAAAGACCTCGTTTTTCCACTTCCTGCGGAGCATGTTGTACGGAATCTACCCGACGAATGCCGACAAGCATCCGTACTGTCCGCGCTCGGGGCGTGCTCTGGAAGGCGAGATGATGATTCAGTTGGATGGAGAAGAACCGGCCACGATCTCGCGGCGTCTACGAAGCTCGCCGCAAGGGACCATGGTCCGTGGTAGCGAAACGGTTGACCTGCGCAATCGAACGATCCCCGCGGCGCAGCACGTTCCGCAGTCCGTCTTCGAATCCGTGTACGCGCTTCAACTCGACGACCTGATTCGCCTCGAAGGGGCGGCGTGGGATGAGGTGCAAGACCGTCTTCTGGGCTCGTTAAGCGTCGAGCATATCCGATCGGCCCGACCCGTAATCGAGGAACTCGAGGATGAGGCATCCGATCTCTGGCGCCCCGACAATCGGGGCAAGCCGACAGCGAAGCAACTAGGCAAGCAGCGTCGACAGCTTCGGGAGAAGGCTCGTGATGCTCGCGAGCGCGACCGGCACATCCGGTCTCTCTCTGCGGAGGTGGGGACGCTTGAGTCGGAGATCCGCGCGTTGAAAGAAGAAAAGGTGTCGCTCACTGCGCAACAGAACCGCGCCGAGCGCCTCGCCCCAGTTCGCCGTCTCCTGAACAAGATCGACGTCCTGGAAGAGGAGGCAGGCGATCTGACGCCATATGCCTCGATCCCGGACGATCCACGCGAGTTGATCGAGACGCTCGACACGCAGCGTTCGGAGGTCGAGTTGACGCTTTCGGAGAAGTCAGAGCAGATGGAGGCGCTTGAGCGTGCCCTCGATGCTCCGACCGACAATGACAAGCAGGTGCTGGAGCATGCAAGCCAAATCCGAGGATGGACCAAGCGTATCGAAGTCCTGCAGAACCGCCAGGTGCAGGCGCAGGAGGCGGAGCGCAAGGCAGAAGAGGCGAGACGCCAGCTCGAAGCGGCCGGAGGCATTCTCGACCGGGGCTGGGACGACCAGTACGCCGAGTTCATTCGGCAGCTCTCCCTCGCAGATCTGCGCGAACGCATCCGGGGGTATGAGCGCGCAGCCCAGGATCTCCGTGAAGCCCGATCGACGGCTGAGACCCTCGACGTACAGGCAGGCGCCGGTGCGCCGATAGCGATCTGGGTGGCCGTTGCTACGTTTGGAGCGATCATGGGCGTTCTGACGGCCTGGTTTACGATGCCGATTGCGGGATTGCCCGCCGTGGGGGCCGTTATCGCCGTGGTCGGAATCTGGCAAGCGATTCTCGCGCATCAAGAAAACGAAGACCGGGCGGCCCAGCGGGAGGCGCTCGAGCTGGAGCGAAAGGAAGCCGAGGCCGAGACGCGAGCAGCCTCCGTCGCCAATCTTGTTGCCGAGGTGCCTGTGCCATCCGCCCGTGTTGAGCGCCCCGGCCCGGACCTGGTAGACGACCTGCGCATGGTGAAGGATGCGCTCCAGACGTATGACGAACGTCGGGATGCCGCTGACCGAACCCGGGCTGCAGTCGAACAAGCGGTTACAAAAGTGAGAGCGCTCGCGGCTGTGTGCGGAATGAGCGAAACGGCTGCGAATGGCGAAATGCCGGATGTTGTCGGGGAACTGGAAACCCGGCTCGAGGACGCGGAAGAGCGCTCAGAGGCGGCTCAGGATGCGGAAGAGAGGCTCCCGGACGTTCGGGAGACTGTGTCTGACCTCGAGGCTCGCTATCAGCGACTTGAAGGGCGGATCACGGAGGTGAAAACCCTACTCCGTGAGATAGCGGAGTCCGCGAACGACGAGGATCTTCCTGAGACGGCGGAAGAACAGATTGGACGAGGTATCGACGCTCTTGCCCGTCGGCGGAGTGCGCGAGGTCGTGCAGAGATGGCGCGAGATACGTTGCATAGCGAGTATCCCGACTGGGAGGATCGGCGCGATGAGATTGAGGCTCTAGACGATGCTGAGGGGTGGACGTTCACCGACGAGGAGCGGGCACGGATGTCGCAGCGGCTGGAGGAGATTTCGGCTGGGCTGCAGGAAAAAACGGTGGAGCGGGAGGGAGCACGCAAAGATTTGGAGCACCTGCTGGAGAAGCCAACGGTCGCGGAGATCGAGAGTGAGTTGGCCAGCGTGGAGCAGCAACTTGACGAAGCGAAGCGGGAACGGGATCGGCTCATGCTACTGGCGAACATCGTCCGGCGGGCGGATGCCGATTTTCGCCGTAAGCACCAGCCCGACGTCATCCGTCGTGCTTCCTCGATTGTCTCGACCGTGACGCGCGGTCGGTACGAGCGTCTCGAGCTCCAGGATGACGGGCAACGGCTGGTGACGTTTGCCGAAAACGGTACGCATCCTGTGACCGTGGCGCCGCCGCTCAGCCAGGGGACGCTCGATCAGATCTATCTCGCCATCCGTCTTGCCATCGTCGATCACCTCGACGACGGGCGCGACACGCTCCCGCTTTTTCTCGACGAGGTGTTTGTCAACTGGGACCAGGAGCGTCGCCGAGGGGCGTTCGACGTTCTTGCCGAGATGGCCGAACGCCGGCAGCTCTTTTTCTTCACCTGTCACCCGTACTTCGCTCGCGAAGTCGCAACACATCTCGATGCCGCGCTCGTGGATCTCGATGCTGTTGGAGGGACGCCAGAGACCCGCTCGTCTGAACCCTCGGCACCCAGTGCGGCAGCTTGAGTTGATGTCGTTTCGGCTACGAACCGAGACCAGCCACCGACCGGCTCTTCAAAACATGTCGTCGGACTAAAAAACGCCGAGCCCCTGTGGAGCTCGGCGTCGAGCGTCGTTCGGCGAAGAACGGTACTCCGGTCTGGGTTGCGTCAAGCTCAGGACTGCGACTCGAACGGGTAGACGTCCTTGAGCAGGGCCTGGAGCTTGGTCCGGCCACGGTTGATCCGGCTCTTCACCGTACCCATGGGCAGTCCCGTAATCTCAGCGATCTCGTCATAGGCGAGCTGCTGGATATCCCGAAGAACGACCACCTCACGGAAAGCGGGCGGAATCTCGTTCATCGCTTCCTGAATGTAGTGGTCCTGAATGGTGCTCTCCGCGTGCTTGTCCGGGGAGAACGACTCATCCGGGATTTCCATCTCGTACTCCTCGTTGTCGCGGTTCACCGACTGGATGGATTGCATCCGACGGCGCTTCCGCTTGCGGTATTCCGAGCGGGCCAGGTTTCCGGCAATGGTGTAGAGCCACGTCGAAAACTTCGCAATCCGCCGGTACGAGTGCCGGTTGCGGTGAACCCGGAGGAACGTCTCCTGCAGTAGGTCCTCGCACCGTTTCATATCACCGAGGAAACGGTACAGGTACTGCATGAGGCGGTCCGAGTACCGCTCGACCAGGATATTAAACGCCTCTACCGTACCGGCCTGGAACTGCGACATCAGATCCTCGTCGCTCATTTCCTGCAGGGCCTCGTACTGGCTAAACGCCGACTTGTCCTGGGTTTTCTGGGTTACGATTTCCGCTTTGTCCTTCGCCATGTATACCGTACGCTGTATTGCTGCTGAAAAACTGATGGTCGACAACCTGTGACCGTGAGTACCAATCTGGTAGATGCCTGACCGAAACGCAAACGCAATTTGTTACGAATCAGGCACCGGGCCACATGTTCCCTAACGTTCTCACTCACTGCTTTATTGTATCGCAAAATACAGTCCAGAGCGGACATCGTGAATGGTTCCGACGAAAATGGTTGTGAAAACACCTAATTCCTCTGCCATTTCGTCGGCTCTGCATGCTAACATCACATTGCACCCGCCGTTATGACGGTAAGCGACAAACCTGAGACAGGTTTAGCGATTTCTGTCACGCTCCCCTACGTTGTAGCGCGGAAGCCAACGACTCCAATCTGTGATATTGTCTTAGAAATGATTTCATCTACGCGCGCTATCTGTACGATCGCATTGGCGGTCTGTATTGTACTCACCCTTTCCGCCAACCCCTCCTTGGCTCAGAACACTGACGACGCTGACTCTATGTCTCCGAGCGACGCACCCATCGCTATTGTGGTGCACGGAGGGGCAGGAACGATCCTTCCCGAGAATATGACGCCAGAGAAGGAGGAGGACATTCGCGCCGCCCTCCGATCTGCGCTCGAATCTGGCTACGACGTTCTCGAAAATGACGGGAGTAGCCTGGATGCTGTGGTGGAGACGCTTGTGTTACTGGAGGACTCACCGCTTTTCAACGCGGGGCGCGGCGCGGTATTCACGCACGAGGGTACGGTCGAGCACGATGCGTCGATCATGCATGGCGGCACGCGTGCTGCCGGGGCGCTCACGGGCGTGTCGACTGTCCGGAATCCAATCCGGCTGGCGCGTGCGATCCTCGAGCATTCGGAGCACGTGATGATGTCTGGAGAGGGAGCAGAAGCATTTGCTCGGCAACAGGGATTCGATCCGGTTGAGAACGAGTACTTTTACACCGAACGACGCCGTCAGCAGCTACGGAATGCACTGTCCCGCGAGGAAACGCAGCTTGACGAACCCGAGAACAAGGATAGCGATGTGGATGCCGGGAGCGAGGATGGCGGTCCGACGGGGGCATCGGATGCACCGGACGTCAGCAAGTTCGGAACTGTAGGGGCCGTTGCGCTCGACCGGACGGGTACAATTTCCGCCGGCACGTCGACAGGCGGGATGACGAACAAGCGCTGGGGCCGTGTGGGCGACTCTCCAATTATTGGTGCGGGTACGTACGCGCACAATGAGACATGCGGTGTGTCCGCGACGGGTCACGGCGAATACTTTATCCGTGGTGTGGTCACACATGATATTGCGGCACGCATGCGGTACGGCGGTAAGTCGTTGCAGGAAGCGGCGGACGAGGTCGTGATGGAGGAGCTACCCGCGATCGGTGAAGGGGGGAGCGGCGGCGTGATCGCGCTGGACGCCGAGGGCAATATCGCCATGCCGTTCAATACGCCGGGAATGTATCGGGGGTACGTGGACGCGGACGGCAATATCGTCATCAAGATTTACGGGGAAGAGCACGAGGAAACGAACGGAGACGAATAAAAGACGGAGTCGGGTACCCGTTACGTTTCGGCTGGTTGATGCGTCTATTTTAGTGAACCAACGATGCGCGGCTTCCGCGTGCAGGTCACTTTTTATTTCGTATGACCGGCTGCCCGACTCACTAACTTCTCTCCGTGATGATGATTCGTTCTCGAGTTTCGCTTTTCGCCTCATTCCTCGCTCTCGTATTCCTGACGCTGGGATGTGATGAAGGTCCCGTGGGTCCTCCGGGCCCCATGGGTCCTCCCGGCCCCGAAGGACCGGCCGGCGTCGCCGTGTCGAGTTTCGACGTGATCTTTGATGTGGAGTCAGCGCAGGTGGGGCCGGACGGGCTGGTTCTTTTCGATAATTACGATGCACCGGAGATCACATCTAATGTGCTGACGAACGGTCTCGTGATGTGCTACTACTTCGAGTCCAACAATACGCTCACGGCGATGCCGTACACGTACGGTGAGGACCAGTCGAGCGTTGGAGAGTACACGCTGACGTTCGGTTTTGCGTTTGACGTCGACCTGGTGCAGATCTTCTACGAAGGGTCGAAGCCGAGCGCCCTCGACTTTGCCGTTGACCGCGACGTGCGCGTCGTCGTCATGGAGGGAGATCCGTTTACGTCCGCCAGCAAGGCCGCGTCTGCCGAGGGCGTATCCAAGCTCGACGCCCTCCAGGAAGCGTACCCGGAGGTGGACTGGGCGGACTACTACGACGTAGCCGAGCACTTTGACCTTCCGATGACGCCGCCCTACCCGCGAAACTAAGACCGTTGTCATGGAGCCTGACCCGCAGGAGTACCCGGTCGACGGCGTACTGGACCTCCACGTCTTTGAGCCGTCGGACATTGGGGAACTGGTGCCGGAGTATCTTCGCGTCTGCCGAGAGAAAGACATCCTGCGCGTACGCATCATCCACGGGAAGGGCACCGGGCAATTGCGGCGAAGCGTACATGCGATTCTGGACCGAACCGACGCAGTGACTCGCTACGAAACCGCGAAGGACGCCAGTTCGTGGGGCGCGACCATAGCATTTTTAAAGCCTGAGGACGAAGAGGCATAAGTTCGACGCCCATTTCGAAACCACGTACGAAAGCGGGACGCGGCCTCGGCGGCTGTGTCCCGTTTTCTATGTGAGGATCGCTCTGAACGAAGCGGAGATGTATCATGCGGTTTGACATCGCCGTCACGCTGGAAAGTGTCTGAGCCGGTCTGGCGGAAGACAGTGGGTCAGACGGCAAGTGGCTGTTCCAGGACTGTGGTCCTGCGCCCTCGGTTAGCCATTGTTCAAAGACGTTGTCGTTCAACCAGAATGTCACGAACTAGGGCCGATCAGATTTCCGTCGCCCTAACGGCGCGGTCAAACAAAAAAAGCCCGCCACTCCCGAAGGAGCAGCGGGCTCAACATCAACCTGGTATCGGTGTCCATTCACCGACGTTAGGTGAATGATCGGAACCGATCGGACTTAGAGGTTGAAGAGCAGCCCTCCAGCAATGTTGAAGCGGTCCACGTCGCCACCGACACCGAACTGTGCCTGGACGAAGGGCGTGAACTGCTCGAGCGGGAATTCTGCGCCGCCGATGATGTTGAGGTTTACCTCCGTTGTGCTCGGATCGAACGTCCCACCACCGGGGACGGACTGCTCATCAGCAGAGAGGCGGGTAATGCCCAGGCCGCCACCGGCATACGGGGTAAAGGCCTGGTTATCGATACCGAACATGTAGAGAGCGTTGAAGTCGACCGTGAAAATAGAAAGACCCTGGTCGAATTCATCATCGACGAAGTAGTAGTCGAATGCGCCATTAAACGTCACGGGCAGGTCGCCGGCGAGGAAGCGAACGTCGGCACCGATACCGAAGTCGCCGCCTGCGTCAGAAATGTCACCAACGGACAGGACGGCGCGGGGGCCAAGTTTCACCTGCGCGTGCGCATCCTGCGATGGGATGGCCAGAAAGAGGAGGGCAACAAAGAGAGTAGCAAACGAAAAGCGTTTCATGTCTGAGGTCTGTAATTCTAGGTGAGGGGAATACGTTGGGGCTGAGAAAATTCCAGCGACCCGCCGTACTAGTGATAGCGAGAAAGTATCGTGATAACGGTCATCCCTTTCGTGATGACAGGATGAAAATACAAAAAAGGAGCGATATGGCAAGTCGATATGCGGTCGAATGGTTTAATGATTGAATTCAACCCGATCCACGTGGCGGTTTTGTGCCGGTCAACAGTGTGCATACCGCACTGCTGATGACTACGTTAGGCGTACGTGTCCGCAGGCCCCCTTCGCTTGCTTCAGGTCCCTCGTCCTGTCCCCTTCTGACCTCATCAATGTTCGCCCCGCTTCTCCTATCGTCATTCGAGCAACATCAACGACGTATTGACTGGATCGGTGTTCTGCTGGCGGGATTACTTGCGCTGGCCAGCGTGCCCACCGCGTACGGGCAATCGGAGACGCCAGGAGAATCCGTCGGTGCTCAATCCTTTTTTTCTGGTGGACGCGGTGTGGTTTGGGAGGTACCCGATGTTGATCGAGCGGCTCGATTCGAACTCGATCGTATCGCAGAATCGGGCATTACGACCGTCCGGGTGTCGGCGGCTCCGTGGTTCTTGCCCGGGAAAGAGCGAAGCGCTGCAGCCGTTCTCGCACATGCGGAATCGCTCGGTGTCTCGGTGGCTCTCGATCTGCCCCTCGCTTATGAGAGTGCAGCACAGATTGACGTTGCCACCGATTCGCTTGGGCCGACGCTCGACCGTATTGCCCAGCTCGCGCGGCAGCATCGTGCTCTCGTGGCGGTCGGTCTTGGTAAAAGTCTGGACACATCGGTCTCGAAGACGTGCGCAGCTCTCGAACGTCTCGCTGTCGAGCTCCGTAATCGTGCGCCCGACGTAGCTCGGTACTACATCAGCCCCTTCCGGCCCGAGGAAGATCAGTGTGCGGGCGCGGTGGATGGCGTTCTGCTCGATGTTCGAGGTGTAGAAAATCCGGTGGAGCGGCACAGGGCGTGGAGCGCATCGACGGATACACCAGTAGCTATCGGTGCAGCCGGAACGTGGGTTGCTCCGGATTCCGCATCCGGGTTGAACATTCCGCATTCTTCGCAGGCCCAGGCTCGTTGGCTCGAGATGGTGCTGAACCAGTGGATTCCGGAGCGCTCCGACGCTTTCGAGTGGAGTGAACCGGGCGATACCCCTGCTTCGGACGCACAAGCCTTCTCCGAGCTCTCGCCGACGATTTTCGTGTACCGGTGGGCAGACGAGAAGAATCCTTTGGGGCGCAGGTACGGGTTGCACGCGGCGAACGGCGACCCGCGGCCCGCAGCTACCGTTGTCCGCGGAATCTACCGGGGAGAGCAACGGGTTTTTGCCTTTCCCTCCGGATCGGCTCCGAGCCCTGAGGCTCCGTGGGCCGTTCTTTTCGGCTGGTTTCTGCTGATTGGGTTCGCGCTGCTGTACGCACGTCGACCGCTTTTTCGCAGGGCAGTCGGGCGCTACTTCATGGCGCATGGTTTCTACACGGATAGTGTCCGCGAAGGGCGCGATACCGTCTCGCTGGTCAGTTGGCTTATGCTATTGGTCGTCGGTGTGGCGACGGGGGTGATTGCAGCGGTCATCGTGGACGTTCTCGCTCCAACGATGGTCGCTGAACGCTTCATCGATGCCCTCGGGCCCGATCTCGGTCAGCGATTGGGCTCGTATATTTCGCAGCCGATTACGACCGGAGCATTCGTGGCGGGAGGTGTGATCGTGATGCTACTGGTCTGGAGTGTTATGATCGGTCTTGCCGTGCGGAACTGGAAGACCCTCCGCACCGATCAGGTCATGATGCTGGTCATATGGCCCTGCTGGCCCGCCCTGCTATGGATGGGAGTCGCTCTCGTCATGGTGTCGAACGGGACAACCGGGAGTCCGCAGACCGCAGGGATTCTGGCCGCTCTGGGCGCTGTGTCGGCCGTGTGGGCAACGGTGCGTGTGTTACGGGATGTTCGCGTGGTCACACGCATCCCGCTGCCCGTGGCGAGCCTGATGGCCGTGTTCAGCCCGGCCGCGATCACGACACTTCTGTTCGCGATCACGTGGGTACAGACAAACATATCTGCTTCCCTCGTCATCCACCTTTTTACTCGCACGTGATGCGACGGTCTAAAACGGGAGACGAGCACCTACAAACGGGGTTCGAGCGAGAGCTTCACGCTCCCGGGTCCGCTGATTGTTGTTTAAGTCTTGGCGTAGACCGGTCGTCCAAGATGTGCTTCCACGTGCGGTCAGCAAAGTCGTAAAAGGGCTGCTTCTGGTGCAACCATCCGAAGTGAACGACAAACGGGGTGACTTCCATACGATCTCCGAGTCCGGGAAGCTGATTCGCCAGCCCAAAGAGGAAGTCGCGTAGTCCGCGCGAGGGTAGGCCACGGAGGTTGTAGATGAACGGCGTCGTGTAGAACGTACAGCTGACGTTCTGGAAGTCCGGGTCGTGCGTCGTCAGGCCGTCGATATAATCAAGCTGGGGACTGTTTCGACCCTGCAGCCATGGAAAGACCGCGAGCTCCAGCTTGCTCATCGCCATGGCGATGCTCCACTCGCACGTCTCTTCGCTGCGACCCTCGTTTAGTCGGCTGCGAAAGTGTGTTTCGTCCGAACGCGCGAGGAAGTCGGCCGCGGTCTCGGATACAGCTCGGGTTGTGTCGTCGTCCTGCGCATAGATCATTCCCGCCTGGACGCGTGGGAGGTTCGTCAGCCCGAAGTGGCGGAGCGTGCTGCGGCGTCGGCGGAGAAGCATATCGAGAATCACTCCAGCCCCTTTGGGCCCCCCGAAGAAGTGGTCGGCGCGCATCAGGCCCGTTCCCGTGAACGGAAATGCGCTAAGTTGCGTCCACAGCGGATCCGGGTCGCGGCACCAGATCATGTCCGCATCCACGAAGAGGGAACGGTCGAAGATCTTGAACTTGTGGAGATGATGCTTAAAGCCAACGATCGACCGATGCTCCGGCGGGAGCGGCTCGATGTGCTGAAAAAACTGGTCGGCACCGTACCGCTCCAGCATCTCCCGGTGTGGCTCCGGGCAAAAGAGTGCAACGGGGCGGTGGTCGTCGTACCGCCGGAGCGTTTGCACGGAGACAACCGCGTGCTGTGCGTACTTTTCGCCCCCGTAACTGTGAAAGACGTAGCCTTCGGTCGGGGCGTTGGCAGAAGAAGTAGGAGAGGCAGGCATCGGAGGAGGGGGAAGGCGAAAGCAGTCGAAAGCGCACGCACCGTTGTATAACAACAAACAACGGGAGAGGAACCACCGTCAAATTCCGCTAAAAGCACAAGTCGCCGGGGCAGAGTGAATCCACCCCGGCGACCGCCAGAATCGTCGATGTGATATCGGTTATCGAGCCGACGTGACCTTGTCTCGTTTCTTCTTCAGGCTCGTCATAAGCGCATCGAATCCTCGCTTGCGCACGACGGTCTGGAATGAGCGCGCGTAGCTCTCGGCGGTGCTGACGCCGTCGAGGATGATGTCCTGCGCCACCCACGTGTCATTCTGCTTTTGCAGATCGTAGACAACGGGCGTTTCGGTGCCTTCGTACTCTGTCAGGGTTTGGACGTACGCGCTGTCTTCTTCAACGTTAATCTTTTCGTAGGTGACCTTCGAATTGTATACCTCCAGGTCAGCCAACGACTGAGCGCGCACGATGTCACGGAAGACATCGACAAACTCGTTCTTCTGATCATCGGAGAGGTCGCTCCAGAACGGGCCGAGGGCGACCTGACCCATGGCTCGAAAGTCGATGACGCCGTTGATTAGCGTTTTTAGTTCTTCCCGCTGCTGGTCGGAAAAGGCCGATGTGTCGCCATCCAGAATGGACTTGATCTGTTGATCGCGCGACTCTAGCATCGAGCGAATCTCCTGTTCGGCGGCATCCTGGGCGTGGGCCGGCGAGGAGGACAGCGCGAGGGTCAAGCCCAGCAGCAAGGCAAGGATGGACAGCGAACGGTGGAGGAACGAGGTACGCATAGTCAGGAAGCGACACTTGGAACGAGGGTGGCGAAACGGGTGCGGCACAGGGCCTCTGTGTCCGTCGCCCATGTAGCCGCACGCCGGCGGGGAAAAGTCACACGGGCATCAATGACAACGCGCGGGGGAACGTGTTTCGTATACCCGAACGACCCCCAAGAACCTTGAACCCTACCTACCGGACACGTTCACAAGAGCGTGTGTCATTTCAGCGTTTCCCGTCGCGGCGGCTCCGAAATGCATGGGAGGATGTGGGTATGGTAGTGTGAGAGTGCGTCATGTTCGATAATGACACTTGGTTGCCGGGACGCAAAAGGTCCGTTTTTCGATGACATCCGGAGATATTCCGGTTTGAAATCAAAACGGTCCGGTTGCTAGCCCTGAACCCTGTCGTCACGACAACATCGGGAATACCTCAGGAAAATCCAGATTCGTCTCTGCCGGGTTCAATTCGATGCTCGGCCCTCCGTCCATTTTCGAAGGAATCAAGCGTCGCACGGCCGTGTGACGCTTATTTTGTCAATGTCTCGGTAGACATTCCGTACAGGGTATTCGGCACGCCGGTGAATAACATCCTCTGTGGCCAGGTGGTCTCTTACTCACGTATCCGAGGCGTACCCCCCTGAACCCTGAACCTTGAACCCTGAACCCTGAACCCTGAACGTTGCCCCTGAACTTATTCCGTTTCCGAAAAGATGTCCCGTTCCAGGTCGGTGGTCAGCGTTCCGGTGGCGTCCAGCAGCTTGAGGACGGCCGTATTGTACGCTTTCACCGCTTCAAAATACCGAGCCTCAGCCTCCAAATTGGCACGAACAGCCTTGACCAGGTTCTCCGTGTTTCCGAAGTCGAGATCAAAGTTGATCTGTTCATTCCGAAGCCACTCCTCCGTGATCTGCAGGGACTCGTCCCGCGATTCCAGGTTCGTTTTCTGAATGATTACGTTCCGATAGGCCTCCTCGACCTCAAAGCGGACAAGTTGAGCGGCGGCCTCCTTCTGGTAGCGAACCTCGTTGAGCTCCGCGCGGGCCTGCTCAACGCGCTCCCGCGTCTGGAAGAAGTCGAGGTTCATCTGAATGCCAATGCCCGTCCGTGTGGAATTTCCATTGTAGGAGTCGTTGATGTAGGCACTCCGTTGGTTCGGGCGATTCGGAGTATACGTATATGCGTACGTTGCCTGGAAGCCCAGTTTGGGGAAGTAGTCCGACCGCTCGACATCGACAAGGGCTTTGCGCGCTTCGATTCCAGCGTTGGCTTTGTCGAGTTCGGGGCGATTCTCGATACCGAGGGCGAGGTAGTACGCCAGCGAGTCAGGGTGGACCTCGAAGTCGACCGGGTTGAGACGACGGTCGGTGGTCTGGATCACAACATCGTCCGGCAAAAAGAGCTGGCGCCGGAGAGCGGAGCGTGCCGTCTCGAGCCGTTCACGAATTTCCACAAGACGCCGTTTGTACTCTTCCTCCGTGAGGCGAACCTCGAACAGATCGGCCTGGTCAACGTCCTCGTCGCCCTCATCCAGCAGGCGCTGAACTTCCCGCTTGGCCCGATCCACGACCTCCCCGGTGTCGTCAGCCAGGCGCTTCAGTGCTTCGGCAAGGAGGAGCGAGTAGTAGATGTCTCCGGTCCGTCGGGCGACTTCCAGCCGTTTGAGGTCGACGCTTGCTTTCTCGACGTCCACCCCATGACGCGCAGCGCGGATGCTGCCGCCCAGTTCACCCGCCGTGTAGATGGGCTGTTGCGCCCGGACTTCGAAGCGGTTGAACGGCTGGAGGGCATCCACCGTCCAGTCATTGACGACGCGCGGCTCAAGGTAGTAGGAGCTGGGCGGCTGCGTGGTGCCCTGCGGGATGTCGAGGCTCGGGGCGATTGAGTGCGCGGTATTCGCAGAGAACGACGTCAGGTAGCGGTTCTGACGCGCCTCCCCGAGGCGGGCCCGGGCGAAGTCCTGACCAGCGCGCTCGATGTTGACCTCTGGACTCACGTCGAGGGATCGCTGCACCGATTCGGCCAGCGAGAGTTGGACGGTGTCCCCCTCGGCAACATGGGCTCCATGGGCACCGTCGTTCGTGACGGACTGTGCTCTGAGCGGGGAGGACAGACCCAGAATCACCAGAAGGGCGAGAGGGACAACGAGCCGACAGGCAGAAGAGCCGAGGGATAGACGCGTCATGCGTACGGAAAGGGCAGAGATCTCGAAATGGACGAAAGGTCAGGGTTCCAACGATCCGGGTCCGCCAAGTCAATAGCTGACCAAAGGATCTAAGGGACCGGGGCCGATGACACAGCCGCTTCGTGGCGTCCAGAGGTAACGAGAAGGGACCGCTCGACTGAACGCCATGGCGGCGACCGCGTTCACACTCTCAAATGCCTCTCTTCCCCCGAGACTGATTTTTCCTCATGCCTACCGACAGTCCAGAACCGCTCGGCGATGTCCTCAAGGAGGTGATTGACCGCCTGGGAATGCGCGAGAAGATCGATGAGGCCCGTGTTGTTGAGACGTGGGCTACGATTGCGGGAGACCGCGTGAACGCGATGACGGAATCCGCCTGGATGAAGGGAGATACGCTGTTCGTTAAGATCTCCTCGGCGGCATGGCGGCAGGAGCTTCATATGAACCGCCGAGCCTGGAGAGAGCGGCTCAATGACGCGCTCGGACGCGAGATTGTCGGGGAAATAATGTTTCGGTAGCGTGCTGCAATCCGGTGGGATCCGCACGCTACCGAGGAGGTCCCACGAGGAGTGGGGCAACCGATATCTGGTCCGCTCTAGCCTTCAAACTTCTTGAAGGCAACAGAGGTATTGTGCCCGCCGAAGCCAAAGGCGTTCGAGAGGGCAACGTCGACCGAGCGTTCTTGCGGTTCATTGAAGGTGTAGTTGAGGTCGCAGTCCGGATCCGGCGTGTCGAAGTTGATCGTCGGAGGGACGATGTCATGCTTCGTCGCAAGGATCGTTGCGATGGCCTCCACTGCACCGGCTGCACCGAGCAGGTGACCGGTCATGCTCTTGGTGGACGACACGTTGAGCTTATGCGCGGCTTCGCCAAAGACCTGTTTGAGCGCCTTCGTTTCTGCGACGTCACCGAGGGGCGTCGACGTGCCGTGGGCGTTCACGTAATCGATGTCCTCCGGATTCAGGCCGGCATGGTCAAGCACGCGGTTGAGAGCCAGGCGAACGCCCCCGCCCTCGGGATCCGGTGCTGTGAGATGGTGGGCGTCGGCGGATGCGCCCATCCCGATGATTTCACCGTAGATGTTGGCCCCCCGGGCTTTTGCGCTTTCGAGGGACTCCAGGTATAGCGCACCAGCTCCTTCGCCCATGACGAACCCGTCACGGTTTGCATCGAATGGGCGAGATGCGACTGCGGGGTCATCGTTTCGCGTTGAGAGTGCGCGCATGCTCGCGAATCCGGTGATACCCAGGCGGGTTACGCAGGCATCCGTACCACCAGCGACACACGCGTCCATTTCGCCGCTCTGAATGCGTCGGACAGCATCTCCGATGTTATGGTTGCCAGTTGCGCAGGCAGAGACGATCGCGTGGTTGGGGCCTCGGAAGCCGAACCGCATGGCAATCTGGCCACTCGCGATGTCTGGAATGAGCATCGGAATGAAGAACGGCGAGGTACGCTTCTCGTCGTTTTCCTGGAAGTAGTTCGCTTGTTCGTAAAACGTCTGCATTCCGCCGATGCCGCTGCCGTAAATGACACCGACCCGGTCTTTTTCTTCCTGACTCATCTCGTCGGGATCGATCCCCGCGTCCTCGACAGCCTGGTCGGCCGCGATGAGCGCGTATTGGCAAAAGGGATCCATCCGTCGCACCTGTTTGGCGCCGAGATAGTCTGCCGGATCGAAGTCCTTGAGCTCCGCGGCGAACGTCACGCGCATGCCTTCGGTATCGAACGACTCGATGGGGGCAGCGCCACTCGTACCGTTTAGCAGAGCATCCCAGAATGAGGACACCGTGGTACCAATCGGCGTGAGTGCGCCCATTCCGGTGATGACAACTCTACGTTCAGTGTGATTCATGGGAGGGAGTCGGAAGGTCGAACCGATACACGTAACGATGGGGCTCGCAACCCGGACGGGCGCGGCGGAGCATGATGCTCCGGACAGTAGAATAGGTAACCTGCTTACAACGATGCAGGGGCAGGCTCAAGAAATGAACGCACGAACCGGGCGTCTCCTCGCCTGAGATGTCGGCCGGCAAGGCGCGACACGTGCTCGAGGAGACGCCGAACGAAGTCGTGCATCAGGGCCGAATACAACGAACCCGGCGAGCACGATCGCCAAAGGGCGTGGCTCGCCGGGAAGCCGGCCTTAGAGACGTCTGTTACGCAGACTTCTCTTCGAGGTAGTCGATGGCATCACCGACCGTTGCAATCTTTTCCGCCTCCTCGTCGGGGATCGTCAGATCGAACTCTTTCTCGAATTCCATGATGAGCTCGACGGTGTCGAGCGAGTCTGCGCCGAGGTCGTTGGTGAACGATGCCTCCCGCGTAACATCAGACTCGTCAACGCCGAGTTTCTCGACGATGATACCTTTGACGGTGGATTTGATGTCGTTGGCCATAACGTGGCAGCCTCTTGCTGGCTAATGGGTGTCCTGGTGCGAAAAAGGGGTGGGGTGGTGGCCGCAAACGCAAGATCGCAGGCTCAAAATGAGCGTAGTTCTGGGATCACGCCGGCGGATAAATAGGCCACCCCGGGCATTCAAACGTTGAAACGTACGTTCCGGAGTTGCGAGAATCAATTCCTGCTTCTCGTTTGACGGGGACTTCGCATGCCGCCACGTCTTTGTGAACCATATGTTGCAAAATGGTCGCGCAAAAAGACATCCCCGGCTTCAGGAGCTATTCGATATGGGGTCCGCATCTCCTCATTGCCCCGAGCGCGAGGGTCCCTTTCGCCCATCTGACGGGAAAGCCGGGATACTAAACGGGCTTTTCGCAAATCTTCCGATCACGGTCATGGGAATGAGGGTCGCTGATTCGTATACTAATGGGCCGTACGGTTTTTATCCGTTCGCAACAATTTCTTTTTCCTGCCACTCCGGTCTGGGGTCGGCGGGATCGTTTCCACCCCACGAGCTGCCTGCCCGTTTCATGGCTTACCTCTTTACAAGTGAATCCGTGTCGGAGGGACACCCCGACAAGGTTGCCGACCAGATTTCGGATGCTATCCTCGACGCCCTTCTCTCCGACGACCCGAAAAGCCGCGTAGCCGTCGAGACGATGGTTACGACCGGACTGGTCGTTCTCAGCGGAGAGGTGTCGACGGATGCGTATGCCGACGTCCGCGAGATCGCACGCGAAGTGATCCGCGACATCGGCTATACCGATCCGCGCCTCCGGTTCGATGCGGATTCCTGTGGCGTGCTGAGTAGCATTCACGAGCAGAGCCCGGACATCAGCCAGGGTGTGGACGGGACGTCCGAGCAGGGCGCCGGGGATCAGGGACTCATGTTCGGGTACGCAAACCGCGAGACCGACGTGTTGATGCCGATGGCGATCATGTATGCGCATCGACTCGTGAGGGAACTGGCTCACATTCGCAAGGAGACGGACCTGATGCCGTACCTGCGGCCGGATTCGAAGAGCCAGGTTACAGTGGAATACGATGACGATCGTCGTACGCCTCGCCGCGTTCACACGATCGTCGTCTCGACGCAGCATGACGAAGGCGTCTCGCAGTCCGAGATCAAACGCGACATCCGCGAGCACTTGCTTCCTCGTGTCATTGCGGATGACATGCTGGATGACGATGTGATTTTGCACGTCAACCCCACCGGACGGTTCGTCATTGGCGGTCCGCACGGCGATACGGGTCTGACCGGACGCAAAATCATCGTCGACACCTACGGTGGAAAAGGCGCCCACGGCGGTGGCGCGTTCAGCGGCAAGGATCCGTCGAAGGTCGACCGCAGCGCGACGTATGCCGCGCGGCACGTAGCGAAAAATCTCGTGGCCGCCGACCTCTGCGACGAAGCCCTCGTCCAGGTTGCATACGCGATCGGCGTTGCCGAGCCCGTCTCCATCGATGTAAATACGAACGGGACCGGTAAGCTCACCGATGACCAGCTCACCAACCTGGTGCGTGATCACTTCGAGCTCTCGCCGACGGCCATCATCGATCGACTCGACCTTATGCGTCCAATGTATCGTAAGACGGCCGCGTACGGACACTTCGGTCGTGATACCTTCCCGTGGGAGAAGACGAACTATGTGGACGCTCTGAAACACGCCGCGAAACAACTCGCGTGAGGCGTTGCATCCATTCTGCTTTTTGTCGGCGCTCGGACGCAGGATTGCGTTCGGGCGTCTTTTTTGCGTGTTGGGTTACGTGTTGTGCCCAGCGCGACCATGACACGTTTCGAGATGTCATCCGTCCCTCCCGGGTTCACATCGATGTGCGTGTGCCTTCGTGCGTGTAACCCATTTTTCTACGGCTCGTCCACTTGCAGGTATTGCTGAACGTATTTTACTGAGAGAGCGCTATATTTTCTATACCAGTCTCTTTCGACTCTGCGCCTGACCTTTCCCCACGCCGTTCGGGGGAGCCGATCCATCGAAATAGATCCATCATGCCCGATGACGTTTCTGACGGGACATACGTACAGAGGGTGCGAGACGGGGATTCGTCCGCATTCCGACCACTGCTTGAACGGTATGAGGGGATGGTGTATGAGTTGACGTATCGGTACGCCAGCGACGAAGACGACGCAGCCGACTTGGCGCAGGAAGTGTTCATGCGGGCCTACAACCGAATAGATGACCTGCGAAACCCGGACCGATTTGCATCATGGCTATATGGCATTGCTCTGAACCGTTGTCGGGATTACGCAAAAAACATCCGACGGCAGACGTTTCCGTTCAGCCGAACGGAAGCGGCGGATCAGGACAGCACACCGAACCCGCTCGAGCGGCAAGATTCCAAACTTGAACGGGAGGAGAAGGGAGAGGCGCTGTGGAGGGCGCTCGACACGCTAACTCCGACGTACTCCGTCCCTTTCCTGATGAAGTATCGAGATGGCATGACGTACAAAGCGATGTCGAAGCGTCTCGACGTTTCCGTGAGCGCCCTGAAAGTTCGCGTTCATCGAGCCCGTAAGAAGCTGCGGACGGTTCTCGAGAACGAAGATCTGGACGCTATCCGCCCGGAATAAGAGTATCTAAACGTAGACGGGTCATCGCGGACGCCGCGATCGGCCTGCGGATGTCACTTTCACCGTGACGGTTTATCTGACATGAACGATCAAGCTTCAGAACACGACAACACCGCCTACTCGAACGGGCACGAGTTTCGGTCTCCGGCCGACAACCTCGTGCAGCGGCTGATTGATGGGGATCTCTCGACGGATGAAGAAACGGATGCTCTCCACGCAATCGCGGAAGACGAAGAAGCACGAAGCGTGTTACGGTTTGAACTTCAGTGGTCTGGAGAAGCAGCTCGCTCCTCATCCACGTCCCCACCCGCTGGGTTTGCAGACAATGTCATGGCGGCGATCGAGATGTCGGAAGCAACCGCCAACGCGACCGTTCCCGCGGCCGATGACGTCGCAGATTCCGGTGTGGTCGCCCGACTGCAAGATTGGCTTCGCCCGCTCACTGTACCGCTTACGCTGACGGTGCGACCGGTCGTAGCACTGCTTGTGGCCGCGGCACTCGGCGTTCTTGTCTGGCAGGTGGGCGATGGGAACGGTTCCGTCGTGCCGGAGGGTGAGCCCTCCACGGCGATAGCAAGTGGACCATCCACGTCCGCACCCAATGGTCCGCAGGCCACCGCGGTATCCGATGACGGGTCGGTCGTCTGGATGCGCTTCGTCTACAGTGCTGCCGATGCCGAATCCGTGGCTGTGGCCGGGGATTTCAGCAAGTGGGAGCCTATCCCGCTTTCATCCCGTACGGTACGGGGCCAGACCATCTGGACCGGCCTCGTACCCGTCGGACGTGGTGAGCACGAATACCAGTTTGTTATTAACGGTGAGACGTGGGTGACCGACCCGCTCGCACCGATTCAACGAGACGACGGATTTGGGGCTCAGAATGCCGTACTCAAACTCTAAATTCGTAGATGCGCTACGCGCTTCTTGGCCTGGGCCTCCTGCTGTGGTCCACCTGCCTCGACGCGCGTGCCCAGGTGTTGTATACAACGGTCGGTGCCGATGCCGAAGCGGGTGCGCAGTCGAATCCTTATCTCGACCCACTACTGGGAGAGTGGGATCCGACCGCGGATCCACGGTTCGCTTCCATCACGCCGATCGGTGCGATTACCTGGGACACGCCGCAGTGGCAGGTCCAAGCGTTTGCCCGAACTCGTCTGTATCCCCGCCGCACCGAGACTCCCAACCCGCAGTTCGCTCAGGGAGGCATGGGTGCGTATCGGCTGTTGTCGTCGCGTTGGCGCGTGGGCATTCAGGGTGGCATACAACGCTACCAGCTAAACGCCTCGCGAGATACCGGGTGGCTGATGTCGAGCGTCCGTTGGGCCCCACTGAAGTACACGACCATCACCCTTGCCGGCGGGCTCAGTCGGCGGATGGTACGCACGTTCGACCCAGCGCAAAAGCAGACGAGTGCTCTCGGCACGCTGTCGCTGCAATCTTGGCTGACAGACAACATTCGCGGTACGGCTCGTATCTATGTGAGTGACGGACGGGCAGGCACGTCAGCCGCGTCGTATGGCGGAACGGGCGGATCTATTGGCGTCCGGCTCCTCCTGTCGCCGACGGTAACCGCCACCGTTCGTGGAACAGCGGAGCGACTGTTTACCGAACTGAATACGACAACACCCAGAGAGCAAGTAGACCTCATTGGTCGTGCTCACATCGGCGTAGACTGGCAGGCGACGCCGTCCGTAGAGTTGTTTGCTGCAGGCCAGGGAATGATAGGAGATGTCAATAACACGGACGTGCGTGATCGTCGCGTCGCCCTCGGTCTTCGATACCGGTGGCGCACGACACTGTACGATGCAACGGAGTCCCATCGCCGTAAGGACACGGCAGAACTCTACTGTTTGTCGGTGGAGGGGGGCGCTCGGTTCCGGGTCCGATACGAGGGAGACGGACGACCCTACATCACCGGGGACTTCAACGGCTGGGAGCTTCCAGGTGTCGGTCTTAGTCGGACGCAGCCACAGGGTGACATGTACACCGTGACACTGCCCCTACCGACCGGGCGCTTTGAGTACCGAATTCATCATTCCCCGAAGGAGGTGCGAGAGACCGGAAGTAACCCCGACGACTCCAACTCGTCTCCTTCTTGGATGACCCTACCGTCCGGTGTGCCAACGACGAATGATGCATTTGGTGGAGAGAATGGAGTCTGTGTCATTCCATAGCGAATTGGTGACCCCCATCACGCCCTCATTACCCTTCATGCCCCTTCCCCGCTCGGTGACATTATGGATGGCCGTCCTGTGTGGCGCGGTGTTCTGCGTGGCCGGTTCGTCTTCGGCTGTGGCACAGGAGACGCTCCCTGCGCCCGTGACGTCGGTCGTGGAACGAGGTGAGGCAGCCGGCGCGGATGGTGAATTGCTCCGCAATGTTGCCAAACGTGCACAGTTGAATGGTGCATCCCCCCAGACCGTGGTCGACTTGCTTACACCGGCGGTCGAACTGGCGGAATCCGGCCTGCCTGCTTCCCCCATCCTCAACAAGACTCTCGAAGGGCTTGCCAAGCGCGTGCCCGCGTCGCGCGTCCGTTCTGTCGTCAGTGGATTGGCTTCACACATCCGAGAGACAGGCCCGATGATCGATGCGTGGCTGCGCCAGTCGGACGTTCAGTCCAGATTGCGTGACGCAAGCCCGTCCGGTCGTGACCAGCTGATCGTAAGCAGTGCACATGCTCGTCAACAGGGATTAAAAATGGGCGATGTTGAAAAACTGCTCGCGGAAGTCCCTACCATTGCCGATCGTCGCGGCCCCCAGGCTGCAGCCCCATCAACACGCGAGGTTGCAGCAGCCGTTCGTGCAATGGCCGAGATGCCGGATGCCAGTCAGGATCGCACTCTTGCCCGCAATCTTGTTGCTTCGGCGCTTTCCGCCGGATACTCTGCTGATGAGGTCGGACAGCTTCCGGCTGCTCTTCAGCGGGCTCAGGCTCAGACACGCCAGCCTATGCCGGCACTGACGCAGGGAGTGGCTCAGGCGATTGCCCAGGGTGTGCCGGCGACCGACGTACTCCGCGGATTGTACCAGGGACGGGTCGCAGACTTGCCAGCCGCTGCAGATGGCGCAGGCGCAGGAAATGGGCCGCCACCCGGCCAGGGAAAGCCACCAGACGCGGGAAAGCCCCCGAATATACCTCCGGGAAAACCACCGGGTGATCCGCCAGGTGGCGGAAAGCCACCAACCAACCCGCCCGGAGGCGGACCACCCGGATGATTCATGCCGGGCGGAGGTGGATGACGACCCGAAACGGGGCGTTATCCGTTGATGCATCGTGTGAAAGCTATGGCGGCGCGGCGCTGGAGAGTGTTGTTCTCCGACGTCGCGCCGCCTATGTTTAGGCCCTCTTCGCTTCAACTTGCCCTCTCTCTCCTCGCTATGTCCGTGACCGCTGAACGATTGGAGCGTTTGCGTCTCTATCTTTCGTTTCTGACCGTGTTCTGCCTCTATGGCACCACTGTCGGCTTTTCGATGGCTCAGGCGCCTGATACCACCGGAGGGCCAGAGTTATATCCTGACACGGTTATAACCACCGAGCACACGGTAGAGGTCGACGGGGAAACGATCAGGTATACGGCAGACGCCGGTTATCTGCCGCTTCGTGCGGAAGATGGTACCGTTCAGGCGAAAATGTTCTACGTCGCCTATCGGAAGGCAGGCACGGATCAGGAAGATCGACCGATCACGTTTGCTTTCAACGGCGGCCCCGGTTCGTCCTCTGTCTGGCTACATCTTGGCGCTCTCGGCCCTCGTCGCGTGCCGGTTGTTTCCGATTCGACAAACGTTCTCTCTCCGCCGTACGAACTTGTTGACAACGGTCAGACCTGGCTCGACTTTACGGACCTCGTGTTCATCGATCCGGTGACGACCGGATATAGCCGATCAACGTCAGCGGTTGACGAAGACCGCTTTCACGGTTTCGAAGGAGACATCGAGTCGGTGTCGCGATTCATTCGGCTGTATACCACGCGAAACGACCGGTGGTCATCGCCGAAGTTTCTCGCCGGTGAGAGCTACGGCACGGTTCGCGCAGCGGGCCTCGCGTCGGCACTACAGGATCGTCACGGCATGTACCTCAATGGAATTGTTCTTGTCTCGGCTGTCCTGAACTACCAGGCGAATGCATTCGATCGCGGAAACGACCTGGTGTACCCGCTTTTCCTGCCGACCTACGCTGCCACAGCTCACTACCACGGCGCGCTTCCCGCTGACCAGCAGGGGCGAGACCTCCGAACGTTTCTAGACGAGGTCGAACAGTGGGCCACGACCGATTACACGGTTGCACTTATGCAGGGGGATGCGTTACCGGATGCCGAGCGGGAGCGTGTGATCGATCGGCTGCATCAGTACACGGGCCTATCGCGCGAGTTTATCGATGACGCCAACTTGCGCGTCGTGGATCGCCACTTCTATAAAGAGTTGCTACGTGACGAGGGGCAGACGGTGGGACGCCTGGACAGCCGGTTCACGGCGCAGGATCGTCTTGACGTCGGAGCCGGACCGGAGTTTGACCCGAGCTACGTGGCGATCCTTGGTCCGTACACCGCCACGCTGAACAGCTACGTGCGGGGTGAACTGGGTTTCGAAACGGACCTTCCCTACGAGATTCTGACCGGACGGGTATGGCCGTGGAACTATGAGACCTTCGAGAACCAGTACCTTGATGTGGCTGAGCCATTGCGGCAGGCGATCCACAAAAACCCTGCGCTCCGCGTCCATGTCGCCAGCGGGTACTACGATGTAGCAACGCCATATTTCGCGACCGACTACGTACTGGACCACATGGGGCTCGGTGCGAAGTATCGTGACAATGTAAGCGTGAGCTACTACGAGTCCGGACACATGATGTATGTGCACATGCCATCGCTACGGCAGTTCACGGATAACGTCGAGACATTTTATCGCGACGCAACGGATTGATCAACAACGTCGCCGCTCACCAGGTGGGTCGAATCGCCGTTCCTCGCTTGGGGGAAGGGCGGTTCGTTTTTGTTGAAAGGGTGCCGGACCCTCCGGAGGCAGAGAGCGAGGTCACAGCATCAAAAACTATATTCATACTTCGTGAATGGTGGGTGCAGCGGTGGAGGGGAACGGACGGAAAACGGCTATTCACAGGTGTTGAAGCGGGTTCTTTTCCGAGGTCGTTGGGTCTGAGGCCATTCCGCGGTGGTTATGTTACGGTCTACCAAAACGATAGCGCAGCGTGTAACCACCTCCGCTAACGTTCTTCTATGAGGTGCGCGTTCGCCGGAAACCCCGGAGAGCGGCCCGAGATCGCTGCACGTGACGGTTGCATCGAACGCAGCCGGATTTGCGCCAGCGCTCTCGTTTCGATGACGCATTGTATAGCGACCGAATCCCCCTATGAAGTCTACGTTGCGCACTGTTTTCAGCCTCGGACTGGTTCTCGTCCTGGGCCTCGTTACTTTTACCGCCTGCGATTCGTCCGATTCGGGCGCTGTGCAGGGCAAGATGAACCTCCGTCTCACCGACGCCCCGCTCGATAGCGTGGCCGAGGTCAACGTCACGATCGAGAGCATCAACCTCGTTCGCGAGGATGCCGACGATGATGACCTTGAGGGCGACAGCGAGTCCGATGAGGTGGAGGCTGGCGATGATGCAATCGTACCTGTCTTCGCACCCGATCAGCCGGTTACTGTCAACCTTCTCGATCTCACCGACTCCACGGCGACGCTCGTGACGGACGCCGCCATTCCGGCCGGTGATTATTCGCAGATGCGTCTCGTGCTGACGAATAATAATACGCTCGTCTTCAACGACGGCAGCACCGAAAACCTGAAGACGCCGAGTGCTCAGCAGAGCGGCTACAAGATTCAGATTCCGGAGTTTGAGATTGATGAGGAAGGCGATATCGTCGACCTCACGCTCGACTTCGACGCCAGCCAGTCTGTTGTTGAACTCGGAAATGGCGGGTATATCCTGAAGCCGGTTGTCAAGGCTGAAGCCATCGAGTTTACGGATGCCGACCTGGAGTTGGCTGAAATCGAAGCCACCGGTCGCATCGACAACGTCGATACGAGTGGCCCGACGCTGACCGTCGAGGGAATTCCCTTTACGACGACGGACAGCACCGACTTTGACGGTGTGTCTGCCATCGACGGCCTGTCCTCGTACAACTACGCGAGCGTAGAGGCTGTGAAGGAAGACGACGGTACCTACCGCGCCGCTGAAGTTGAAGCGTTGAGCTCGGACGAGTTCACCTTCAGTCTCGAAGGGTACGTCGAGGGTGCAACCGACACGTCGGTCAGCCTTCTGGGTCAGAGTATCGCGATCGATGGTGACACGGAGTTTGAAGGGACGCTGGATGCGGCTACGCTTCAGGCTCTGACGTCGTCGGACATCATCGAGGTTGACTTCATCGTCCTCAGCGACGGCTCGCGTCTTGCCACGAGCATCGAGCTTGGGAGCAACTAACGTCGAGCTTATCGACAACCGCGTTTCGCGGTTATAGCGGCGTTCTCTTCGGAGAATGTCTGCTAGCAGACGCCTGCCTCTGGCCTGGAGGCAGGCGTTTTATGTATGCATAGGGCTTTTTGGGGCGACCGGTCGGGGAGAGAGGTACGATGTTGTTCGGTTTGACTTGAATTCTCGCCTAACGGGGAGCATTGCGCGGCGCGTGCCGGTACGCCTTTCTTGGACTGCCGAATTACATGTACATGACACATCTGCACACCGATGGATCACAAGGAAGGGGCGTACAAGGTCAAGGACCTTGGTCTGGCTGAAAAGGGCCGCAAGCGAATCGAATGGGCCGAGAGCCGGATGCCGGTTCTCATGAAACTGCGCGAGGAGTACTCGAAAACGAAGCCGTTCGACGGCTACAAGATCGCAGGATGCCTGCACGTGACGAAGGAAACGGCCGTGCTGGTCGAGACGCTCGCCGCGTGTGGTGCGGATGTGGCGTGGAGTGGTTGCAATCCGCTCTCGACCAACGACGAGGTCGCCGCTGCTCTCGCGAAGAACGGCATGGCCGAGATCTACGCATGGCACGGCCAGAGCACGGAAGACTTCTACTGGAGCATCGACAAGACCATCCAGCCGAAGGCTCCGCACCTGACGCTCGATGATGGCGCCGACCTGATCTTCCGCGTCCACTCCGAATACCCGGAGATGGCGGAAACGATCATCGGTGGTTCGGAGGAGACGACCACGGGCGTCCACCGTCTGCGTGCGATGGACAACGACGGCAAGCTGCTGTATCCGGTGTTCGCAGTGAACGATGCCGAGACCAAGTGGGACTTTGACAACGTGTACGGCACGGGTCAGTCCACCATCGACGGCATCCTGCGCGCCTCGAGCGTCATGCTCGCCGGAAAGAACTTCGTCGTCGCTGGCTACGGCCACTGCAGCCGTGGTGTCGCGATGCGAGCGAAAGGCATGGGCGCTAACGTGATCGTGACGGAGGTCAAGCCGACCGCTGCGCTCAAGGCAACGCTCGACGGCCACCGCGTGATGACGATGGATGAGGCCGCTGAGATCGGCGACATCTTCGTGACCGCGACCGGCATGAAGGACGTGATCCGCGGACGCCACTTCCTCAAGATGAAGGATGGCGCGATCGTGTCCAACACGGGGCACTACGACGTGGAGCTGAACCTCAAGGAACTCGCCGAGCTGTCGGTCGACGCCCGCGAGGTCCGCGACAACAATCGCGAGTACACCATGGAGAACGGCAAGAAGATCTACATCCTTGCTGATGGTCGCCTCGTGAACCTCGCTGCTGCAGAAGGCCACCCGAGCGAGGTCATGGACATGAGCTTTGCCAACCAGTTCCAGGCCCATCTCGCCCTCGTGCAGAAGCACGAAGCCGGCGAGCCGCTCGGCCCGCACGTGATTGACCTGCCGGAGTCGCTCGACCAGGAGATCGCGCGCATCAAGCTCGAGACGATGGGCATCGAGATCGACTCGCTCACCGATGAGCAGGTTGCCTACGCCACCGATTACTCGGCCGGCACCTGATCTCGTTGAGTCTGTGATGCAAGGGACGAGCACCTCACCGCTGTCCCGACCACACACAGAAAGCGCCCTGCTGGCTACGGCCGGCAGGGCGCTTTTTTATTTTTAGCTCATCCCAGACGGTCGCGTCTATTCGACGACGACGATGGAGCCTTCCATGGCAGCATGGTTCAGGCAATTGTACGCATCTACTTCTTGCAGCAGCGTTCGCGTGAACGTGAAGGCGATTCCGTCCGTGTTGGCCACGAAGTTTATATCCTCATCTCCACTTAGCGAGCCGCCGCCGGTGTCTTGACGAAGGAGGATGGAGCCGTCCGCGTCTTTGAGCGCGATTGGATGGTTGTTTTCTCCGCCCATGTTATTGATGACATACCGAACGTCTTTCTTGAAGCGAAGCGTAGGGTTGTCGGTCGATCCATCCGTTACGTCCGTACCTCCCTGCACGTCAACGACGACCCATGCATCATTACTCCGGTTGTCGACGGTGATCGTTACGGTCGTCGGTGTATTTTGAGGGGGACCGCTGATCGTCAGTTCGCTTCGCGTTTCACAGCCTGAGAGAACAAGCAGTCCGGTGAGCAGGGAAACCAGAAGAAGAAAGGGGTTCGTGATGCGCATGGTGATCAGAGTGGTCGGAGAAATCATAAGGGACGGCTCATACAGAAGGCTGTCGTCAACAGTTGCATGCTGGGAGCCCGAGACGATATTTGGTCGCGTGCGCCCGTCCACAAAAACGCCCTCCCGACGCAGTGGCCGGCAGGGCGCGCATCAAGCATCGGTTTGTGGAGACGGCGTTGTTTTGCCCCTCACAGCCGCGTGATCATAAATGCTCTTGTCATTCGCTCGACATCAAGCTCAGGATGTACCAGAACATCATGGCGACGGAGGCGAACAGCTGAAGCGCCGCCGCGACGTAGCGATCTTTCGGAAAGTGGTGGATCACGTTCGACGTGTCATACAGAATGGAGGCGCCGGCGAGGGCGACCATGCCGATCGAGAAAAACGTTCCGAGTTGAAAGCCAAAGATCGATCCGGCAACGATTAGGCCGAGGGCCGCGAACCCACCCCAGATCATCACTCCGCGGAGGAAGCTGAAATCTTTGCGTGTGTAAAAGGCGATGCCCGTAAGGCCCGCGAAGCCGAGCAGCGTCACCCAGGCTGCACTTTCGATGACGCCCCCGCCTGCTGTATAATGAGCCATGACGAGCAAGGGCACGAAGAGAATGGCCTCCGCCACGACGAAGCCCGCGAGAGCGAGGTATTGCTTCGAGATGGATTCCGTTCGGTGGGCCGTGCGCGTCGCGAGCCAGCCGACGACCATAAATGCGCCCAGGGGGATGAGCCAGTTCACGCTCAACATGGCCTGCGCGATCGGTTCGGCAAGGCCGGAGGAAAACAGAAAGACCTCCAGTAGGGCGAAGCCGATGATGGCAGCGGCCACGTGGAGATAGGTCTGCCAGATAAACGCCGCGCGAGTCGACGTGTCGAGGTCCGCGACAGGCGTCCAGGAAACCTGGGACGCGTCGATGGCAGGGGAGGAATCGGGCATAATTAAGCGCAGAGGTAGGTGGCGAAAAGGGCCGGGAAATAGTAGCTAGCGGGCGCAGGAATGATCCTGCGCGACGGGAACCATGTGTTATACCACGACGCTCGAGGCGAACGAAAGCTGCAGACCGTCGGACCGCTGCATGCCTAACCTGGCGGCGTGGTCGCGGCGCATAGACAACGGAAACGCCGCTCCGACGGGATACCTGGAGCGGCGTTCGAGACGAGCATCGGCGTGGGAGCGGCGCATCACACGTCCCAGGTCAGAATGTCTTCCTCCGACTTCTCTTTCGTTTCCCACTCCTCGGCGTCTGGCATCGGATCGGACTTCTCCGTGATGTTGTACCCGAGTTCGCGCCATTGATTGGCGAGATACTCGTTCCATTCCGTATAGTGCTGGTACTCCTCCGGGAGTTCGTCATCCGGATAGATGGCTTCGACCGGGCAGACGGGCACGCAGGCGTTGCAGTCGATGCACTCGTCGGGCTGGATCGTGAGAAAGTTAGGCCCTTCATAGAAGCAATCTACGGGGCATACCTCGACACAATCTGTGTACTTGCAGTTAATGCAGGGTTCGGTGACGACGTACGGCATAGGAAGGAGGTACGGACAGAGCAGACTGGAGTTGATTCGATACGATGATAACCCGTATGTTTTCCGCAGTTCCAGAAAGACATACGCGTTACGGGTTGGCCGGGTCGGGGCTGACTGCGAACGTCCCATAGTAAAGGCCGGCTACGTTCCTGTTCGAAGATGTAAATGGGAACGCTGACACTCACAATGCTTCTCGCCACCTGGCTCGATCCATGCCCGAAGCTCCTGTTCTCGCCTTGATTGCTCATGACGGCAAAAAGGCTGATCTGATTTCATTTGCTCACAAGCACGCGGACCTGCTTCGTCAATTCCAGCTCGTGGCCACCGGAACCACCGGGCAGATGCTCATTGATGAACTTGATCTCGACGTCGTGCGCTACCACTCCGGTCCACTTGGCGGAGATGTCCAGATTGCGTCTCGCATCGTCGAGGGAAATGTCTACGCCGTTGTGTTCTTCATCGACCCGCTGGGCAAGCACCCGCACGAACCGGACATTCAGACGCTTCTCCGGGCGTGTAACGTCCACAATGTGCCCATCGCGACGAACGAGTCGACCGCCCGTCTGATCGTTGAGCGACGGGCTGTTCAAGACTCGTTGCCGAATCGAGATAGCGACGATGCTAGTTGATGACAGCATGCCGTAGGCGCCCGATGTTCTCCCGATTACTCGATTCGGAGAGCCGGTCATGATTGTGCGTCACGCTCTATCGGTGATTACAGATTGATGGGACCCGTTGGCCTGCCCCTGTACGCTCGAATGAGTGCGAGGGGCGACCCTCCGCGTCAGCCCACATTTTGTTTGCTTCTAACCCCGTAGCCCCCACCTTCTGTGTACTCCCGCTTCTGCCTCGGACTCTGTCTTATCACGGTGCTGTCTGTCATCGGCTGCTCTTCGTCGGATGAAGCGCAACGAGAGGCAGAGGCAACCTTCAGCCTTCAGCCGATTGAGCCTCGCCAGCTTGATGGGTGGCGTCCGACGGGCGCTGCCAGAGCGTTGCAAGCCTTTCAGCGCTCTTGTGACGCGCTTCGAGATCGTCCCTCCGATGCTCGGATGGTGCCCGACCGGCCGGTCTTTGGTACAACCGAGGACTGGATGCCCGTATGCGAGAAGGCCCTCAGTCTCCCGGACACATCCAACGCCGAGGCGCAGCGATTCTTCAGTCGGTCGTTTCGGCCGTACCATGTGGCAATGGGAAAGGACCGGGACGGGTTGTTTACCGGATACTACGAACCGCAATTACGAGGCGCGCGGACAAAATCGAGCGTGTTCTCCGAGCCGCTGCACAGGCCTCCAACAGACCTCATCCGGATCCATCTTGGCGATTTCCGTTCTTCCCTTGACGGTGAGCGGCTCTTTGGCCGGGTCGAAGGGAATCGCCTGGTGCCGTACTACGAACGGGAGAAAATTGAGGAAGGGATTCTCGAGGGGCGCGGTCTTGAGATCGTCTACGTCGACAGCCGGGTGGATAAGTTTTTTCTTCAGATCCAGGGCTCGGGGCGCGTCATCCTGCCCGATTCCAGCTTGATCCGGGTTGGGTACGCAGCAGCGAACGGTCAGCCGTACCGTGCGATCGGGCGCGATCTAATTCAGATGGGTGAGGTCGCGCGGGAGGACATGTCGATGCAGGCGATTCGCCAGTGGATGGCCGATCATCCGGAGCGCGCGGAGGACCTGATGAATCGCAATCGGTCGTACGTCTTTTTCCAGGAGCGGACAGATCTCGACGCACGGGAGGGCCCGATCGGTGCCCAGGGCGTTCCGCTGACGGCCGGTCATTCTCTCGCTGTTGACTCACGATTCCTGCCATATGGCGCGCCGCTCTGGTTGTCGTCGTATCGCCCGTTGACGGAGGACGAACTGAGCGCGGGAGCCACTCCAGCAGATACAATCGACGGGACGCCCGTGGCTCGCCTGCGACGGCTTATGATCGCGCAGGATACCGGCGGGGCCATTCGCGGTGCTGTACGCGGCGACGTGTTCTGGGGGGCGGGAGAGCGAGCAGCCGACGTCGCGGGACGCATGAAGTCGCCGGGCTCCTACGTCGTCTTTCTGCCGGCGTCACTAGCACCGTAGCGGTTGATACGTTAATAACCTGTTTGGCGGATGGATTGCGAAAAGTAACCTCGGCGGTCCAGGTCGATCGGCGGCCTGACGATTATTCTTACGCAATGTCGGAGTAAACACGGGGTCTGAGATGAACCCAGTCTCATGTTACTTGTGTCGCGAGGACCGACCATCGGGAGGTCCGCACGTCTGGATCGCCGAAGGCTGTCCGCCAAACAGGTTCTAATACATTAACACGTTAACACGCAAAAAGGTAGTGAGATGCGGTGATAGGGGAGGTGAGCCGGGACGGACGAGCCGATGCCTTCAATCCAGAAGGTCCCGGAGCGGGTGCCTAGTTCATCACCCAGTAGCCGATGATGGGAGGGATGGGGCCGTCGAAGTCCGTGTAGACGAGCATGCGGGGACTGTCCGGGATCGAGCGGATGAAGACGATGCCGAAGCGAGAGAGGTCGGTCATGGGGCAGTAGGAGGAGCGGGGCAGTCAGAACTTAGGTCGTGACATGCACGAGTGAAGGTTCGTATCCCACGCTCACGAAGACATACCGACAGGTTCACGCGTGTAACCGGCCTGTTAGGTTTTCGGTAGGTCTCGACTACAGATCACCGCGTCCTTGCTCATCCTCCTCAAAGAGCGAGGGCCCGCGTCCTTTTGGCGGTGTTCGATCGAAGTGACGGTAGGCACGCGGCAGTGCGATTCGCCCGCGTGGTGTCCGTTCAAGAAATCCCTCCTGAATCAAATAGGGTTCGTAGACCTCCTCGATCGTGCCGGAGTCCTCGCCGACGGACACGGCGAGATTTTTCAATCCGGTCGGGCCGCCACCAAAATTTTCGATCAGGGTCAGAAGGATCCGCGTATCCATGTCATCGAGTCCTTCTTCATCGACATCCAGCGCATTCAGCGCTCGGTCTGCGATGGCCTTTGTGATCTGTCCGTCGCCTTCCACTTCAGCAAAGTCTCGCGTGCGTCGCAGGAGTCGGTTGGCAATACGCGGCGTACCGCGAGAGCGACGAGCAATCTCGTAGGCGCCATCCTCAGTCGCATCAACCTGAAGGATACGAGCGGAGCGAAGCGTGATTTGTCGGAGGAGATCCGCCGTGTAGTAATCGTATCGGAAATCAATTCCGAATCGTGCGCGGAGGGGAGCCGTGAGCAGGCCCTTTCGGGTGGTCGCTCCGATAAGCGTAAACGGAGGCAAATCGATCTGAACAGTCCTCGCGTTCGGTCCCGCGTCGATGACAATGTCGATTCGATAGTCCTCCATCGCGGAGTAAAGGTACTCTTCCACCACGGAGCTCAGCCGATGAATCTCGTCAATGAAGAGAACATCTCCCTCCTCCATGTTCGTTAGGACCCCCGCAATGTCAGCAGGCTTTTCGAGCACCGGGCCACTTGTCGTCCGGATGCGGGCAGCCATTTCGTTGGCCACAATGTAGGCCAGAGTGGTTTTGCCGAGGCCAGGTGGACCGGACAGCAGCACATGATCCAGCGCTTCACTTCGCTGGAGCGCCGCCGTCATAAAGATCCGCAGGTTCTCCTTGATCTTTTCCTGGCCGACAAACTCGTCCAGGGACTGCGGGCGAAGTTGAGTTTCGATGTCGGTGTCCGTCGCATTTGCATCGGGACGGAGAGGGGCGGAGCGAGCAGAATCCATAAACGGCGCAGTCAGGAGGTCGACACGATGCGGGAGTGGTTCAAGCCTGTCAGCGTCGAAGGGTTTCGGTCTGGGAGCCGGGCCGTGCGACACAAGGATCGACGCGGCGCCGGATCGTGCAGCCGGCTGCCTGTTTTTCCTTTCGTTTCCACGCTCAAGTATTCCATCGGATGAGGACCCATAGGCCCTTCACACAGGGATTACGGAGAACTCGATGGATTATGCAAACCTTGATGCGAGGCTTGCGTTAAGAAACGGGCAAGCGGAATAGATATTGTGGGCAAGCAGTTTCCCACGCTTATAGACCGGCGAAATGAGAACGAGATGCGGGAGTGCCTCCTCGCGCATTTGCTTCGTTTCGTTGCTTCACGGTCTTCCTTTCTACTCGGATGCACCAGGTCGCCACAGCTCCATGCTTGAACTCCATCAGAAACAAGAGCTTCAACAAAAGCTTTCGCCGCAGCAGATTCAGTACATCAAGCTGCTGCAGCTCAACACCCTTGATTTAGAAATGCGAATCAAGGAGGAGCTGGAGGAGAACCCGCTGCTGGAGGAGGGCCTCGACGAGGAGGAAAAGCGGGAGGAGGAGCAGATCGATGCCACGGAGGCAGAGATGGAGAATGAACTTGAGACGGAGGACGAGGACGAGTTCGACGTCGAGGATCTTCTCAACAGTAGTGACGACCTCTACGGCTACAAGGCCAATCCGAACTACAGCGAGGACGATGACGACCGGGAGCGGCCGATGCGGTCCAGCACGACCCTGGCCGAACAGCTCAAGAATCAGATGAGCTTCCTGAACATGTCCGAGACCGATGAAATGGTCGCGGAGCAGATCATCGGATCGATTGATGAAGATGGCTATCTCCGCCGTGACCCAGAGTCGATCATCGATGACATCCTGTTCAATCAGGGCATTGAGCTGGAGGTTGAGGATGTCGAAGAGGTGCTCCTCCAGGTGCAATCGATGGATCCGGCGGGCATTGCCGCGCGCGACCTTCAAGAGTGCCTCCTGCTACAGCTCTATCGGATGCCGGACGATGTGGATGGTCGCAACACGGCGATCGAAATGCTGGAGGATCACTACAAGGCATTCACGATGAAGCACTTCGGCAAGCTGAAGAAGCGTCTCGGAGTAGACGATCGTGAACTCAAAACAGCGTTCGATCTGATACAGCAACGTCTCGATCCGAAGCCGGGCGAGGGACAGTTTTCCGAGGAGACCAACTACATTACGCCGGATTTTACGGTTCGGTACGTGGATGGAGAGTTCATCATCACCCTGAACGGCCGAAACGCGCCCGACCTTCACATCTCGCGTCATTACCGCAAGATGCTGGAGAAGCTTCGGGCTCAGAAGAAGCGGGAGAAGAAGAAAAAGAAGAAGGCGAAGGCCAGCGGCAACAAAAAAGACATCGACAAGGAGACGAAGCAGTTTCTGAAGAACAAGTTCGACTCCGCTCGTTGGTTCATCAATTCGATTAACCAGCGCCGGCACACGATGACGCTGGTGATGGATGCCATTGTCCAACTGCAAGAGGACTTCTTCAGGTATGGCGAGGGCAACCTGAAGCCGATGATTCTGCAGGACATTGCGGAGATCATCGACATGGACATTTCGACCGTCAGCCGTGTCGTGAACGGCAAGTACGTGCAGTCGGAGTTCGGAGTCTACGAACTCAAGTACTTTTTCTCGGAAGGTCTGGAGACGGTTGACGGAGATGAGGTGTCGAACAAGGAGGTGAAGGCGGTGCTACAGCAAATTGTCGACGCGGAGGACAAGACGTCCCCATACTCCGACCAGAAGCTCGCCGACAAGCTGGAAGAGAAAGGTTTCAAAATCGCTCGCCGTACGGTGTCGAAGTACCGCAAGCATTTGAGCATCCCGGTAGCGCGCCTCCGGAAGCAGATCGTGCTCGATGAGGACGGGGAACAGGAGCCGGAGCAAGAGCCAGAGGGAGTTGAGGCGTAGCGCGTGATATCGATCTCGCTACGATAGAAATGTGGGATCAAGTTCGTAGGCAAAAAAGCGGCTCAGTGTCCAGTTTTCGCGGACACCGAGCCGTTTGTCGTTTGCCTGGAGGGGGCACGGACGCGAACGGACCGATTTAATCCCGCGGGACCCGACCGCTCATCCCGACCTGCATCTGCGAGGACGACGAAGATGACGCCTGGCGAGAAACTGCCGAACGTTGCGACGGTAGATGCGCCAAGCTCGGTCTGAGAGGCGTCGGCCAGCGAGCCGCTTATTGAAGTACTCCCAAGTCACTCACTATTTCGTGAGAGCGACCGATCTCAGTTAGTTGATCGGCACACGGATGGTGGCGCCTAGAATAAAGCTCACGCTGTCACGGAGGCCGTCGCCTACCGGTACACCGAGGGTAAGACCCGGATACACGCCCTTCACGCGTGCGAACCCGGAGACCCCGAGTTCGGACTGGGCATCTTCTCCAAGGACGACGCGTGACGAATATCCAACACCGAGTTCGTACGTTTCTCCGACGTACCAGCCTCCCAGGTCGATGATGGCAAGCATCTCGTTGCTCCCGCTGGCGTCGCCGGTGAAGAGGGCAAAGGCCGGACCTCCTCGAAGTCGAAACTCAATGGGTGAATCCTCGAGCGTGTGCACGTAATTGCCGACGGCATACATCGTCAGGTAGTCCGGAACGAAAGCCATCACTCGATTCGTGACGGCAATTTGGCCGATCACCGAGGCTAGAGGGGCTTTGTCGACAGTGTTGATCGGCAGTCGAACACCAGATTCAAGCAGGAAATGATGTCCGCTTGCGTATTCGATGCCGATGTACGGATTGCCGAGTCCCACGTCCGATATGTATTGATCCGAAGAAACATAGTTTGCATCAATAGCGCCGTATCCAAAAGGAAGATCAGCGACGAGTCGGACGGTCTTATTGATGCTTACTCGTCCGGATACAAAAGCGGCGGAAGACAAGGATTCGAAAACCGTCGGCACGCTAAATACGGGCTTATTCCAGTCGACGGCGACATAATCGCCCGACCGCGCGGGTGCTTGCGTGACAGGCTGGGCCGCGGTGGACCCAGAGATGAGAAGAACGAACAGAAGGGAGAGGAAGCCGGTCTGAAGAGATCTCATGTCAAGATGAGATAGCTAAATGAGAGACGATCAGATAGACACGGCTATAAATGTATGTATTAAAATGTAAACTTACATAATTGATACCATACTTTTTTATTTTTGTTCGGCGTTAGACCGACACTCTGTTCTTACCAGAGCCGTAAATCCAGGCTGGCCCCGAAGATGAATGAAGCCAATTCTCGATCTTCAGCATTTAGCGGAATCCCGATGGTAATGCCCGGAGCGATGCGCTCGAAGTCAAGCAGGGCGGAAAACGCGAAGTGATGACGGCTTTTGTCGCTATAGCTGCCGGGGGCAGTAGTGATTCCGCGGCCGGTGAACGAGGCGCCCGTGATGAGCCTGTCGCCCTCTCGCCAGACCTGCACGGCATATCGGAGTCGCAGATCGCGTTGGGTGACGTCGGTACCTGACGTATCCGCCTCTTCGAAGATGCCAAACGCCAATCCACTTCGAAGCCGTATGGAGGTCTTGCGCCCGAGCATAAAGCGCGTGTTTGCTAGGAGGTACGCCTGCTTCTCCTTCTCCAGAAAAGCTGCCCCTCGCCCGTAATCGGCAGCTTGCGCGAGCTGCGTCGCGACATCACCGCTCGATACCGGAAAACGGACGCCGATCTCAACCAGAAAGGGAATCCGGGTACTGCTGAGTCCGAGGCCGAGCAACGGGTTTCCCAGCGCGGTAGTGGACGAGATGGTTTCGCCGTCTGCGTGCGCGACCGGAAGCTCCCCAATGAGTTCGATGTTTTTGTCGAGCGTATACGAGCCCGTGAAAAACAGAGCGCCGGTTGTTGAACTGAGTTGACCATTTTCGTACGCCGGACGCACCGCCTCAACCGATAGGGTGGACGGCAGGTACGGACGCGTAAAAAGGGTTTGTCCCGTCGCGGGAAGGGCGGAGGCAGCTACGATGAGTATAAGCCAGGCCATTTGCACGTGCATCCGTGTACCCGGCGAGCAGCAGGGAATGTGCAGAGAACGGAGGATCTCAGATAGCGAATCCGTACGCATGAGAGTCGACGAGTGGAATTGCAGGACAGATGTGCGCGTCCCCGCGATCCGAGCACGCGCGTCGGTCATACTCAGACTCGCACGACCTTGATGCAAATTGCTTGATGTGCGGATGCTTCTTTCGGCGCTCTCTCGTACGTTATTCGTCACAATTCAACGAGATTCCCGGCGCATGCCCTGCTCTCTGATTCGCGAAGTTCGTACCTGTTGCGACAGGATGTGCTGTAATCTGTAGTGCAGGCACCCGCTCCCGGCAGAACGTGAAGCCCGTTGACTCACCGTTTTCTCGCACCGGTTCCCTTTTTCGATATGGATTCCACGGTCCGAACGCACATCGACCCGCTCGGGACACTGGCCGAGCGCCACCGCCGTCTGGAGGCTCTCCGTACGGCCTTTTCCGGGCTCAACACGACCTACCCATTGGCGGATGGCTCGACATCGAAACGCACGTATCTCGACAGCGCCGCGTCGAATCTGCGGCTGTCGGTCGCCGAGGACATCGTGCAGCAGGCGATGGCCCACTACGCGAATACGCATTCGCAGCTTCACTTCGGTGCGCGAATTATGACGGAGGTTTACCACCGAAGTCATGACATCGTGGCTGATTTCGTCGGGGCGGACGACGATGACACGGTCATTTTCTGCGGGAACGGTGTCACCGGTGGGTTGAACCGCATGGCGCGCGTACTGACCGAACAGCGTCCGGATCGCGACGTGGTGATCACGACGATGATGGAGCATCACGCAAACGACCTACCGCACCGAAAGCACGCGGGCGAGGTCGTTCACGTGCCGCTGGAGCACGACACCAATGGGGAGGCGGGCCGCGTCGACATGGACGCCCTGCAGGAGGCCATCGATGCCCACGCGGATCGGCTGAACTACGTCGCGGTAACTGCTGCGTCGAACGTGACCGGGATCGTGAATCCGATTCACAACATCGCTCGAATGGCGCACGCTGTCGGCGCGCTCTGCGTGGTGGACGCCGCGCAGTCGGCCGCTCACGTCCCGCTCTCGATGCAGGGCAACGATCCTGAAGAACGGATCGACGTGCTCTGCATGAGCGGACACAAGATTTACGCGCCGGGAAGTCCGGGCGTTATTGTCGCGCGGAAGGATCTGTTTGCTGGACTTGAGCCTCAGGAGGTGGGCGGAGGCATCGTGGAGTTCGTCGATACGGAGCGCTACGTCGTCACGGATGACCTACCGGAACGAGAGGAAACCGGAACGCCAAACTTGCCCGGTGCCTTCTTGCTGGCTGCGACGCTGTACCTCCTCGGACGGATCGGGATGGACCTCGTGGCCGAGGACGAGCGCGAACTCACGCAATATGCGTTGACGAAATTCGAGGCGATTGAAGGCCTGCATATCTACGGCTCGCATCGGCTCGAGGTGGCGGAGCGCATCGGCGTCGTCACGTTCAACCTGGAGGGCCTTCCGCACGGACTCGTCACGGCGATTCTCAACGACTACTACGGCATCGCCGTCCGCAACGAGTGCTTCTGTGCACAGCCGTTTGTGCGACAATTGCTTGGCATCAGCGACGAGCGCGGTGTGGCGCCGGCGGACTGTACCGATACATGCGGCCCGGAGGATGCTGCGGCAGGAGATGGCGCGCCGCCGCGTGAGCAGCCGGGCATGGTGCGCATCTCGTTTGGCCTCTACAATACGAAAGAGGACGTGGACCGCGCGGCCGATGCTCTTCGGAGCATCATCGACAGAGCCGACGAATTTCGCAACATGTACGAGCCGGTCGGCGACGGAAGTGGCGATTGGGTCCATCGCGAGTTTTCCTTCGATCCCGACGACACGTTTTCTATCGAAGGCGCTGTAGATCGCTGGTTGGAGTCGGCGTAAGCTCCCCTCTGCCGGACACCTAACCGTTCGGTCGCCCTATTCCTCGCGTTTGAACCCTACGTATGTCGCCAACGACGGCTCTCGGTCTCGTCCTTCTCGGTCTCGCACTTCGTGATGGACCGGAAGCGCAAGAGCTGGCTCGCCAGATCCGCGAGGGAGATCAAGAGGCCTTTCGGGCGTTTTTCGACCGACACCACGGACGTCTGTTTGGCTACATCTGCAGTCGCGGCGTACCCGAGAGCGATGCGGCGGATATCGTCCAGAATGCGTTCGTGTACGTTTGGACCCATCGCAGCAAGATTGATCCAGACCGTTCGCTTCGGTCCTACCTGTTCCGCATCGGCTACACGCGGACACTCAACTTTTTCCGGGACCGGGACGAGACACCAGACGTGGACCTGGACCTTCAGCCTGACAGCTCTACGCGTTCGCCGGAGGCCGAAACGCAAGTTTCGCTGCTACGGGAAACCGTGGACGCGGCGATCGAGACGCTACCGGAACGCCGTCGTGCTGCCTTCCGCCTCTGCTTTCTTGAAGGCCTGAGTTACCGGGAAGCGGCTGAGGCCCTGGACGTGACGCGGAAGACGATCGAGAATCACGTCTCACACGCGCTGCGAGACCTGCGCGAGGCGCTCGACGGATTCGAGATGTGAAGGTGGGGAAGTGTGAAATACGAAGTGCGAAGTGTGTAATGCGAGATGCTAACTGTGAATGGGAGTGCGTGGCGAGGGGCGGAGCAGGGCCAATTCACGGGACGCGCTCGTGCGCTGGACGACATTTTGACTCTTAACATTACGATAACATGAGTGGTTAGGGGGAGTCCCGGGTCGCTCGTGTATGCGGGGTGAACGACGATGCGGTGGCGCGCTTGCTACCGGTCGTCCCGATTCATCCATCCAAACACCATTTGATCTCCCATGATCTCCTTTCGGTCGGTACTTCACCCCGCGCTCGTTGCTTCTGTCGTTCTCTTTCTCATACTCACTGGCTGTGATAGTGCCGGTCCCTCCACCGATGCCCCAACGGTGACGGCGGATGAAACCGCCGAGATGATTGCCGTGACTCTTGCAGAGGATGCAGGTGGCACGACGGCCGACTTCGTGAGCATCGACCAGTCGTTTATGTCAAACCTCAGTTCTCAGAAGGCGCTCTCCGGTTCTTTTAGTCGAGACTGCTCGTACAGTGACGCTACGCAGCTCTGGCAATGCGATGTTTCTGCCTCTCTAACGACCGATCGGTCCGATGCGTCGTTCAGCCGAACGGTTGAGGTTCAATTTCTCGATTCTAGCGATCAGCCACAGAGGAACTATTCCGTTGATGGCAACGACGCGGCTTCTCTGAGCTACACGATTGTCGATGGATCCGGGTCATTCGACGGTCCGCGCGTTAGCAGTCAGTATGGGTTGCCTGCACCCGGGGAGTCTGCTTCTAGCTGGACGATCGACAATCCCGGCACCGGACGTCTAACCATCAATGGCGCCGGCAGTCGCACCGTGGACGCCTCGCGCAGCGGTCGGCGCGGCTCGCGAACCCGTTCGGCGATCGTCACGACGCAGGCGACCGATGTCATCCTCGAGCGCGGAAACGGCATCCAGAGCGGCACGATCACGGGGACCTACGACGCAGAGGTGATTCTCGCCAACGACGAAGGCGATGAAGTCTCCCGCAGCGTGAGCGTCGAATACGAGGCGACATTCTCGAACGGTGTGGTCGAGGTGACATTTACAGGAGGAGGTGAGCGTTTCAACGGTCGGACCTTCGAATTCAGTTCTGTGACCGGTGAGCCCGTCTAACCGTTACATCACGATCTGCTGTATGGAACGCGCCGTCGTCGGATCATCTCCGGGCCGGCGCGTTCCGTGCAGTTGTCTCGGAGGCCGCATCGTTTTCGCCCCACAAAAAGGCTGGCACCGTCGTCGCGAAACCCTCACGCTGCACATCGCTCCACCCGAACATCGTTCTTATCTGACCGCACGGTCTCATGTCTGCCCCCTCTGAATCGGATCGCTTCCTCGCGCGACGTCTCGGCGTATTGCTGGATGACGATCGGATGCGGCTTCGCGATCTTGATGTCACAGATCTGGAGGTTGCTTCCTCGCAGGATGCGCCCTTCGCACAGGCTCTCCTACAGTATCGGCGAGAGACGCTGGACGCCCGGCCGTCTCCACGTCCAGAGCAGACGGAGCGGATCTGGGCGGGGATTGAGCGAGAGATGGAGGAACCATCTCGTGCATCGAGCCCCGACGCGCCTCGTGAGGATCGAGCGCCACGCCGCTCTCGATCAACCGTGCCGGGGCGCGTGCAATGGGCGGCATTTGCTCTGCTCGTGGTCGGAGCGATCGGTGTCACCTGGTTCGTGCTTCAGCCTGATCCGCTGCGCGAGATTCTGGTTGCCCAGTCCGGAGAGCAGGTGCAGACGCTGACGACCGCCGACGGCTCGACCATTCGCCTGCGACCCAACTCGACGCTTCATCGCGTAGAAGTGACGGGAGCCGATCGGTACCGCCTCGAGGGAGAAGCACAGTTTTCTGTCCCGTCTCGCTCGACGATTCCGTTTGAGGTTCAGGCCGGTGAGGCACGGGTAACCGTTCTCGGGACGGAATTTACCGTCCGGACGTGGACACGAGAGCCACAGGTCTACCTTTCTGAAGGCACAGTTGCCGTTTCCCACGTGCCGTCGTCTCGCGCCGACACGCTTCGGCCGGGACAGCAGGCTGCCATCTCGGGTCGTTCGATTACGGTCGAGGAGGCAGATCCGGCCTCGTTCGTGGGCTGGATCGAACAACGCCTGAGCTTCACCCGGCGTTCAGCAGAATCCGTCGCTCGTGAGCTCGAACAGCAGTATGCCGTCGACATCGTGTTGCCACAGTCGATCCGCGCTGAAACGATATCTGGGGAGTTGATCCTCGAAGGTCGTGAGCAGACATTGGCGGACTTTGCGGCGGTCCTCGGAGGTTCATTCGATCGCGGACAAGACGAAACATATCAGTTTTCATCGGACGCCTCACGTCCGTAGTCCCTACCGCAATGTGGGTTGGCGGTAGCAAGCCAAGAATGTTCGTCCGCTCTTGCAGGATGCGGGCCCATCGCTTACTACCCTTTTTTCTGCTACCGTTTCTTTCTGCTACAGTCGACTCATGGTCGGATATCCCCGATGGTTCTGCCTCTGGACGTGGGTGATTCTTCTTGGCGTCCTCGGTACGGTCCAATCTGCTCATGCGCAGACGACATCCGTCCGCGATGCGATTGAGACGCTGGAGGCCACGACAGCCTACCGATTTTTGTATCGAGACGCCGTCGTTGCAGGTCATCAGGTGACGGTAGATCTCGACGGTGCGAGCGCTGAGGGAAACGTTGAGGCTCTGGCACAGGCTGTCCGGTCTGCCGGGCTGAACCTTCGCATTGACCATGACCGGCAGCAAGTAATCATAACGTCGGAACGAACGAGACGGGCAACCTCCGTCGAGGGGTACGTCTTGGATGGACGCACGGGGACACGATTGCCGCTGGCGACCGTGCTGTGGAGGGGGAACGACGGGCGTCAGGGAACGGCAACGGACGCAGACGGCCGGTTTCGCATCCGCCTGGGCGACAACCGGTCATCTTTGGACACGCTCGTCGTCCGCGTGTCGTACGTTGGATATTCGCCGCGGACCGTTCACATCCCGCTATCACCGGCGCCGGACGAACTCCCCATTCGTCTCACGCCACGGCAGACGCAGGCGCCGGAGGTCATCGTCCAGACGAAGTCCATCGTTGCCGGACTCGACACGACGTGGCAGGATCTGGTGCGTGCCGAGCGATATGCGCCGTTGGGTGAATCCAATGTGCTCCGCGCGCTACAGCCGCTTCCGTCGATCGGTACGTCTGGCGCAATTACCGGTGGGCTTGTCGTTCGAGGCTCGCGTCCCGATGGCTTCCGCGTGTTGCTAGACGGCGCTCCCGTTTACAATGCCCACCACCTTTTCGGGATGTACGACGCGTTCAACGCCGATGCCCTGCAAACCGTCGCGCTGTTCTACGACGTGGCGCCGGCAACGTATGCAGCACCGCCGGGGGGGACGCTGGCCTTTCGCACGCGAACGGGTTCTCAGACGGATGTCCGGACGACGCTGAATGCGAGCACGTCTGCTGTGTCCGGGACGGTCGAAGTGCCATGGGATCAAGGGCGAGGCAGTGTGCTGGTTTCGGCGCGGCGTTCGACACTCGACGCGCTGGAGTGGTTCGACAACGAGCGATTGATCGAGATTGGACTGGATGTGGATCGTCCTCGAGAGCCGTTACCGTCCGAGGCTCTGGGAGAAATTGGGGCGCGAACGCGTCGGTCGCTCGATCCATCGGCGTCGTTTTACGATGTGCACATCAATGCTCATAACGAGCGAGCGTCCGGTCGGCGCGTGTCGATGAGCCTGTATGCTGGACGTGATAATGCGGACCAGGGACTGCTTCGTCTGGTGCGAAATCCGTCCGATGCCAGCCGGTTTGCGATTGACACGACCCGGACGAGCGATCGCTGGGGCAATACGAGCGGGAGCGTGCAGCTCGATGAACCGCTCTCTGAGCGAGCATACGGACGCCTGACGGTGGCTGGAAGTCGCTACTTCAGCCGGTATCAGAAAGACGACTTCTTTTACAGTCGGCGCAGACCGAACGGAGAGAATCAGTTTTTTCTGGATGCGTATGCCAATGAAAACACGCTCTACGAGTGGACTGTGGAGCCGCGTGTGGATCTGGCTCTACCGAATAATGGCATCGCGTCCGTCGGGGCGGCAGCATACCTTTACGACGTAGAGTACGAGGAGAGTAGTGCGCTCGCCCCCAGGTTTGAGTTAAGTCGTCAGGCGACCCGGCTCGATCTATATGCACATCTTGAGGCGTCGCCAGAGCCGGTGCACGTGTCGCTGGGCTTGCGGGCACACGCGTATTCCCTGGGCAATATCGTGCGCATCTCTCCCCGAATGCAGGTGCGCGTCTTTCCGGAACGGACAGTTTCCTTCGGTGCGGGGTACACACGGAGCCATCAATTTCTCCATCGAATCGACATTGTTGGAGAAACCAGTAGTGCCATCTGGGTGCCCAGTACGAAGGGGCAACCTCCGGGCCGGGTAGACCATCTTTCGACAGGCATGTACATCTCACCATCGGCCGGTCCTGCGATTCAGGTCGAGGCGTACATTAAGGCGCACGAAAATGTACGGATCCACGAAACGATTGCACGCCTTCGCCCAGGGGATCAAACGGTGCTGTTTGCACCGTGGACGGTAAAAAACACATCCAGAGCTCGCGGGCTGGAGGTACTTGCACGACAGCGTCTCGGACCGGTCTCGGTTGCGGCTGGCTACACGTGGTCGCGCGTTGACATCGATCGGCTAGGACGAGAGGCGCAGCCTGCACCGTGGGATCGACGTCATCAACTGACGTCCAGAATCGACCTCTCCATGGATGGATGGTCGGCCGCGCTGACGGGTACGTATGCGACGGGTACGCCAAGTGACTACGCTCGCATTGTCGATCAGGAGCCAAAGCGAATCGGGGAAACGGTACGAATGGACGCTACGGTTCAGTACGAGCGGGCAGTGGGAAGTGTCAACGTCCGGGTTCGGGGCGCTGTGTACAATCTGTTAGACGCGAATAATCCGTGGTACCGAACGCCGGCCCTATTCTGGACTCGTCCGGGAGGCCGCGCAACGCGTCTGGAGTCGAGCTACGCTATTCTTGATACCTACGATTTAGGGTTTCAGCCGTCTGTCGCTATCCATGTCGCATTTTGAGACGCGTCACCTTTCGAATGAGTCAGCAGACGAATTCACCCTGTGATGTAAAGCAGGGCACCGAGTTGTGCCGAGAGCGGTGGAACGGATCGACGTGAGAAAGAAAGAGGACGCGAGCGGGTGGACCTGACAAGAACTGGTTTGCTGGATTCGTCTTAGTCGCAAATTAGCATTTTTGTTTAATCGCGGCACAGACTTCGCGTATTTCAGACGAGGCACACGTTCGTTGGGTATGATCATTACATCATTAACAGCCGTGTGTACCGTGCGACGTGCTCTCTCCCTCAGTTTCCCGTCGATCCTCGCCTCTGCGACTTAGCTTCTCGATAACATGCGTCGAGCTGATATCCGCACTTCCATTGACTTCCGCGGCTTGATTCGTGGCTGCCCCGATCACCAGTGGCAGATTGTGGACGCGATCCGTGAAACGCAGTCAGACGTGTCGCAAAACCGATGGTTGGTTACGACGGAAGAACGCATTCGGCGCGTGTCGCGGGGAAAAGCTGCCCCTCAGGTCCAAGAGACGGGCCGGATTGAGCGCGAGACCATTGTCGTGGTCCGCGATCGCTGGACCGGGTGGGAGGCTCAGGGCACGTCACCCGAGGATGTGGCAAAAAGCATCCTTACGGCCTACTCGAGCGAGTCCGAATGGCCTCTTGAGGACCGAGGGGATGGCTCGGATGGACGGGGCCAGCTAGCAATCAACGCTGCGCAGATCGTATCCTATCCTTCGGCCACCGATTGATCGAGGGGTAGACCGCAGTGCGGACACACATCATTTCGAGAGGACGATCGGTTCTCTCCATGCTGCGAGCTAGATAGCGCGGTCGACGTTGTGCGTTGCTCACTACGGGTCATGTCAGACCACTCCTCCTGTAGTCCAGAGGCAAGGATTCCGGCAGGGAGAGCGAACAGCCCGATACCGAGAATCGCTACAATCGAGGCTAAAATTTTTCCGACGACCGTCACGGGATAGACATCCCCATATCCGACGGTTGTAAGGGTCGCCACCGCCCACCACATGGTTGCCGGGATGGAAGAGAAGACGTCCGGTTGGGCCTCGTGCTCCGCGTAGAACATGAGCGATGCGGCAATCACGAGCAAAATCGCCAAAACCGAAATGCTCAACACGACTCCTCTTTGTTCCGTTTGACGACGCGCGTCAGTGAAAGGAACGCTGGCAAGTAGCGACCGAGTGTCGCTACGCAGACAATCCGGAGCAGGCGCAGGGCGCGGAGGACACGAAGGTCCCCAACGAGCGAGATGCCGATGAGTGGAAGGTAGAACGGGGCGACGGCGAGGACATCGATAACAGCGAGTGGGGTTCGCATAAACCGAAGGCGCCCGCGAACGAGGCGGTCGTAGGCGGGGCTTTCCGTGCACGACCACACTCGCACCGCGTATTCTATCGTAAAGACGACGACACTGAAAATCTCAAAGATGTACAGTGCAGATCTATAGCTCCGTTGAATTGACGGCACTGTCTCGATGATGACGGCGACGACATTCAGCAGGATCAGGCCGATGATGAAATCATCAACCAGCAGGCTAGCGGTGTCGCCAGGACGTGCGACGGAGAACAGCTCCCACGTACGTGTCGCCTGTACCGTGCGAGAGCACTGCGGGAAGAGGGCATGAGACCAAGAACCGTCGGGCGGGATGGAAAAGAAGACCGCGTACGCTCCTGGTTACCTCCGTCTCGTTATTCGGATTCCGAAGCAAGCTCCTCCGGGTCGCGTTTTAGAAGTCCCTGCTTTTTGTAGTAGATCATCGTTGTGTCGAGCGTCCCGTGCCGCATACGCTGCTTCACCTCTTCCAGCGGCATGTCGTTGTTCAGCCAGATCAGGGCCGCGGTGTGCGTGAGGCTGTGCGGCGTGACGCCTCGACGCTTCACGCCTGACGCCTTAAGGTAGCCGTTGATCCGACTCCGGACGGAGCGTGTGTTCAGGCGTTTGCCTTCCGAGCGGTGCCCATGGCTGACGAATAGCGGCGAGTCTGGATGTAGCCCGCTTCGGGTATCCAGGTACTGTTCCACTTTTCCGACGACGGGAGCATCCAGAGGGACCTGCTGGTCTTTGACCGTTCGGCCCTTCCCCTGCACTCTGAGGACCGGGCCCATGAGCGTGTGCTCCAGGTCCTCGACGTCCGCGCGAACGATTTCGATTTCGCTGAGACCTGCGTACAGCATCAGGTAGACGATGGCGACGTCCCGCTTGTCGATCTGTGATTCCTCGTCGAGCGCCTCCTTTAGTGCTTCGATATCAGCTTCTGTTAGCACCTCACGCGAGTGGGAGTCCGGGCGGCGGTTGCCCTTGACGGCCTTCGCGGGGTTCTCCTCTAGCTTGCCGATATCGGTCAGGTACTGGCAGAAGCGGCGGAGGGCCGTCAGGTATGTCGAAACCGAGACCTGGCTGAGCTCGCGCTCTTCCATCAGGTACGTCTTGTAGTTCCGGATGTCGTCTTCCGTAAACCGGAATTTACCCTGGGTCGTGATAAACCACTTCTCGAAGGTGTTGAGCGAGCGGCGATACGTGCCGACCGTTTCCTTGCTTTTATCCTTCAGGTAGTCGGTGAGAAACTCCTTGAGATGGTCTCTCAGGTTCCGGAGCGACAGCTCCAGGCCCGCACCATTCGAAGAAGAACGTGTGGCATCAGACATAAGCCTTGGGTGCAATAAGGGCGAGTTCAGCGAAAGCCGATGAGTAGATCTCGTTTGAACCGTTTACCCGGAGGTTACCTGGGTCGGGTTGTGTGGGTTGACGTTCAGATCCAGATACGAATCAATAACGGATCTACAGACTCGTTGTGCCCGGTGTCGCGGACGATCGTTGTATATTGATGTTCATAATGGCAATTGGGAACTTGCCACTTATCCGTCGGACGTGCAATTATCGGATGGTACCTCGATGACACCAGATACCCGAATGCCAGCGTATACTTGGTCGGCCAACGACTCGGGAATCACCGGGCAATTTGCTTACGGACTTTTCGGGGCTCTGGCCTGCGGGAGCATGGGCGGAGGTGCCCTGTTCGGGGCCTGGGCCGTTTATCAGAAGACAGGTCTGCATCCCGGGATCTACATTCTTGGAAGTATCGCGGCGCTGATGGTCGGTATCTGCATCTGGCTGGGCGTCTCGGCCTGGAGCGTCTATCGACGCCGGTCCGCGCGTGCTCGCCAACTTGATCAGGCACCGGATCGTCCGTGGGCTGTGCGCGACGACTGGGCCCGAGGAGAGGTGGAAGCCGCCGGGGATACCGCGACGGTTCGGCTGGATGCGGTACCGGCCGTGACCGGAGATGCAATTAGAGGGCAAATCACGGGACCGGATCTCGACCTGGAGTCCGGCGAGACCGTTCGCGTGAACATCAGTTGCCGTGTCCGAACGGCGTCCGGGGACGTACGCACGCCATGGCGAGATGAAGCGGATGTCCAAGTGCAACCCCACGGAAGTAGCGGGAACCTGATTCGGTTCAGCTTTACCCTTCCGGTCGACCAACCACCGGCAACCCCCGATCCGGAGGGACGCCCCCGCGTGGACTGGCGTCTGCAGGTCCATGATGACGGCTGGAACGGCGCCGTCACGTTCCAGCTGCCCGTTTTCACGCAATCCGATGGAGGTGCTGACGCATCGAGCATTGATGCATCCGGTCGATCGGGCACAGCGCAACGTGCGTCTCCGCTGCAGTTCGATCAAACCCATCGTGCGGTTGAGATCGATCACCTTGACGATGTCGACATCACACAGAACGGAGCGTTCGAGGCGGTCATCCGAGGATCAAGTGTCCGCTATCGAGGCGCACGTACCATGTCCGTTATCGTGCTTCTCGTTCTCGTCGCCATCCACAGTTATATCGGGTACATGCAGTCCCTCAGCGCGATCTCCTCCGATGAGATGCTTGGAATGTGGATCGCGCACGGTGTGGTGGGGCTGTTTACCGCGTTTTTCCTGTATAAGACTCTCTACCCGAAGGGCGATGTAATCAGCGTACAGGTGGCGGAGGGGCGGGTGCGAGCAGCTATGTCAGGCAAAACGTTTATCGATGTACCGGCCGAGCAAGTGAAGGGCATTACGGTTGCAGTTGCGGATATGGATCGGCCCCGACTCGGATACGACATCCGCGTCGACCTGGACGAACCGATTTCGCTCGGCGGCTTGAGTGATGCTCTGGCTTCCATCGGCCAGGAACTCGATGATTTCAGCACGACCCCGGACGCTCCAGATCCTCGCCTTCATCCGCCATTGTATTTGGCCTTCGAGACTCGGAAAGAAGCAGACGCCCTTGCCGCGAGAATTGAGGAAGCCGTTCGGGAGCATTTGTCCGGGTAGAACGGTTTTAATATTATACGCCGAACGAATTTTAGACATGCTCTGGTTGTTTGTACGGTCGCCGAACCCAATACGAGGGAGAATAAATCGTCCTGCACGGGGAAACCTGACTCCGACGTCGTACCCGGCAGCATGCAAACTACAGGCATTGCCGGACACTTTTCGGAGATCGTCGTAAGCACTTTACAGGGTGGATGATGCAGGTCTTCCGGTTTGGCTTGTTCCTGCAGGTTTTCCGGCGTATGTCGAAACGGGTACCTTTTTCCCTAATCCACTCTTACGTACTATCGATCATCAGGTCCGCTTTTCTTATTCGACGTGATTCATTTTCTCGTCGCTGCCGTTGGAAAGGGACATCCACCACCCTTCAGCGTCGATTATGTCCGAACGTCGTGTCTCATTTCCTGTCGTGGGCTTGGGAGCCTCTGCTGGCGGATTAAAAGCCCTTACGGCATTTCTGGCTGCTCTGCCGTCTGATCTTGGGATGGCTTTCGTTTTGGTGCAACATCTCGCTCCTGATCATGTCAGCGAGTTGCACCGGCTCCTGCGTTCTCACACATCCATGTCTGTCAATCAGGTGCACGGGAGCATCGAGCTGGCGCCCGATCACGTGTACGTCATCCCGCCCGGTCGATTGCTGACGATGGAGGAAACGTCGGAGGGCGTGCGACTTCTCGTCTCCGAGCGCATGGAAGATCGTCAGCGTCGCTTTCCGATCGATCGGTTTTTCCGTTCGCTCGCAGAGGTGCAGGGAGAGGACTCGGTGTGCATCATTTTCTCTGGGACGGGGACGGATGGGACCCTCGGATTGAAGGCCGTTAAGGAGGTCGCGGGTCTATGTCTCGTACAGGACCCGAACGAAGCCGAATACGACGGAATGCCACGAAGTGCTGTGGGGACGGGTCTGGTGGATGTGGTCGATTCTGTTCGTGGGCTCGCTCGCCGGGTCACGTCAATCGTACGTCGTCAGGGTCCGGCACGCATGGCGTCGGGGTCCGTCACGCTCGACGGAGAACACGAGGAGACGCTCCAGTCCGTGATCATCGAGCTGAAGCGGCAAACGGGACACTCATTCGGAGGATACAAGCGAGCCACCATTCTGAGACGTCTGGCTCGGAGGATGCAGGTCGCCGAAATTGACGATCTGCGTGACTATGTTGACCATCTTCAGCATCACCCGGGCGAGGTCCACGCGCTTTTCAGAGATCTCCTGATTTCCGTCACGAGCTTTTTCCGGGGGGAGGAAGCGTTTCATGAACTCGAGCGTCGGGTCATCCCGGAGATTTTCGAGGATCGAGTCTCCTCTGATCCCATTCGCGTCTGGGTCCCCGGATGTGCTACGGGCGAGGAGGCCTTTTCTATCGGCATGCTGCTTTTGGAGCAACGAGAGCGTCTGGGCGGTGGGCAAGCCATTCAAGTTTTTGCCACCGACGTTGACACCGATGCTCTGTCCTTCGCCCGAACGGGTCATTTCCCCGGGTCGATTGCATCGGACGTGTCTGCCGAGCGACTCCAGCGCTTCTTCTCGATGGAGCGCAACGGGTATGCGGTAAAGCAAGAGCTGATGGACATCCTGCTCTTCGCAGAACATAACCTGGCGTCCGATCCACCGTTCTCGAAGCTCGACCTTGTCAGCTGTCGGAACGTGCTGATCTACATGGGCCGAGCGCTGCAGGAAGACGTGTTCGCACGGATCCACTACGCGCTACAAGATACCGGTTTTTTGTTTCTCGGTCCGTCCGAGTCGCCCGACGCTTCCTCCAAACTCTTCCGGGCGTTCGATACGCGTCAGCACATCTACCAGCCGCTGGATGTCCCGGTATCCGCGACCACCAGTTTCCCGATCAAGCATCGACAGGCGGAATTTCCTAAGCGGTCAGAATCGGAGGAGCCAGCAACAGGCGTGCGTGGGTTGGCAGCCATGCATCGTTCTCTGGTGATCAACGAGCATGCTCCGCCGTCCGTGCTGGTGGACGAACACGGACATGTTGTTCACGTCACGGGGGACATCAGCCCCTACGTACGTCTTCGAACAGGCCTGGCGTCGTTCAACCTTCTAGACATTATCGTGCCCGGGTTGCGGCTCGTCATTCGCCCGGCTCTGTTCCGCGCGACGCAGGGACGCCGGACATCCATTATGTGGGAGGGGGCGTTAGAAGAGCACGCTGCCGAGCCCGAAGGTCGTCGGCTGGAGCCCGTCGATCGTTCCGATCGACCGTCGGCCCCGGATGCCGATGCACCGGAAGAGCCACCGGCCTCGGTTCTCCAGTCGCTGTCGATGATCAAGCAGGCGTTGGAGTCGGACGTTGAACGGTTGAAGCAAGCGACGCTGGAGCAGTTCGCGCGCCTTGAGGAGGCGGCCGAGGCGAACGAAGAGAATGATGAGAATGACAAGAATGACAACGGGAAAGCCGTCACGCGACTCGCCATTACCGTTGAACCGGTTAGAGAACGGAAGTCGAACAAGGGGTATGTGCTGGTGGTGTTTTCGACGAAGCCGCCGTCGGACTCCCCGAAACCGGACTGGCGGATCGGGCATCGCGAGCTCGGCGACCAGAGCCTCTTTGAGTCGATGGACGAGGAGTTGCGGGAGACGCAGCAGCGTATGCGTACGCTTCTCGAGGAATACGAGACGTCCACAGAAGAATTGCAGACCTCGAACGAAGAACTGCAGTCGATGAACGAAGAGCTGCGGTCCGCGACCGAGGAGCTCCAGGTTCGAAAGGAGGAACTGCAGTCGGCAAACGAGGAGCTATTGACCGTTAACGAAGAGCTGAGCAGTAAAATCGAGGAGGTTAAGCGAGTGAACTCAGACCTCGAAAATCTGATGGCAGCCACGAACATCGCCACGATTTTCCTGGATCGCGATCTCCGTGTCAAGCGTTACACCCCGCAGGCGTTGGACCTTTTCGACATTCAGGTGAATGGCCACGCCACGCCGATCGACCGGGTTTCGCACGTCGTCACGGGCGTCGACATTCCAGCAATGGTTCGTCGAGTCTTTGAATCGTTGCAGCCCCAGCGTCGCGAGGTTATGGCGGGAAAGGCCACCTACCTCATGAGCGTGCATCCCTACCGCACACCGGATGATCGGATTGACGGTGTGGTGATGACCTTTGTCAATATCACAGACCGCGTTGAATTGCGAGCTGAGCGTGATGAGGCGCATGAGACCAGCGCGCTGAAGTCGCAGATGATTGCAAACCTCAGCCACGAGGTTCGAACTCCGATCACCGCCCTACTCGGATTCTCCGATGCCCTGCGGGAGGAAGCACAGTCTCCAGATGCTCGTCGGTTCAGTGAGGTTATTTACAACAGTACGGTCCGGCTTCAGAAAACACTGGAGTCGGTCCTTCACTTTTCCAGGTTGGATGCCGGAAAAGAGTCGATTGAGCGTCAGGAGGTCGACCTGCTGGACGAAGTCCGCGGCATTTATTTGGAGCAGCGGGGCCGGGCGGGGAAGCAAGGGGTAGAACTTCGGCTCGATATGGAGGAGGTGGGAGAGACTCTGGTGTGCCAGACCGACGGTGGAGCATTGCAGCGAATCCTGCGCAATCTGGTGGGCAATGCCATCAAGTACACGCCGGAAGGAGGGACCGTCACGATACGCTGCATCCGGGGGCCACGTGGTTGTATGGTCGATATCGAGGATACCGGTATTGGCATGAGCCTCGATTTTCAGCGACGAATGTTCGATCCGTTCTCGCAGGAGAGTGCAGGACATGCACGGCAGTTCGAAGGTGTCGGGCTCGGGCTGACCATCGTTCGAAAGCTGACGGAGCTGATCGGGTCCACGCTGGAGGTCGAGTCCACGCCCGGCATGGGGACGCGGTTTACGCTCATGCTTCCGAGGGAATAAACCGGACCCGCCACACGGGGTCATGCAAACAGGCCGACGGGAGGGAATCCCATCGGCCTGTGCCGTACTGCTCAAATTTATCTCTCTGCGATCAAGCGAGGTTTAGAGAAGGTTGTCGTCCGGCGAAATCGACTCGAGTTCGTCCACGACCGTGTGGAGGAAGCTCGACCCCATCGAGCCGTCGATGATGCGGTGGTCGTAGCTCAGCGAGAGGTACATCATGTGACGGACCGCGATCACGTCGCCCATGTCCGGATCCTCCACGACAACCGGGCGCTTCTTGATGGCGCCGGTGGCGAGGATACCGACCTGCGGCTGGTTGATGATCGGCGTGCCCATCAGCGAGCCGAGGGAGCCGATGTTCGTCACGGTGAACGTACCGCCCTGCAGTTCGTCCGGCTGAAGCTGCTTGTTACGGGCCCGGTCAGCGATGTTCGCAGCCTTGCTCGCCAGGCCGGTCAGGTTCAGGTTGCCGGCGTCGCGGATAACCGGAGCCATGAGCCCTTTCTTGCCGATGGCCACGGCGATTCCGACGTGGTAGTCCTTCTTCATGACGATCTTGTCGCCTTCGACCGACGCATTCAGGACCGGGTGCTTACGCAGGGCTTCGACGGCGGCCTTCACGAAGAAGGGTGTGAAGGTGAGTTTGATGCCTTCGCGCTCTTGGAAGGCCTGCTTATTCTTCTCGCGGAACTTGACGAGGCCCGTCACATCGGCTTCGGCGAAGCTGGTGACGTGGGCCGAGGTCGCTTTGGAGCGGACCATGTGCTCGGCCGTGATCTTGCGCATCCGGTCCATCTCGACGATCTCGACGCGTTCGTCGTACCGCTGGCGGAGTTCGTCGGCGCTGGGGCCTTCCTCCACCTTGTAGCCGCTTCCGCCGCTCGGCGCCGGACGGCTGGGGCGCGGTGGGCGGCTCGGGGCCGTCGCCGGGGCAGCGGTCTCCGTTGCCGTCTGTGTGCCGCCGGCCTCGCGGGTTTCAAGGTAGTCGAGCACATCTTCCTTCGTGACGCGACCTTCGCGGCCCGAACCTTCGATGGACTGCAGCTCGCTCATGGACAGACCTTCTTCCTCCGCGATAGAGCGGACGAGAGGCGAGTAGAAGCTGCCATCCGGCCCACGACGTTCGATCGGTTCGCCTGAGGCTACGGCACCGTCTCCGGAGGTCGGAGCGCTTGCAGCTTCCTGTGTGGCTTCTTGCTGCGACTCGTCCGACGTGTCGGGAGCTGGTGTGCTCGGCTGTGGAGCAGCGGAGCCCGCTTCGGCTCCGATGACGGCGATCGGGGTGCCGACTTCCACAGTTTCACCTTCCTCCACGAGACGCTCTTTTAGAACGCCAGCGGCCGGGCTGGGCACTTCCGTGTCTACCTTGTCGGTACCGATCTCGAGGATCGTCTCATCAAGATCGACCTCGTCGCCGATCTCTTTGTGCCAGGCGATAATCGTTCCCTCGGTGATCGATTCGCCCATTTTGGGCATCACGATCTCGTGGTCTTCGCCTCCCGATGCGCCGGCAGAGTCAGCGTCGGCCTGCTCTTTGGCAACCTCGGTTGCTTCCTGGTCATCCACGGCCGCCTCTTGGTCTTCACCGGCGGAGTCTTCCGGTGCGTCGGACGGTTTCGCATCGACAGCGGCATCGGCTTCGGTTTCGATGCGGGCGATGATCGTGCCCACTTCGACCGTGTCGCCTTCCTCGACGAGGATGTCGGTCAGCGTGCCGGCCTCCGGAGAGGGGACTTCCGTGTCGACCTTGTCCGTGCCGATTTCCAGGAGCGTCTCGTCCTGCTCCACTTCATCTCCTGGCTGCTTATGCCAGACGATGACAGTGCCTTCGGTGATGCTTTCGCCCATTTTGGGCATTTCGACGTCAACCTTCGCCATAGTGGGGTTCGCTTGTGAAGCGTCAATAAGGTGGTACGGGAATGCGAAATCGCGATGCTGCAGAAGTAGGTCGCTCGTCGCGTCGCGGTGCATGCAAGGACGAACGACGTGCCGGACGTGCGCCGGGCTCTTACGGACGGGTCGCGCCGTGGTGCCACGGTTCTGTGAAACAGCACATAATGTCGATCAGGCGGAAAGGAGGGAGGCAGGAAGCGCTCCCAACCGTGGACGAAAGCCACGCCCGGAGTAATAAGGTACATACTGAGATGGGCAAAAAGAAACGGGGCAGGTGGAGCGGCCTGAGCCCTCCAGCCTGCCCCGGTTTCCTTCGGCAGAATACCCGGCCTCAGCAGCCGGGTTGCATCATTTTGCAGATGCGTCGTCGCTCGGCTTACGCGATCAGCGGTGCGATCACGAGCGAGACGACGGCGATCAGCTTGATCAGGATGTTAAGGCTCGGGCCGCTCGTATCCTTGAGCGGGTCACCGACCGTGTCACCCACGACCGAGGCTTTGTGCGCGTCGGAGCCTTTGCCGTGCTCGACGCCATCAACCGTGATGGTTGACTCGATGCGCTTCTTGGCGTTGTCCCATGCGCCACCCGCGTTGCTCTGGAAGATGGCGAACAGAACACCGGACACGGTCACGCCGGCGAGGAGACCGCCGAGCATGCTCTTGTCAACGAAACCAACGATGACCGGCACGAGAACAGCGAGGACGCCCGGGGCGACCATTTCGCGGAGCGCAGCCTTCGTCGAAATGTCGACGCAGGTCGTGTAATCTGGTTTCGCTGTGCCCTCCATGATGCCCGGAATGTCGTTCAGCTGACGGCCGACCTCGGTGATCATGTCACCGGCGGCCCGACCCACGGCGCCCATGGCCATGGCGCTGAAGACGTACGGGAGGACGGCACCGACGAGAAGACCTGCGAGGATCTTCGGCTCGGCAACGTCAATGTTCGGGACTTCGGCCTGCTGCATGAAGGCAGCGAAGAGCGCCAGCGCGGTGAGCGCGGCGGAACCAATAGCAAAGCCTTTTCCGATGGCGGCCGTGGTGTTGCCGACAGCGTCGAGCTTGTCGGTGCGCTCGCGAACTTCCGGCGGAAGCTCGGCCATTTCGGCGATTCCACCTGCGTTGTCCGAAATCGGGCCGTAGGCGTCGACGGCGAGCTGAATACCCGTGACGCTGAGCATGCCGACGGCGGCGATAGCGATGCCGTAGAGGCTGGCGTACTGGTTAGCGCCGATGATGCTGGCGGCGATGATCAGGGCCGGGATGCCGGCGGAGTACATGCCGACGCCGAGGCCGCTGATGATGTTCGTGGCGGTACCGGTGACGCTCTGCTCGGCGATGCCGATGACGGGGCGCTTGTCGGTGGCCGTGTAGTACTCGGTGATGAGGCCGATGAACGTTCCGGCCAGCAGTCCGATCACGACGGCGACGAAGATGCCGGTGCTGGTGTACGTAAAGGCGTTACCCGTGATCGGGTTGTTTGCCGTCCACGTTTCGGGCAGGAGCCACGTGATAATGAAGTACGACGCGATGATCATGATGCCGACGGCACCAAACTCACCGATGTTGAGACCCGTCTGCGGGTTGCCGCCTTCTTTTACTTTTACGAAGAAGGAGCCGATGATCGCGACGAGAATGCCGACCGCGGCGATAACGAGCGGAAGGAAGACCGCGGCCAGTTCAATCGTACCATCCGCAGTCTGAAATACGCCGGTGAAGGCCGTTCCGAGAACCATCGTACCGATGATCGATCCGACGTAACTCTCGAAGAGGTCCGCGCCCATGCCGGCGACGTCACCAACGTTGTCGCCCACGTTATCGGCGATTGTTGCCGGGTTGCGCGGGTCATCTTCTGGGATGCCGGCGTAGACTTTTCCGGCGAGGTCAGCGCCCACATCGGCGGCCTTCGTGTAAATACCGCCCCCGACACGTGCGAAGAGCGCGATTGACGAGGCGCCCATGGAGAAGCCGGTGATCACGTTGATAATTTTGATCGTGCTCCAGCCGAGATTGCTGTAGACGAGCCAGAGGACGCCGAGGCCGATGATGCCGAGGCCGACGACGGAGAGCCCCATGACGAGTCCACCGGAGAAGGCGACGTTCATGGCCGGGCTGAGGCCGGTCCGGGCTGCCTGCGTCGTGCGGACATTGGCTTTTGTCGCCACGTTCATGCCGATGAAGCCAGCAAGGCCGGATGCGAAGGCGCCGACGACGAACGAGATCGAGATGAGCCAGGACGAGTTGGCCTGTCCCATGTTGGCCACGGCGAGGATGGCTCCAACCACGACGACGAAAATAGCGAGGATGCGGTATTCGCGGTTCAGGAAGGCGCGAGCCCCTTCAGCAATGCTGTCCGCGAGGTCTGACATCAGCTCTGTACCCGTATCCTGCTTATTAATCCACTGCGTGCGGATAAAGGCATAGAGCAGCGCCACGACGCCAGTCGCGGGAGCTAAATATGTGATTAGTGACGTTGTGTCCATGAGTGCGAAACGTAAATCAGAGGGTGAAGAAAGAGTCGTGCGCCGCGGTGGGGTATTGGGTCGCGGAGCTACGGCGGAAAATAGGGTCGATGAGTTCGCCGCAGAGCGGAGTCAAAGTACAGGGCAACAATCTGGGTTGACAGCGATTCACCGGTAATTCAGCATGAAAACCCCTGCAACAGAAGCGCGAGGCCGGACGTCCCACCCTCCACTCCCCAAACCTCAATTATATCGGTTCATCGCTTCGTCAATGCCGTCCTCAACGAATGCGAGAGTAGCATTGCAGGCCGTGATGAGTGTGTCTTCGAGCTCCGCCTTCTGCTGGGGGGTGAAGGTCGACAACACGTAGTTGGACTGTCGTCCGGGCGCGAAGTCATTGCCGATCCCGATGCGCAGGCGTGGAATGTCGGTGGTGCCGAGCTGATTGCAGACGGATTCGATACCATTGTGCCCTGCGCTGGAGCCGCCGGGACGAAGCCGGATTTGCCCGACGTCGAGGTGCAAGTCGTCGTAAATGACGAGGATGTTGTCGGGGGCGATGTTGTTGTACCGTGCAATCGGTCGTACGGCGTCACCACTTCGGTTCATGAAGGTGAGCGGCTTGACCAGAAGAAGGGGGGCGTCTCCGTATCGTGTCTCGCCGCGCTCGGCGTCGTTCTTCGCCCGGAGATCGACGTTGAGTCGCTCGGCGAGGACGTCAATGACACGGAAACCAACGTTGTGACGGGTGCCGGCGTACTTCGGGCCGGGATTTCCGAGCCCGACGATGAGATGCTTAGAAGACATTTAAGTGTGAAGGTATGGAAGTATGGAAGTGTGAACGTGCAGACTTGAGTCCCTCATTCGGGGCAGGCCTGAATGCGGAATCTCTCGTCCAGAACCCGAAATGCTCAAGCAGTCCCTAGACGCACGCGTGGGGACGCAGCACGAAGCTACGTCCCCACGGGGCATGTTGTGATCGGATCTCACCGTCAGAGGGAGATCCGGGCGGGCCGGTCTGTACCGGCGCAGAGAAAGAGATTTACGCTTCTTCGGTCTCCTCGCCTTCTTCGGCACCTTCCTCGGCTTCTTCGCCTTCCGGAAGCTCTTCGCCTTCTTCGAGCTCTTCGCCTTCCTCGAGCTCTTCTTCTTCCTCGGTTGCCACGGCTTCGAGACGCGGGGCAACGACGGTAACGAGGGTCTGGCCCTCGGCCATTTTGATATCGTAGTCCGCGTCGAGGTCGTAGACGTGGATGGCATCGCCAATCTCGAGCTCGCTGATGTCGATCTCGATCATCGACGGAATATTCTCCGGCTTGACCGAAATCGTCATCTCGCGAACGACGATCTGCGTGTCACCGCCGTCTTTCTGACCCTGCGGCACACCCTGGTAGTTGATCGGAACCGTGAGCGTGATTTTCCGGCCCTCGCGGAGGACCTGGAAATCCGCGTGCTGTGGACGGTCCGTAATCGGGTGGAGGTCGTAGTCCTTCAGGATGCAGGGCCAGGTGTCCCCGTCCATCTGAATTTCGACGACATTAGCCGAACGGCTGTAGATGAGTTTGTTCAGGGCCGGTACGGTTACGGCGAAGGACACCGGGTCGGTTTCCGGGCCGTAAAGTACGCACGGTACCTGGTTGTTGGAGCGGAGGTCGCGGGCGGCCTTTGAACCGGTTTCTCGCGGCTGGGCCTCGATAGTTTTAGCTTCCATGTTTGTAAGACAATCAATCTTTATCAACTCGCAGCAGGACGGATGGGCCACACGCAGCGCAATGCGCGAACGCACTCCGCGGCTTGCAGCCGGGCGTCGGGCCGTACCCTGAACGCTCGCGACCGCACATTCCGGCAGGCGGAGAGCGGGTGTGCAGAATACGTCGTAGCCATTATGCCGGGGGCAAGTTCCGCGAAGTGTGCGTTAACGCGGGTACATGCCTCCGTTGGTAGATCGTTTGGGGCGTCGCTCAGTCTTTAAAGAGCGTCGACACCGAGCGGTCCGTGTAAATGTGCCGGATGGCTTTGGAAAAGAGTCCGGCGACTGAGACGACCTCGATCGATTCCGACGGCCGCTTCAGCGGGATGGTGTCGGTGATAATGAGGCGCTCCATCGGGGAGGCTTCGATGCGGTCGTATGCTGGACCGGAGAGCAGTCCGTGCGTGCAGGCGGCCATAATCTCAAGGGCACCTTTCTCGCGAAGTGCCCGAGCCGCACGCGTGAGCGTCCCGGCGGTGTCCACGATGTCGTCGATGATGACGACGTTCTTTCCCTCCACGTCACCGATGATGTTCATCACGCGCGCTTCGTTCTGTCGCGGGCGACGCTTGTCGATCAGCGCGAGGTTCACGCCCAGCTTCTGAGCGTAGGCGCGGGCCATCTTCAGCGCGCCGACGTCTGGAGCGACCACGACAAAGTTGTCGAGGTCAAACTGCTTCAGATAGTCGATCAGGACGCCTGAGCCATAGAGGTGATCAACGGGAACGTCGAAGAACCCCTGGATCTGCGGGGCGTGGAGCTCCATCGTAAGGATTCGGTCGACACCCGCGGTCGTCAGCATGTTTGCCGTTAGCTTCGCGGCAATGGACACACGGGGCTGATCTTTCCGCTCCTGGCGAGCATAGCCAAAGTACGGCATGACAGCCGTGACGCGGGCTGCGGAGGCGCGCTTGGCGGCATCAATCATGAGCAGCAGCTCCATCCAGTTATCTGCACTCGGATGCGTGCTCTGGATGATGAAGAGATCCGCACCGCGAATGGACTCTTCGAAGCGGACGTAGATCTCACCGTCGGCAAAGTCACGAATCGTGACCTCTCCGAGGGTGGTGCCGTACGATTCGGCGATCTTGCGGGCGAGGGCCGGATTGGAGCGGCCTCCGAAAATGGCGACGGGACTGTCCTTGCGGGACGTGCGCATGAGCTTCTGACGACGAGCGGTCGCTCGGTGGGGGCGGGTGGGTGGACGAGGCAGGGCGCCGCAGCAGCCGGACGGCTTCCGCGACAAAGGGGCAAACGAGCCACTAAAAGCATGCAACGTGGATGCGAAACCCAGTCGGGCTCCGCGTCCACAGAAGCAAAGCAAACACCGGGAGTACTCGTGAGGCGAGCGTCCCGCCTGTATTAGAGTACAAGTCCCTACGTCATCGTCAACCCAAACGGAGTGCGTTCCTCCTCTGGGACCAGAGCGACGGCTACCGTAGAGGTGCGAGCCGCCGTCGATGTACGCGTCAGATGTTGCCCGAGGTGGATTCGAACCACCACTAACGGCTCCAAAGGCCGCTGTCCTGCCATTAGACCATCGGGCAAGGATTTGCACGACGAGCGGGGAAGACGACTGTCCCGCAGCGTATCGCACGACTGTGTTTACAGTAATAAAATCTACACCGCGTGTCAACGGCGGACCCCCTATCGGGTTCATGAAGAGATGCTGACTTTCCCCGGCTTCGAGCATCTCCACAGTCTTATCATAAACGACCCGTGACGGTGGCAAAGCGATTTATCGGATGGAAAAAAGACACGGTTTGTGCCGGAAGAGTGAACCGTCTCTTCATTTGATGTGGTTTTCGGGGACCTCTACGTTCAAAGAACGGTTTTTGAGGCAGGTCTGACCGCCGGCGCTCGTTTGGTCGATCGTCGTTCATAGCGCTCCCTTCTTTCGTCCCAATATTTTAGCATGGAGGTTAAAGATAATGTCATCGGTGTGCTCGGGGGCATGGGCCCCGCCGCCGGCGTTGATCTCGTCAGCAAGATCATTGATCAGACGGACGCGCGAAGCGATCACGAGCACCTCCCGGTGGCGCTGCTCAACTATCCGGAGCGCATCATCGACCGCAGCACGTTTCTGTTCGATCAGACGGATCTGAATCCAGCGTTCGCGATGACGGAGATCCTCCGGCAGCTGGAGAGCGTCGGGGCGGTCGTCGCGGGCATTCCATGCAATACCGCCCACGCGCCGGCTATTCTCGACGTGGTGCAGGACGAACTCGACCGCACAGGGCATTCGATCCGCGTGATTCATATGATTGAGGAGACGGCAGCTTTTATGAAGTTGCACATGCCGCAGGTCGAGACCGTCGGTACGTTGTCGACGCTGGCGGTGTACGACCTCGGACTGCACCGGAAGCCGCTTGAGGCGGCCGGTTTTGACGTGGTCGTCCCGGACGATGATATCAAGGAGGAGGTTGTCAATCGCACGATTTTCGATACCGAGTTCGGCATTAAGGCGCAGACCAATCCGGTCACAGACAAGGCGCGCCAGAACCTCGTGATTGCCATCGATCACCTGGTAGAGAAGGGGGCAGACGCTGTCGTACTCGGATGCACCGAACTTCCGTTGGCACCGATGGTGGAGGAGCGAAGTGACGTTCTCCTGGTCGATCCAGCAGAGATTCTTGCTCGCGTACTTATTCGCGAGACGTACCCCGAGGCGCTGAAGCCGCTCGCCCAGCATTATGCCGCGCACGTGCCGTCGTGACCCGCCCGATCGCGATGGGTAGCGCGTATCTTATTGCATCGCGCAGGGCGGAGGCAGGCAATCGACCGTGATCAGTGACGGATCGCTCCGTGTTCGTATCGACTTCTTTGCTACTCGGGCGCAGCGGCACGTGGGTGTTCTCATGCACATCCGTGTACTACCAACGATGAATCGCCCGGCTGTATCGGGCTCGGCGATGAGTCTGGCGACAACGTTACCTCGTTGTCAATGCCATGGCGGGACCGAAAGGATCATCTGGTCCCTCATGAGATATGACGCATTCGCATTTGTACCCCAGAGGGTGCTCCCTGCGATCATGCAGGAAGCATAGTATGGCCGGGAGCGCTTCCGCTCACGTCGCCACCGTGGCGATGGGTTCGGAACGTGCCTCCAACGACTCAACACCTATTCTTTACCACAGGCTTTCTCTGATCTATGAAGAATGTACTTGCAGTCCTCTTCAGCATGCTGCTCGTCGTAACGCTGGTCGGTTGCGACAGCAACGATGACGACGACAACGGAGATGACACGACCCAGACCGCCCAGGTCCGGTTTGTTCACTCCTCTCCGGATGCGGGCCCGGTCGATGTTTTCCTGGATGATCAGGAGGTAGCGGGAGACTTCGCATACTCCGCGTCTCCGGTCAACGCATCGGATTACCTCGACGTCCCGGTCGGTACCGATGCGACGATTGAGGTTCGCGCGCAAGACGGTACGGTCGTTAATTCGGTGAGTGTCGACCAGGCCAATCTGGCAGCCGACGCCCGGTATACGGTGATCGTCGCCGGTGCGGTTGCGGCCACGACGGAGGCGCCAGAAGCCATTCTCCTTCGCGACCAGTTCCCAGATCTTGGTGCGGGACAGATCGGCCTTCGCCTCGTCCACGGTTCAGCGCTTGCCGAGGATAACTTTGCGAACGGCGTCGATGTATACATTGCGGAAGCCGGTCAGGACGACCTGAGCGGTTTGACCCCTCTTGTTGCCGACTTCACGTTTACGCAAGATACGGGTAGCCGTCTCCTCGGCACGTCCGGTGCGTTTGCGACGCGCGAACTAAGTTCGGGGCCGCAGCAGTCCGTATACGTCACAGCGGCTGGCGGCACGCAGCCAGCGCTCGAGGTCCCGATTGGTCAGGGGACGGGTGAGCTGCCGATCACAGAAGGCGCCTACGTCACCGGTATCGCAGCTGACATACCCACCGCAGAAGGTGGTTTGGCTGTCGGTGCGCAGGCAATCATCGAAGACGCTCCGTCGGACAACTAGTCCTGATGGATTTGGCTTGCGTCTGATGATTTAGACGCACGATGAGAAACGGGCTCCTTCCGGCAATCGGAGGGAGCCCGTTTTCTATGCGATGACCATTTGTCGCCGGACTAGGGAGTGTAGATGTGAGAGCCGAAAAACAGGGCGTTGAAGAAGAGGCGTCCGGTTCCGAGCCACATGCCGCGGAAGTTCGGGTTGTCCGCGAAGAGAACGATGCGTCCCCGGCCGACCTGGTCGACGACGAGAGACGCGGTGCCTCCGAGCGTGTCCCGATTCGCTTCGGAGACGTATCCGCTCAGGCGAGGGGCATCGACGTACTGGGCGACGGTGCTGAACGGATTCGCAGCGGGCGGAAGCAGGATGTCGTGGTCCCGGTAGACCGGCAGGCTGCGCGGCGTGTAGCCGAATCCGAGCGGGTGTGTCAGGTCGAGGTCGGCTTCGAAAATAGCGCCGCCGATGCGCTGCGCGCCCCGACGGTCCGCTGCGGTTTCGTAGTCGAAACGGGCCGGCATATCGTCGCTCTCCCCGATTGAGGCCGTTGGGACGGAATCCATGCCATCGATGAGTGTTGAGTCGTTGGCGAGGCCCGAGCGAATCGCCCACGGCGTCGCGCCCCGAATCGTTATTAGCGTATTCCCGGCCTCGATCCACCGCTGGAGGTCATCCATGAAGCGCTGGGGCAGGTCATCGTATCGGCCGGAGACCATGACGAGTGCATTGTAATCCGGCAGGTGGACACGATCCAGATCCGCACGAGCCACCTTCGTGATGGGCATATCGACGCGCGTGTCGAGTACGTACCAGACCTGCCCGGCTTCGTACCCCGACACGCCGTTTCCAACGATCATGAGCGCGTTGGGCTTTTCGATCGGCTGAAAGGCCGGGCTACCGAGGTCGATCCCGCTGCGAGCAAATCCGCTCGGTACGGCGTCGATGTTCATTCCGGCCTCTTTCTCGACGGCCTCGACGACGCGGTGCAGGCTATCTGCGGAAATCGACTGCGGCTGGACGGGGAGAAGCACAGAGCCGCGCGGATAGGAGACCGGGCCTCGATCCGTCTGTATTTCGAAGGGTTCGAATGCCGCTTTCACGGTGAGTCCGTGCTCGAGTAGCGCATTCAGCACCTGGGCGGCTGGGTCTTCCGTCCAGTCGACGAGATATGCATACGAGCTCTCTGGGACACGTCCGATTCCGTCGGGGGATGGCACCGTGGTTACTCGCTCGCCGCGGGGCACGGAGCCTCGCTCCACTCCGTGATGCGGCAGGCCGTAGGAGAGTGCCATCGACCACGCGGAGGTGTCGTAGAAGACGCTATCCGCAAACGACGTCACCTTTTCGAACATTGTCCGGACCATCCGGTGTTGGGCCTGCCGGGTCGGAACGACGTAGGCCGAGCCCGGGGAGAAGGTCTGGCCGTCATATTCGGCCGTCTCATTTAGTTCGTAGACCTCAATCTGATGCTGGAGAAGAAGGTCGAGGAAAGCCCTCGTCCGACTCTGATTCTCATCGTTCCCGAAGACGTAGGCAGAAACCGGAAAATCCTCGGCCTCGTCCAGCGCAGAGGTGAAGAAGGTGCGCTGGTGCCGGAGGAGGCGTTCACGCTGCTCGATCGCGGTTTCCACCGTAGCGAGCGACGTGCGAAGCTGGTTGCGGATCGTATAGGGAAAGGTGACGAGCCGGCTGTCACTCTGCTGAATGTGGCCGCGGGCGCTGGCCTGCTCGAAGACGAATCCCAGTCCGCCCTGCATGTTCGGATACGTCGATCCGTAGCCCGGGTAGGAGTTGTCGAAAATCTCCTTCGTGAAATACAAGGTGCCGATATCGTCGAGCGCTTCAGCGTAAGCATCGGCAAACGGAGCAGTAAGCTCCGTGTAGACCCGGTCCGGAACCAGCGGATTCCAGGAGTCGACCGGCTCCGTCGGCTCGAAAAAGTATGTGTTGTCTGTGCCCATCTCGTGGACGTCCGTCACGAGGTTCGGGCGCCAGCGGTGGTAGAAGGCGACGCGGTTGCGGCTCTCGATCTGCGTGAGCGGGAGCCAGTCCCGGTTGAGGTCGAACCAGTAGTGGTTCGTGCGCCCGCTCGGCCACACCTCGTTGTGCTCCCGGTCGAGCGGGTCGGCGACCAGCGGATCGCCGCGGTGCATGTTCGCCCAGTTCGTATGCCGGTCGCGCCCGTCCGGGTTGAGCACCGGTTCGACGAGAAAAATGCCCTTCTCCAGCCGCTCCTCCGCCTCGGATCCCTGCTCAGCGGCAAGCGCGTACGCCTGTAGCATCGCGACCTCGCTGGACGACGTCTCGTTGCCGTGCACGCCGTACCCCAGCTGAACGACAATCGGCTGCTCGGCGAGGTCCGGAGCATCGGCCGCCGGGTCGCTGATGGCGAGGTGCTGCTGACGGAGCGACTCCAGGTTCGCGTGATTCTCCGGCGAGGTGATGACAGCGTAGATCATCGGTCGAAACTCGTTCGTCCGGCCCACGTCGCGGATTTCGACGCGGTCGGAGGCGCGAGCCAGCTCACGGAAGTACGCCACGATGCGAGCATGGCGCGTGTGGTACGTCCCGATGTCGTATCCGAGAAAGTCGGAGGGGGAGGGAATCGCTTCGTCGAAGGCCGTTGTGGCCGGGAAATAGTAGTTCTCGGGTATGTCGCCGGGCTTGACCTGTGCGTGGGCGGTCGGGAGGGCCGTACCGCTGGAGATGGCGAGCAGAAGGGCAAGGGCCAGCGAAAGAAGACGGCCGGACGGGCGAACCATCGAGCGGAAGGAGGGCATGCTGTCGGGGAGTCGGAGGATAACTGCGTCCGCTACAACATGCATGACGCCGACCTCACGCGCAACACGCGGTCATCTGTGGTGTGCAGAAGGGAGGGTTCAATGCAAACGGTCCGGGACGCTGGCCTCGGACCGCTCGAAAATATCCGGTCTGTTGACCTGGTTCTTACTGCTGGACGAGGACCATCTGCTCCCGTTCGTTCCGGGCCATCGCGCGAACGAGCTCGCGAAACGCCGGGTACGCACTGGCCTCGAGTTCTTCGTGCGGCATCTCGATGTGCCGGACGTACGTCACGGTGCCGTCGCCATGATCGGTGATCGTGGCATGCGCCCGCCGAGCCTCTTTCTCGACGGACGCGTTGCAATCGTTAGCGAGACTCGCTTGTCCCGTCTTCGGTGGTGCGTTTCAGAACGATCGGCTCATTCTGAGCAGCGGTGATGTCTTCAAAGTAGCCTCGCAGCTTATCGTACACGTCGGGAGCAAAGCGCGTACTGTTTAATACCTGTATTATTCGCATGCTAATTACTTGGTCGTTTGCCTGCACTATGCGCTGAAAGGCGACGTTGTCTGTCATTTCGACAACCTTGTTTTCCGGCATTTCCGCAATCTCCCAGCCTTCCGGAATCATGAGAGACAGCGTGTAGATGCTTTGGCGAGGATATCCGAAATCGACCGGGAAGGACCGCGTCTCCGCTTTTAACGGGTTCTCTTCCGGCCGCCCGATAATTACCGGGTTCAGGTATATCGTGTCACCGGCAACCTGAGCGTATGATGGAAGGGTGACGGTTGCAGACGTCTGAAGATTTGGATCGTCGACCGTGAGGCCGGAGGTTGTGACATCCTTGACGTCTGCCTCCGAATCCAGTAGTGCATCTCGAATGAAGGCTTGTGGAGATTCGGCTTCTGCAAGGCGTTCGCGATTTCGAACCGCAGAGATGGATTTATTCGTGACGCTGACATTCGCCGAGACATCGCCGCTTGGGGAAATGCTCGCGCGGATCAGGCTGCTGCGAAACTGGGTAGCCGTCGGGGGAATGGGGATCCACGTTGGCTTCGCTGCAATCTTCCACCCCTGCCCGTTCAGGGCACGGTACGGGAGCATACCCATGGGACGGGCAGGACTCGTGGCATCGAGAAAGATAGGCTCGTCATCAATTTCTAACTGGACGATCACCGAGTTGAACTGCGATAGGAACGGGTAGATAGGCATGGGCGCACCGTTGCTTCGCGTGCTGATGAGTACGGGGTAAGCGTCAATGCCGGCGATTCGAAGCATGGAGCAGAGCAGAAGGTTGATGTCCCCTGTCGTTCCTCTCCCTCGTTCCAGAGCGTCGTCCAGGCCTCCTTTCGAAGCGAACGCGCTACTGCGACCATCCCAGTTCATGGTGTTCGCTACGAAGGAATAGATTGCCTGCATCTTTTCCTCCTTCGATTTGAGGTGGTCGACGATCGATTCGACGCGATCGTTGACATTGCCGTGACGGCCGAGTTGCTCCCCAAGTCTCGGGTCCTCAATAAGCATCTCGGCGAGCGTTGGCCACGATGTGATGAAATGCCTTTCCTGTCCTGTACGAGGATTCTTGTACCGATTCAGCTGAAAGGTCAGAGACATCCTGTAATTTTCGAGCGTGGTTATGAACGGCTCCGCGCGGAGGGCGGGAATGTTTGTTGCCACCCAGCGTTTGCGACGCTCATTCATCACTTCCCTGTCGGTTTTCTCGTCGAAGTCGTTCGAACCGTGAGTCATAATGATGTAATCGAGCCAGTTCGGAATGCGAGTCTCGTATTCGCTATACACGGTTGGCTCTGACGACTGGAAGTGCCAGGTCGGTAGGGAAAGAACGTCCTTGGAGTAGGACTCGTACCGGTATTCGATCACCGCGCCCGGCTCCAGGTTGGGCAGCGTGAAGGTAACGCGGTGGACGCCGTCACGTATTTCCTCTTCAAAGATATCGTTGTCATGGATTTCGACTAGCTGGATCGATCCGTCGTCGCTCCGGACGAACGTGTGGCCCTCAATGCTGCGGACATCTTCCCGGTTGTGAGCGGAGCGATAGGTGAGCGACACGGTACCGTGTTCGTCGAACGCGGCCTCGTCGAGCAGCTTAACGCGGGTTGAGCGTTCGAGACGGAAACGGTCACGGCGGGAGATCTCAAGCCGACCGACATCGGATAGAATTACGGCCGTAGCATTTGAGTCGGCGGGGTATTCGGTGAAGTCCAGTTCCGCATCCGAGATTTCTTTCCACTCTGCGGGACCCGGTTCGACCGGCTGGGTGTGACCTGACGTGACCGATATACCCAGAAGGGATATCGCAATCAGAAGGGGACGAAGGTATCGAACGTGCTTGGTACACAAAGACATGAAGTAGAGCTGATTCAGCGTGCGACAATCGACAAATTCTCGAATGTCCAGAATGGACAGCCCGCGGTATGGCAGGCGAAAAATGCTAAAACGATAGCGGGACTCAGGAGAGACGTCGTATCCAGAAGCCAACAAAAAAGAGCTAAACGTGTCGTTGGTAGACGTGTCAACAAGACGTAATATCTATATCTATTTAGGTAACTGCAAGACTGGGTAATAGAGGGTCGGTTTGTCTATTGATGAATGTCTAGCATAAGTGACATTCAAAAAGGTCAGATGTCATTTCGAAACCGTGTGCGGGGATCAAACGGAAACCCGTGCGGGTTCGTCGAACGATCGATGCTCTCTGCTACCGCCGTACCGTTCATGCTGAGCCCGACCATAGAAGATTACCTCAAGGCGATTTATAAGCTGCAGGTTCGGCACGACCCGCCGGTGTCGACCAGCGCGGTTGCCGACGCCATGGAGGTATCGTCCGCGTCTGTCACGAATATGGTGCAGCGTCTGGATGAACTCGGGATGCTCGTCTACGAGTCATATCGCGGCGTCACCCTGACGGAAGCGGGCACGAAAGTAGCGCTCGAGATTATCCGCCATCACCGTCTTTTAGAGCTGTACCTGAAGGAGGTGATGGACTACTCGTGGGAGCAGTTGCACGAGGAAGCGGAGCACTTAGAGCACCACATTTCTGAGGAGTTTGAGAGCAAGCTGGAAGAGCTGCTCGACTACCCGACGCACGACCCGCACGGCCACCCGATCCCGTCACGCGACGGCACGGTGGCCGAAGTCAGCGCCCGCCCGCTCGTCCACGTGAAGGCGGGAACCAGCGTGCAGGTCCACCACCTGGAAGACGCCGACCCGAAGCTCCTCCATCATCTCGAAGATCTAGGCCTGATGCCGCGAACGCGCGTCGACGTCGAGGAACGCGCCCCGTTCGACGGCCCCCTCACGCTCACCGTGCACACGCCCGATGGCCCCAAGACGGAGGTTGTCGGCCGCACCGTCGCCGCGGCCGTTTTCGTGAGCGACGACGTGCCGCAGGGCAGGCCGGACGGGGTGTAGAAGGAAGATAGTGGACACGCGCTGGTTAACGCTGCCAGCTTTATTCATGCCGTTTCGCCCTTCGCATTCCCCATTTCGCATTGCCCTTCCCAATTGTGACACATCCCGCAATTCCGCCCGGGACACATGTGTGTGACCGAAAACGCTGAAACGGGCGTTCCGCAAGATCGTGTAAGGTGGATGGTTTCGACGCCCGAGATTCCGGTTTCGGATCGGAAATTGGGCCTGTCGTTTGCTATGAATTGGTTCGTGGTCCAACGACGCGGACCCTCGCCCGAGCATTTCCCGCCTTCTCCCCCAGCCCCGCATGCACGAACGCATCACGATCCGCGGCGCGCGCGAGCACAACCTGCAGAACGTCGACCTCGATATTCCCCGCAACGATCTCGTGGTCATCACGGGCCTGTCGGGCTCTGGCAAGTCGAGCCTTGCTTTCGATACGATCTTTGCCGAGGGGCAGCGGCGCTACATGGAGAGCCTGTCGGCCTACGCCCGGCAGTTTCTCGAAATGATGGAGCGGCCGGAGGTCGACTACATCGACGGTCTCTCGCCGGTCATTTCCATCGAGCAGAAGACGGTCTCGGGCAACCCGCGGTCAACCGTTGGCACGGTCACGGAGGTGTACGACTTTCTTCGTCTGCTCTATGCTCGTGCGGCGACGGCCTATTCGTACGAGACCGGCAACCGGATGCGGAAGCAATCGGACGATGAGATTATCGACGGCATCCTGGATGTGCCGGAGGGCACCCGCCTGATGATTCTCGCTCCGGTGGTGAAGGCCCGGAAAGGGCATTACCGCGAGCTGTTCGAGCAGACGGCCAGCCAGGGCTTCGAGCGCTTCCGTATCGACGGCGAGATGCGCGAGTACGAGAAGGGCATGAAGCTCGATCGCTACAAGACACACGACATCGAGGTGGTGATCGATCGCCTCGTCGTGAAAGACGGTATTCGCGCCCGGGTGAACAAGTCCGTCAGCACGGCGCTTGACATGGGCGGCGGTACGCTCATAGCCAGCATCGTGTCGGGCTCGCCGGAGGGCGTCGAGGAGGGCGACCATCTCTTCAGTCGCCACCTGGTGGATCCGGAGACGGGACTCAGTTACGATGAGGCGTCGCCGAACATGTTCTCGTTCAACACGCCGTATGGCGCGTGTCAGGAATGCGACGGCCTCGGGGTGACGAACGAGCTTGACAAGGAGCTGATGATCCCCGATCCGTCGAAAACCATCCAGCAGGGCGGCCTCGTTCCTCTCGGGAAGCCGCGCGACATCTGGATCTTCAGCCAGCTCGAGGCGGTGGCGGAGGCGTACAACTTCGATTTCGAGACGCCGATCGAAGAGTTGACCGACGAGCAACTCGACGTGATCCTCGAGGGGGCCGGTGAGCAGCAGTTCGACATCGTCTACAAATACAAGGGCCGTGAAGTCCGGTACAAGCACCGCTACGGCGGACTGTATCAGCACATCTGGCACACGTACGAGAACACGAATTCGTCGAAGCAGCGGCGCTGGGCGGAGTCGTTCATGCGCAAGATGCCATGTCCGAAGTGCGGCGGCGGTCGGCTCAAGAAAGAAAGTCTGAGCTACAAGGTCGCCGGCAAGACGATTGCCGACCTCGCCAACATGGACCTGACGAAGCTCCGCCAGTTCTTCGAGGACGTGGAGCTGGAGGAAGGACGCCAGAAGACGATCGCCGAACCGATCATTAAAGAGGTGAAGGAACGCCTCGACTTCCTGATTGGCGTCGGCGTCGGATACCTGACCCTCGATCGCACGGCGCGCACGCTCTCCGGTGGTGAAAGTCAGCGGATTCGCCTCGCAACGCAGGTCGGGACGCAGCTCACCGGTGTGCTGTATGTTTTGGATGAGCCATCCATCGGCCTGCATCCGCGCGACAACACGCGCCTGATCAAGAGCCTGCAGAACCTTCGCGATCTCGGCAACTCGGTGCTCGTGGTGGAGCACGATCGCGAGATCATGGAGGCGGCCGACTACGTGATCGACCTCGGTCCGGGCGCCGGTACGCACGGCGGACACGTCATGACGGCGGGGTCGCCCGACGCGCTGACCGTGGACCCGACCGAGCGCACGGGCGTGGCCGCGAACGGAGAGGCAACCAGCACCGTGGCCGAGCGCGCCGAGGCGTACAAGAGCGACCACTATACCTTCGAGAGCCTGACTGCGGCGTACCTGCAGGGGCATCGCGCCATCTCCATCCCGGAGAAACGGAATCCCGGGACCGGTGAATCGATGGTCCTGAAGGGTGCAACTGGCCATAACCTGAAGGGGCAGGACGTCGAGTTTCCCCTCGGGACGCTCACGGCGATCACGGGCGTGAGCGGGTCCGGTAAGTCGACGCTCGTCAACCAGACGCTCTATCCGATCCTTGCGCGGCATCATCACAGGGCGAAGATGGTCCCACTGCCGCACGATGAAATCGAGGGTATCGACAACATCGACAAGGTGATCGAGATCGACCAGCAGCCCATCGGCCGGACTCCACGGTCGAATCCGGCGACGTATACCAAGCTGATGGACTACCTGCGCGATCTCTTCGCGAAGGTGCCGGAGGCCAAGATCCGGGGGTACGACAAGGGACGCTTCAGTTTCAACACGAAGGGCGGTCGCTGCAAGAAGTGCGACGGCACCGGAACGGTGAAGCTCGAGATGAACTTCCTTCCGGACGTCGAGGTCACCTGCGACGAGTGCGGCGGCAAGCGCTACAATGAGGAGACGCTGCAGGTCCGCTTCAAGGGGAAGTCCATCGCGGACGTGCTGGCGATGACCGTGAGCGAGGCGCTGGAGTTTTTCGAGAACCAGCCGCGCATCATGCGTAAGCTCCGGACCCTGGACGCGGTCGGACTTGGCTACATCACGCTCGGCCAGCAGTCCACGACGCTGTCCGGTGGAGAAGCGCAGCGCGTGAAACTGTCCAAGGAGCTCTCGCGACCGGGAACGGGCGACACGCTCTACATTCTCGATGAGCCAACGACGGGGATGCACTTCGAGGACATCCGTCACCTGCTGAATGTGCTGCGTGCGCTTGTAAAGAAGGGCAACACCGTGATCGTTATCGAGCACAACATGGATGTGGTGAAAACCGCGGATCACGTGATCGACCTCGGGCCGGAAGGGGGCGAAGGCGGTGGAGAGATTGTCTTCGCCGGTACGCCGGAGGCACTCGCCGATGCCGATACGCACACGTCGCCCTTCATCCGGGAGGAGCTGGAACGGGCTCGCCTCGTTGCCCAGATGGAGGACGAGGATGTTGACCTCGATAGCATGAGCGATGATGACTCGGACATCACGGATGGATTAGACGAGGAACCGGAGGAAGAGGCCGAAGACATGGGGATGGCGGCGTGAAGTAGTTTCAAGTTCGGGGTTCAGGGTTCAAAGTTCAGCGTTCATAACCTTTTTGTCGGATAGGCGACAGACACAGAGCGCATAATCAACCCCGCCTAGTGTGACGAGCGTCGCGAGGACCGACCATCAGGAGGTCCGTACGTTGGGAGTGCCGAAGGCTGCCCGCCAAACAGGTTTTCAAGGTTCAGGGTTCAGAGTACAGCGTTCAACGTACGGGAGCCTTTGGCGTCCGAAGCTGTCCGCCCAAAAGGTATTCAGAGTTTGATCCAAACCCTCACCGTCGCACGGCCGTGCGACGGTGAGTTGGGAAAGAGCGAAAGTGGCCGTGCGACGGTGGCTTGTTTTGGGCTACACAACGGTCCTTTTTTCCTATGGCGCGTCTGCGCCCAGGCGAAGTGCCCGAGAATCTGGCGCGTTCGTTCCTTCTCTCCAACGTGGTGTGATTGCGCGTGTCAAATCGCTGTGTGGGGGAATCCTGTCGATACGGCCGTCATTCAACGCACGTGATATCCCTTTTGACGTCTAACCGAGTCGTGGCTATGGCCTCCAACGATCAGAAAGACATGCCGGACTTCGTGCCGGAGTACGATAAGCCGGACGCGCCGGGCATCCACATGAACTTCGATAACACGGTGTCGATCTACCACATCGTGGGCGAGGAGGACGGCTTCGTGGCGGCTGCACAGGATGTGTTCGGCCTGCTGAAAGAGTCGGAGGACCGCTTCCCCGGGTGGCCGCGTGTGCTCTACCTCGACATCAACGGTCACCTCGACGAGGAGGGACGGTTTGATGATGACATGGTGGAGTTGCAGCAAGAATTTTTGATCGCTGCCCTTGGTCCCTTCTTTACGGCGCTGGCGCTGCCTATCATTTCCGTCATTAACCCGGATAAGCAGCGCAATGACGTGCCGGAGGAGCTCGTCATGCAGGATCCAAACGCACCACTTCCCGACGACACTTCCTGGCCCCGAGAAGAGAAATAGTCTCCGACCACAGCATCGCGTCGCCGGGGCGGCGTTGTGGCATTAGGAAATCGAACATCCCACCTGGTAGCGATTTTTTTAGAACGTTTTTGTAGACGAGTTCGCTTTTTCATCGTGGGAGAAGGTTTGTTGAAGGGACTTGACAGGTGAAATTGTGAAGCTCAAATACTCAAAAATGAACGTGGTAAGGAGGCCACGTGGAGTTGATGTTTAGATCGATTAATTTCGATAAAGAGACGTAGAATCCGTCTCGTGTCATTCTGGATGACTGGACAGTGCGCCATTGGATGAGGTATCTACGTTCGTAGACGTTTCCCATTCGCCCCTCGCTTCATATGGAGGGCAACTCTAAGAGGGAGGAGTGGGAAACGGGACGTTCATCGATTCATGTTGCTTCTCTCTCCAATGCAAAACTCAAACTACCCTGCGCAGGCGCGGTCGGTGTCCGGCGCTGCGGCGCACGAGGATCGGTTCGGCCTCGTTTCCAAAGGTCGCGCTCTCGGGCGCTCGCTTATCATCCTCATGCTCGCCCTCATCGCCTGTGCGATCTCACCCTTCGAGGTCGCCGCTCAAGATACGGGCGCTATTGTCGGTACCGTCGTGGACGCGAACGATGGCGGGCCCCTGCCCGGGGCCAATATCGTCCTTCGAACCGGGCCGGAAGCCTCAGCTTATGCGGGAGCGACGGCCTCCGTTGACGGAGAGTTTCGCCTCGAAGACCTCGAAACGGGCTCGTACATCCTGGAGGTTTCATTCGTCGGCTACCAGAAGCAGACCCGGGAAGTGTCCGTGTTGCCGGATGATCTCAATCGTGTTCAGATTGAGATGAAGCTGGCGAGTCAGTCGCTCGAGCAGGTCGTCGTCTCGGCGTCCCGTCGACAGGAGAAAATTCTCGATGCTCCGGCGTCAATTTCGGTGATTGCCCGGGAAGACGTAGAGCAGACGGTGTCTACCTCGCCGGCATCCGCTGTTCGTCGTGCCATGAGCGTCGACGTGGCTCGGACCGGTATCAATAGTCGGGAGCTCGTCCTGCGTGGATTCAACAATGCGTTCAGTGGCGACACGTATGTGCTGTCGGACTACCGTGAGGCAGCCGTGCCTGCTCTCGACGCCAACCTGTTCGCCATCATGCCGCTTCCGTCGGTCGACGTCGAGCGCGTGGAGGTGGTGCGTGGTCCGGGTTCGGCGCTGTACGGCCCGGGTGTCGCGAATGGTGTTGTTCACTTCTTCAGCCGCGATCCGTTCGGCGATCCCAGCGTGACGGTGTCCGCGACGGGAGGATCGCGCGCGTATGCAGGAGGAGAAATGCGAGCGGCCGGACACCTCAATGACTTTGGCTTCAAGGTCACGGGACGGTTTGCCCGGGCAGACGAATGGATGCTCGACCCGGACGACCCTGAAGACATCCGCGAAATCGAAGACTATCGCATCTACTCCGAGTATTACAACGTTCCGGACGGCCGGCGTGTCTCGGTGAGTGACTACAACGGCGACGGGTCTCGCGACTACCGCCTTCGCCGTGAAAAAGACCACCGTTCCATGTCGACCTCGGGTCTCATTGAATGGCGTCCGACGTCGGATACGCGCGTGGCTGTGAACGGTGGATACAGCGGCGCCAAGAGCGTCGTGCAATCAGGCATCGGAACGATCCAGTCTGATATGTACGGCTATCGCTACGGCCAGCTTCGCATCCGGCAGGGTGGCTTCTTCGGGCAGGTTTACTACAATGAGATCGACAGTGGCGACAATTCGTACGTGTACGGCAGCGGTGAGTCGCTCTTCGACGAGTCGCTTCAGTGGAATGGTCAGCTTCAGTACAACACGATTCTTTCGGGCCTTAACGCTGACCTGACCGTGGGTGTGGATGCCGATTTTGTTCGTCCGCGAACGAACGGCACGGTGACGGGCCGTTTTGAACATCGCGATGCCATCAATCAGTACGGGACCTACGCGCAGGCCACCTTCGCGATGGGTGACAACGTCGACTTTACAGCGGCTCTCCGTGGCGACTATAACAACGTGACGGAGCAGCTTCGTGGCTCGCCCCGTGGTGCGCTGGTGTACCGATTTGCGCCCGGCAACAGCGTGCGCGTGAGTTACAACCGTTCGTACTCTGCGCCCCAGACGAAGAATTACTTCCTGGATATCGAAGCGCGGAACCGGACGATTCTCAGCAACAACCAGCTTGGTGAGTTCAACGTCTCACTTCGCGGCATCGGGGCGGTTGACGGGTTTACGTTTGATACATTCCGCTCGAACCGGCAGAATACTGCACCGAACCCGGCCATTCGCTTTTTCGTCCCGAATACGACGTCAACGGGGGTTGGATTCGATGAACCGGTCTCGCTACGAAACTACCCGGTCGCCCCGGTCTACCGAGCGACGGTCGCCTTCTTCGAGTCGCAACTCGAAACCGGGGATTTGTCGCAGGATCTCATCGAGACGCTCGGACAGAGCAACATCGAAACGTTTAGGCGCCTTCTGGCGCAGGTGGCGGGCAGCGCGGATCCGTCGGCGACAGCGAATGAGGCGAATGGAAGCGTTCGCCTTGGCCTCCTGGACGACAAAGCCGCGCTGGGGTACGAGCCGGTTGCCGGTCCTGCAGACATCGAGCCGCTGGGCCAGACCATGACGCAAACGATTGAGGTTGGCTACAAAGGCCAGTTCGAACGCGTTTCGCTGGAGATGGCGGGGTACTTCGAGCAGAAGCAGAACTTCATCGGGCCGCTCCGGCAGCAATCCCCCTTTGTCTACCTGAGCCCGGAGTTCGCCTACCAGAATATCGAGCAGATCATTCAGTCTGACCCGAATGCCGAAGCGCTCCTCCAGGACATTCTGGATAACTCGAGCATGACGGTGCGCAGCCAGGTGTACGAGTTGCTCGCAGGTACCGTGGGAGGCACGCCGTCAGCCGTGGTTCAGCCGGATAATGCCAACAATCTGCTGGACACGCCCACGCCGGACGGCGTTCAGCAGGTCGGTGGTCTGGTGAGCTACCGTAACTTCGGTGAGGTCGAGTACTGGGGAGTAGAGGGAAGCATCTTCTACACACCCGCCGACGTGGCCGAGCTCTACACGAGCTTCAGCTTCATGAGCGATGAGTTCTTCACCAATGAAGAGCTGGACGAAGCAAACGAGCAGTTGAGCGTTGCCCTCAATGCGCCTTCGTTCAAAATGAAGTCCGGCGCCAACTTTTCGTTCAACAGCGGTTGGGCATTTGGCGTCGCCGGTGAGTACGTAGACGGCTTTCCCGTTCAGAGCGGACCGTACAATGGAAACGTCGATTCGTATTTCCTCGTCGATCTGTCGGCGGGATATGCGTTCGGCAATGGACTTCGGTTCGACGTCACAGCCGATAACGTGCTCAACAACGAGCACAGAGAGTTCGTCGGAGCTCCGCAGATCGGTCGCCTTATCCTCGGTCGCGTCACCTACGAGTTGAAGTAGCGCAGGAGCGCGAGTGTAGAATCCGATCGTCCGCTCGAACATCGGTTCGACGTGGAGTAACGTATGGAAGCGCCGATCCGGACGGGATAGCCGTTCCAGGGTCGGCGTTTTCTATTGTATGGTCGCCTGATCTCTATCAAGCGGGCTTGCCCCTCACGACTGAAGCCGGTAGATTGAGCATCACCCGCGTCCCCGTCCTCGCTCTGATCAGGAAGTATGCCTTGCCTTTCCGCCCGCTGCATGCGCCTCGCTGTGTGGCTGCTCGTCGTGTTTCTCTTCGTCCCCTCCGTTCAGGCTCAGTCCGCGGATATCCCGGATAGCTACACGCCTGAGCATTCTGCTCCGATGGATCCGGTTGAGTCCATCGTGCTTCCGATGCGCGAGCGAGCCGAAATCATCAACCGCTGGCTCGAGACGCGACTGGACGAGGTCGTCCCGATGCTGATGCGACGGGAGAACATCGACATGTGGGTAATCAGCGCGCGAGAGTACAACGAAGATCCTGTCATCCGATCGATGCTCCCGGCCACGTGGCAGGCCGCCCGGCGCCGTACGATCCTGGTTTTTCACGATCGTGGACCGGACGAAGGTGTGGATCGTCTCGCGATCGCGCGTTACGATGTCGGGCGCTTCTTCCAGACGGCGTGGGACAAGAGCGAGCAGCCAGACCAGTGGGCGCGTCTAGCCTCACTGATCGAGGACCGGGATCCAGAGCGAATTGCCGTAAACCGCTCCGAGATGTTCGCCCTTGCCGATGGGATGACCGATACGGAGTTCGGTCAGATGCAGGAGGCGTTGTCTCCGACCTATCGAGATCGGATTGTAAGCGGGCAAAAGCTCGCCGTCGGTTGGCTGGAGACGCGGACGGAGGAAGAGATGCAGGTGTACCCACAGATCGTGCGCCTCGCTCACGCGATCATCGCGGATGGACTGAGCGGACAGGCCATCCAGCCCGGTGTGACCACGACGGAGGACGTGCAGTGGTGGTACCGCGACCGCATCCGGGAGCTGGGAGTCACCGCATGGTTCCATCCCAGCGTGTCGATTCAGCGTCAGGGCACGGGAGCGGACAACGACTTCTCGTCGGATGAGGCGACGGCGACGATCGAGCCAGGCGACCTGCTCCACGTCGATTTCGGCATCACGTATCTGCGGTTGAACACAGACACGCAGCAGCACGCCTACGTTTTGCGGCCCGGGGAGTCAGCGGCGCCCGAGGGACTGAGCGAGGCTCTGCGCGTGGGGAACCGTCTACAGGATCTGCTCACACGTGAAATGACGTCGGGGCGCACCGGAAACGAGGTGCTCGAAGCAACGCTTGCTGCTGCGAAAGAGGAAGGCATCGACGCGACGGTGTATACGCACCCGATCGGTTATCACGGACACGGAGCCGGACCGCTCATCGGACTCTGGGATCAGCAGGGCGGCGTGCCCGGACGCGGGGATCATCCGCTGTATCCCAACACGGCGTACAGCATCGAACTCAACGCGCAGGTTGCCATCCCCGAGTGGGACAATCAGAAAATCCGCATCATGCTGGAAGAAGATGCCTTCTTCGACGGAAACTCCGTGCGATACCTCGACGGCCGGCAGACGGAGCTCTATGTATTACCGCGACACTAACAAATTAAATGTTCAGGGTTCAGAATTCAGGGTTCAGGGTGCTCTCCGAACGAATAAAACGCTGGTAAGCCCGCCTGTTGCTACTTGGGTTCGTTGAACTTGTATCCTTTCCGGTTAGAGGATTTGAGATAGCTGAGTAATCCGGTAATTAGTGCAATGACTTCGCCGCAGGCATCGTACAACGTATCAAATTGCTGCTCGCTTATGTAACGCACATCGTAGGCGACATAGAGGTGGCTTTGCAATTCGAGCGATGAGGCACGCGCCTGCAAGAGGAATTGAATGAACTCGCGATTGCTACCTCGCCCGAACCCTTCTGCAATATTCGACATGACGGAAACGGCACTTCGTTGCATCTGGTCACGGAGTCCAAAGTCACGTCGTAACCCACCGGATCGCGTAACCTGATACACGTCCCCTGTCAGCTTGCGCGCCTTCTTCCATGCATCAATATCTCGATAGCTTGAGAATCCCATGTCTCTGGATGACAAATTTCACTTGTCCGTTCATCCGAAAGACACATCCGGGATAAATCGCATAACGTGAGCGGACTCTGAACCGTGAACTATGAACCGTGAACTATGAACCGTGAACTATGAACCGTGAACTATGAACCGTGAACCCTGAACTGTTTTACCGTGTGACGCTGACCGAGCGGATCAGTCGGTTGAAGAGCGTTGGCGATAGACGCTTCAGGTAGACGCCGGCTACCTCTCGTCCGCCCACGTACACTTCGTCTTTGGCGGCCACGACGGCGTCGGCGATCGCCCTCGCGCAGTCGCCCGGTGGCATGCCCTCGGCCTGTGCCGGGTCCATCTTCCCTTGTGCCGAGCCGTCGGCCGTCAGCGCGTTATTTGACACCTGCGTACGTATGAAGCCCGGGCACACGAGCGTGATGCGGATGCCATCGTCAAATACTTCCGCTCGAAGCGAGTCGAAGTAGCCGTGGAGCGCGTGCTTCGACGCGGCATATCCCGACCGAAGCGGCGTCCCGAACTTTCCGACGAGGCTCGTTACCACCGCGATGTGTCCGGACTGTCGTGCCAGCATGCCGGGCAGAATTGCTTGATTCAGTCGTACCGTGCCGAAGAAGTTTACCTCCATCAGGCGCCGTACGACCGCATCTTCCGTCTCCCGCGCAAGGCTCCGCTGACTGATGCCAGCATTGTGCAGCATGAGGTCCACGACGCCCTCCAGACGCACCGTGGCCGCCGCCGCGTCGATCGACTCTGGCTCCGCTAGGTCTATGGGCACAACGAGGTGCTCATCCGGTCGGGCGCAATGCTCCCGGACCTCGTGCAGGCGATCCTCCCGACGAGCTGACAGGATGCACCGTGCGCCGCGTCGGCTGAAGTCATACGCACAGGCTTCACCAATCCCTGACGATGCACCGGTAATCCAGATCAACGCGTTTCGGAAGTTCATGGCACGACGGTTCTACTTGAAAGGAGAGACGGACTGTTAACGTACAATGAACGCCTAGCCTTCCACAAGCAGGATTGGCGATCCGTCTGTGATCATGCGGAGGCGAATGTCTGCCATCTTGTATCGTCTCCATTCTCTTTATACGTTCGCGGTATGCATTACCGAACGAACGGGCGGCGTACCTCCGAGCAGTTCAGCGCGGCATCGCTTGCGTGCCACCACAGTTCGGTCTGGTGCATTTGGACGGCGGCGTATGCCCGGGATCGGCTCCACGTCCAGCCTTTCCATCCACGCGGGGCCGGGTCGTCATACGCACAGAGAAGAGCATCGGCCACGGCCGACCGATCGGTGGCCGATGGTAGGTGTTCAGCCGACTCCGCCAGGGTTGGTACCACATCCGTGCTCAGCGACAGAGCGTAGGAGACATCAAACGTCCGCGTTTGCGACGCGCGGTCAATGTTGAAGCGGACCACCTGGGCCTCTGGGTTGGCAAGTGTGAGTCCCATCAGCAGAACGAACCCCGCGATCGCCGCTCCGGGGACGAAGCGATCACGCTGAGAGCGAAGCACGGTGGCGCCGAACCAGAAGAACACGAGTGCTGCCCAGACGAGAAAGACGCTGACGTATAGTCGCATCGCGGACAGCCCGAATTCGCCAACGTACACGAGCATGCGCTGTCCGGCGGACATGAGCATCACGGTCAAAAGAAGCAGCACAACCAGAGCCATCTGGCGGAAGGCCGTCTGAGGGCGTGCAGTGTCATCAAGGCGCGTGTGAAGGCCGAAGAGTACGAGCAAAGAAAGGGAGGCGACCCACGAGAGTTCGAAAAAGCCTTCTCGGGCGTACTGTGCGATTGTCAGACCGCGTGTGCCGAGGACCGTTTCGAGGCCGCCGAAGAAGTACGGAAGCTGCACCATGACGTACCCGCCGAAGAGTAGAGCGATTGAGCCAAGGATGACCTGTATTTCTGTCGCGCCGATCGTCTGCTTCGGCTCGTGGCGAACGTCCACGTCCAGAACGAACAGCGAGCCGCGCAGGACACCTGCTGCCAGGCCGCCAAAGAATACCACGCGCACGATGTGCCACCACGCTGACTCAATGTCGATCTGGATCGCGGAAAGCAGGATCCGCTCGAATGTCTGATCGGCTGAAGCGAGAAGCGTCCCGAACACAAGTAAAAGCGGTGCGGTGAGAAGGAGACCGCGAGCAATTCCCGTGGCGTGCACCGACGATCTGTGAGTGTTCAGGCGTCGATAATCGAAGTTGAGTGTGTCTGGAATGAGACGGAGCCAGGCGCTGAAGACGGTCTGTACGAGCGAAAGCTGGCCAATCCCGGCGCGCAGAGCCGGATGAAGAGTGGCAACCTGCTGCTGCCGAATGAAGAGGACAAAGAGGCCGAGCAATCCTAGGACGATTGCTGCCGTGAGCGGTGGTGCATCGCGTAGCAGCAGCAACATGCCAAGGACGCCGATCCCGGCGAAAGGAAGCGTCTCGCGAAGCGTCGCTGTTTTCCTCCAGCGAAGGGTGAGCACAGCCACTCCGCCGCACAGCCCGAGCACCCACAGCGTGCCGTTCAGTCCGAGGACGGGTGTGTCGAAAAGGAGGGTGCCGAGCACACCCAGGAAAAACGTGCAGCCTGCCGCTTCATAAATCAATCGGGATGACGTTTGCATGGTTTGGTAAAATGATTACTTTGTATTGTAAAGTGATGTCTCAAAGAGAAAGCGCGGCCCACCGGTGAAGAGGTCGCGCATGTGGAGCGAGGCTACTCGCCAAATCCCAGAAGTTGCTCCATCTGATCGATGTACTGCCGAAGGGCGTCGGTACCGGCGTTGGTGATCTGGTATTCGGTTTTCGGCGTTCGCCCGTCGAATGACTTGATGCATTCCACATACCCGGCTTCCTCCAGCTTGCGAGCATGCACGCTGAGGTTGCCGTCGGACGTGTCGAGGCGTTGCTTCAATTCGTTAAAGCTCAGCCGGTCACCGGTCGCGAGGGCGCTCATGATTCCGAGGCGAACGCGGCCATGAATGAGGCGGTCGATTTCGCCGGGGCGGACGCGCTGAGCACGGAAGGAAGATGTTCGGTTATCCGCCATGGCGACGAGCAATGATGAATCCAAAAATCAGGTGGAGGCCGCCGAATCCGCCGGCGAGCAAAAGGTTGTGCGCGGCAGGCGGGGCGAAAAGGGTCAGCGCCCCGACGACCATAAAGCAGGCGCCCATGATGGGGACAACGCGGACGGAGAATGTGCCGGCAGTCATTGTGGCTGCCCCGTAGCAGGTCAGCCAGATGCCAGGTAGAAGTTCGGTCTGTCCGTGATACAGAAGAGCAGCGGTCAGCAGGATGCCGGTTGCAAGGGGCGGAAGAAGTCCGAAGACGTATTTCCGGGCCGGTCCCGACTGCAGCGGGACGTCCTGTCGCCGGGCCTTCCGGATCATCGCGACGACGCCGATGACTGTTGCAAGGAGTGCCTCCCCGGCCCAGACGAGCAGCCACAACGTCTCCGTTTGCATGATCGACGAAAGTGCCGCCGCGCCCAGCGCGGTAACTCCCATGCCGATACTTCCAAATCCGGGGACGGCGGTAAACTGCCCTCCGGACTCCATCATCGAGCGGATGAAGCGAAGGTCGCTGGATGCACGCTCGGGCGTCGATGGCTGGACCGGCTCGTTGTCACCGGTGGTCGGACGTACAGCGGGGCGGTCGCTTCGCATGAGAGAAGAGGAAGATACGCGTACTTTAAAACACAAAGTGAATCAGAAAAATCAGAATAGCAACTGGAGCCAAAAAATATTTCTCAGGCCATTGCGCGCAGCGATGCGGACATCCGGAAACCACGGGATAAACTCCCCCGCCTTATTTAGGAGTGGATGGCAGCGAATGAGGCGCGAGTGTGCGCCTCGCGCCGTAGATAACGGATGTCAGCAAATTCGTTTGTCGGAACGAGGGCTTTGCTGGCGCGAGGAGAAGCGACGGACTGATGTGAGGCGTGACGGCCACCGGAGCACCGCCTGTAGCCGGGAGCGGGACAATTCTGCTGACGGCTGGATCGTCCGGGGTCCGCTCCGATAACGGGCGGGTGGTGTCCGCAGTTGGATGAGTGGCACCTTGATTTCTCGTCGCTGATACGGTAGCTGGCGAGCGTGAGGATGAGTCTGGAGCCTGGACGGGCATCAGGGTTGCCCCACGAGGCGGCGTGTATCGGATTTGGGCGTAGGCGTCCGAGGCCAAGACGGGCAACAGACACAGAAGCGTAAGAAACGCGACTCCGATCTGGTGCGCCGATAGAGCGTCGAGCCGAAATGAGGGGGAAATGGGGTCCATCATAAGCGAAGGGGCTACGTCGGTTATCGACAGAGCGAAATGACATGTCGATGGAGCTACCGACTCAGACTGTCTACAAAAAGAAACGATGAGGAGACCCGTCTGCAGACAAGGCGACGGAGTTTGTCTTCCGTTCTATCTCACCATACGCAAACCATCCTTCGTACCTATCATCCGTGATCATTTTGTTGATTGGAACGATGCTCCAATGGATTTCTATCGTTTGGATCCTTCCGGTAAGAGCAGGCGTCCATGTACGGTAGATGGACCGGTAAAACATGTCATTACTCTCAGTGAGCTACGACAGAACTCTGTTGTGGCAAGTCAGTGTGCACACATTGTTGTGTGTTAGCTGCAGAATCAATTTACAACCACTCGTTTCTTAATGTCATCGTCCTCATCCCCGGTCACCCATCTTCTCCATGCTGCGCGGGATGGTGATGCCGACGCCCTTGATGATCTAATTCCGCTCGTGTACGAAGAGCTGCGACGTCTCGCACGAAAGGTGCGGAGCGACCGCGGTGCATCCACGATCGATACAACGGGGCTCGTACACGAGGCATACGAAAAACTGGTGCCGTCGGATGTCGAATGGAAAGATCGCACGCACTTTTTCCGTGTTGCTGCTCGTGCGATGCGGCAAGTGCTGATTGATGCAGCCCGCCGCCGCCAGGCGGACAAACGGGGGGGGACGGAGACGGCAATTTCATTCGATGATAATCTGTACTCAGAGCCGATCAACGATATCGAGCTCCTCGCGCTGGACGATGCGTTGGATCGGCTGGCTGATATGGACGATCGGCAGGCGCAGATCGTCGAATGCCGGTTTTTCGCGGGACTCACCGTTGCGGAAACGGCAGCGGCTCTGGATATCTCCGAGCCTACGGTTTACCGCGACTGGCGAGCCGCCCGCGCCTGGTTGGCTTCCCAGCTTACCGCGTAAAGCCCGTTCGGCCAACCGTAGACCCTCTGCCGACGGGACATTTTCCCCTTGAACGCCCAGGATCGGCACCGCATAGCCTCCTCTTTTTTCCCTCTTTGCCCATGACCCCTGACGAGTGGAAACGCGTGCAGCGTCTCTTTCATGCTGCTCTCGATCATCCGGAAGAGGAGCGGGATTCGTTTCTGGACGACGCGTGCGGCGATGAGAATATACGCTCTCGCGTCGAGGATCTGCTTAAGGTGGATGCCGGTGCAGCGGCTCGACTTGATCGGTCTCCGGCGCGAGGTCCCGGTGACCGGACGACGACTGGGACGACAGTGGGGCCGTATGAGGTCCAAGAGGAGCTCGGGCGAGGAGGCATGGGCCGCGTGTTTCTTGCCGAGCGGAGCGACCTCGGTAACCGGGTCGCTCTGAAGCTCGTACGAAACGCGATGGCGGCTCCCGACCGTGTGGAGCGATTCCTCGTCGAACGCCAGATCCTGGCTCGTCTCGAGCACCCGAACATTGCCCGCCTTCTGGATGCCGGAGTCACCCCGGACGACACGCCCTTTCTGGCGATGGAGTACGTCGAGGGCGAAACGATTATAGCCTACTGCGATCGCCGTCAGCTGTCCGTACAGGAGCGCCTCGAACTCTTTGCTACCGTGGGAGCGGCGGTCGCGCACGCGCATCGCAACTTGATCGTCCACCGCGATCTGAAGCCGTCCAACGTCATGGTGTCGGAGGATGGGCGGGTGAAGCTGCTCGACTTCGGAATCGCCAAGTTGCTGGAGGACGATGGTCCAGGCCTCACGAAGACCGGGGGGGCGCTGATGACGCCGGGATATGCCGCGCCCGAGCAGGTTCGGGGCGATGCCGTCACGACGGCGACCGATGTCTACAGCCTCGGTGTGGTACTGTACGAACTCCTCACGGGGATCCGGCCGCATGATGACGCGGCGACGAAGGATTCCGCGCCCAGTGATCTGGATCAGCGTGTACTGGAGACGCAGCCGCGTCCGCCGTCGGATGTCGTCGGACTTGCGAGCACGGAAACGGCTGAAGACCCGGCTGAGGCACGAGGCACCACGCGGGCCGATCTTCGTCGTGCGCTCCGCGGCGATCTGGACACGATCATCCTGAAGGCCTTGCGAAAAGAGCCGGAACGTCGATACGATGGCGCCGCGCAATTGATCGAAGATCTCGACCGATACCTTAAGGGGCGTCCCGTTGCAGCACGGCCCGATTCGGTAATGTATCGCACAACGCGGTTCGTTCAGCGGCACGCGGTCGGCGTGGCTGCTGTTGCGGCCGTCGTCGTCGCTGTCGTCGTGGGCCTCGGGGCCGCAATCTGGCAGGGGCAGCGAGCTCGAGCGGCACAGGCAGAGGCAGAAGCTTTGCGCGAACAGGCAGAGCAGGAATTGGCGAAGTCTGAAGCCGTTACCACCTTTCTCGTGGACCTGTTTCAGGCCAGCAACCCGAACGAGAACCCGGGACTAGATCTGACAGCCCGGACGCTCCTCAACCGGGGCGAACAGCGTGTCGATACGCTGCGCGGCCAGCCGATCGTCCAGGCGGAGCTGCAGAACGTGATCGGGCAAGTCTACACCGATCTTGGAGAGTACGAAAAGGCCGATCGACTTCTGATGGCCAGTCTGACGACCCGTCGGTCGGCAGCCGGGGAGACGGAAGAGGTGGCGCAGGCATTGTACAACGTGGGCGTGCTGAGATGGCGCCAATCTCAGTTCGCGGAGGCGGAAACGGTTCTACGTCAGTCGTACGAGATGTGGAAGAAGATCCATGGCACGGAGATCCACCCGGACGTTGCCGGCGCGCTTAATGCGCTGGCACTCTCGATCAGCAAGCAGGGACGTCTCGCGGAGGCGGTTCCGATGCAAGAGCGGATGATTGAGATCAGCACGCAGCTTCAGGAGGAATCCGACGAGTGGACGGCCATGAGTCAGAACAATCTGGCGGTGCTGTATCAGAATCTCGAGCGCTACGGCGACGCCGTTCCTCTCGCAGAAAACATGCTCGAGTTTCAGAAAAAGGCACACACCGCGCCGCATCCGCAGATTGCGATGGGGCATACGAATCTGGGATCGATCCTCACCGACGCCCTCCGTGCCGATGAAGCCTTGCCGCACATTCGGCAAGCCCTCGAGATGAGGGAGAAGATCTTCGATTCCGGTCACCCGATGAGAGCGAGTTCGCATCATAACCTCGCGGAAGCGGTGTACCGGGACGGAGATTTTCGTGCGGCGGACTCACTCTTCACCCGGGCCATTCAGCTGACGGTTGCGTCGGTCGGGATGGAGCATGCGGCGCGTGGAGACGTGCTGCACGACTACGGTCTCCTACTAACCGATCAAGGCCAGTTTGACCGGGCGAGAGATACGCTAGAGACCGCACTCGCGATTCGAGAAGCGATTTCTGGATCAAACCAGACGCGAATTGCACGCACGCTCGCCGCACTCGCGAATCTAGATCTTATCGCAGGCACCGAGGATGCCGCGCGTGTGGCCGAACGTCGGCTTCGTCGAGCGAAGGAGATTTTCGACCAGCGGTTTGTCGAGCCACATCCCTTCGGCGCCGTCATCCAATCTCGCCTCGGGCGAGCACTGCTCATGCAGGGGGACGATCAGGAAGCAGAACCGCTATTGCGGGGCGCTTACGATGTTTTGTCTGTCGCGAGCGGTGTCCCGACGCTAGACGTGGAGCCGACGACGGAGGCACTGGCAGCCCTTTATCAAGCGCGTGGCGAGACCGAATATGCCGATTCGTGGAGGCGCAAGTAGTCTGTCCGATCGGTCTGCGACGGGCGGCCGCCGCGGGCCAATGTCCGGGTGTACAAAGAAACGCGTGCGCACAGAAAAACGCCTCCGTGCCGAAGCACAGAGGCGTTTCCTTTTCAACAGCATGTTGCTGCTTCCGGGGTTACGGCGTGACTATGTTGCCGCCTTCATCGCTTGCCCCGTTTTCGTCAATGTCAATGAGTTCGATCTCGAATGTGAGAGTCCGTCCGGCGAGCGGGTGGTTCGCGTCGATTTCGACGGTGTCTTCGCCGAGCGCGGTGATGAGCACCGGAACGGTCTGGCCGTTGTCGAGACGGAGCTGCAGCTGCTGGCCAACCTGCGGCTCGACCTCGTCCGGAATCTGCGACTTCTCCAGTTCCATCACCATGTCCTCACGGTGGGAACCGTACGCCTGATCCGGATCGATCTCTTCCGTTTTGGAATCGCCGGGCTCCATGCCAAGAACCGCCTGCTCAAATCCCGGAATGACGCGGTTCTCACCGATCGTAAAGCTCAGCGGCTCGCCCTCGGCGGACGTGTCAAATACGGTACCGTCTTCGAGTTTCCCGGTATAGTGAACGCGGACTTCGTCTCCTTTTTTCGCCTGTGCCACGATGGTCCTCGGTTAGTTGGTCAGATATCGCAGTGTCGCAATAACGTCGACCATTTATAACGCGGCATCAAAAGGAGTGTTCAGAGTAAATCCAGCTTCCCCTCGCGTGAGGGCCATCTACGCATGAAACCGTGCGCGAACATGAAGGGAATCTGTGAAAGAAAGTCCACGTCTACCCTGGAGAGCGACGGATTCGTAACGCATGAGTAATAGGGTTGGGCGGAGTCAGACCCGAATTGTAGATTCTGTCTGTTCTTATCTGCCTTCCTTTCTTTCCCCAACTGTGTCTGATTTCCACGCTGAGGCGCATCACCACGAGGTAACGCTCCGATCGCCTCGCATTTACGTGACCGTATTAGGGATCACCCTCGCCTGTGCAGCGATCGGGGCGTGGGGAGGTCTTTCGCTTGGCCCCGCGGCATTTGCTGTGCTGATGGTGGCCGTGGTCGTGACGGGGATTCCCCATGGAGCGGTCGATCACATCGTCGCGGCGCAGCTATACGGTCTGTCCTCATCGCTTCGCGACCAGGCGCGCTTCTACGGGTTTTACCTCGCCATGATGGCGGTGTACGGTGCGCTCTGGTTTGTCGTGCCGGCCTGGTGCCTGGCCGCCTTTCTCGTGATGACGATGTATCATTTCGGGCAGGCTGACCTCGCGTACTGGTCGCTTCCGTCCGTGACAGCACGGGTGCTGTACCTCTCCCGCGGCCTGTTGCTGGTGGGGCTTCCCATTGCGGCCTTTCCAGGGATCGTCGATCCGATCTTCGATGCGATCGCTGGCGTCCAGGTCTCATCCTGGCCCTACGTCGCGACGCAGAGTGCATGGGTTTGCGCCGCATTGATCGTGCAGCATATTGTGATGCTGGCAGTGCTGCTTCCACAGACGCCGGAGCGCCCCGACGGCTGGTGGCGCGAGTTTGTGAACACGGCCGCACTGTCCGCTCTTTTCCTGACCGTCCACCCGCTTGTTGCCTTTGCCGTTTACTTTGGACTCTGGCATTCACTCGGTCACATTCTCGAGCTCGTTCGCTTCTTTAATCGCACCGGCGAGCCAACATCCCTTCCCGGATTTTATAAAAAAGCGGCCCTCTACACGATCATTTCGTTCGCCGGCCTGGGCCTTTTGTATGCGACGACGCAGTCGTTCGGCTTTGAGGATCAAATGGTCGCGCTTCTCTTCATCTTGATCAGCGTAATGACGCTTCCACATATGATTATCGTCGAGCATCTCTATCAGCAACCCGAAACGTCGGGTACGTCGCCCAGAGAAGTCGCGGCGTAAGAACGGGCGGCCACGAGGCTGGGCACGTGCGCGTGAGTAAAAAAAGGCGAGACACCCAGAGAGGGCATCTCGCCTGCTTCGTTCGAACGTGTTAGCGCGCGGCCGCGAATGCCTGTCCGTGCGCTACAAGGGAACCTTAACGCTCTCCACCGCCCATGTCACCTTCCTGCATTTCGTCAGAAGCAGGTGGCATGAGAACCGTGTCGATGACGTGAATGACACCGTTCGACGCCTGAATATCGGTCGTTGTCACTGTCGCGGTGTTCTGGCCTTTCAGCATCACCGTCCCATCTTCGACCATGATCTGGACGGGTTGGCCCTGAACGGTCGGAGCCTCATCCATTCCTACGACATCTTTCGCCATGGCCTTCGCCGGGGCCACGTGGTAGGTAAGGATCGCCGTTAGTTGATCCTTGTTTTCCTCCTTGAGCAGGTTGTCGAGAGTACCCTCAGGTAGTTTTTCGAAGGCAGCGTTCGTCGGTGCGAAAACCGTAAACGGACCTTCCCCCTGTAGCGTCTCCACGAGTCCCGCGGCCTTCAGGGCTGACACGAGAGTCGAGAAGTTTTCGTTGCTCTGGGCAACCTCAACGATGGTTCCTGGCTCTTCTCCCATGTCCTGGGCCTGAGCGGGAACGGCGAAGAAGAAGAGGAGAGTGAGTGCCGCAAGCGTGCGCGAAGCAAAGCGAGTAAACATGCCAATCGGTACTGTAATGAGTGGTAGCGTGGATAGAACCAATCCTTCACTGCGCTGAACATACGCCCGACCGGCATCGCCTATTGTACGGATCCCGTCAGATGTACCGGTCTGTCACACTTGATGGCTTTCTCATCAAGTGCGTTACGCTATCTGAATCCGCGCTTACAGCGGATTGGCAGATTCGCTGCCTATGCCGCCACAGTTTTACTCTGATGCTGAATCCAAATGATCGTGTCCGGATGCCGTGCCTCGGCTGTGGGGTCGATTCGATCGAAAAAGAGGAAGAGACGCAGGAATCAACGTTTTCTGGTCCTTCCAAGCGTGCAAAACACTTCAACAGACGATCGTGAGCCCGACATTCTCATTTGGATTTGGTATGGGAAAAGATGAGTGAAGGCGAGCGGGTCGTGAAACGAAGGGGTTGTTCATCACACACGGTTCAGTGTGGGCGGACAGGTCATGTAGATGGATCTCGTCCGATTCCTTCATTCCATCCGGTGGTGGAGGTGTCCGTGAAATGCTGCACGGCATGTAAGACACGAAAGACGGCGCCTCAATCGGCCGTTATTGAACTCGGTCCTGGAGAAGCATGCATGGGAGGATGTGGGTATGAGCGTGTGAGAGTGCGTCATGTTCGAAGATGACGTCTCGTTTCCGAGACGCATGAGGTCTGCTTCTCGATGACATACGAAGACATCCCGGTTTGAAATCAAACGGTCCGGTAGCTAGACAATGGCGTTGATCAGAAAAGGGGAGTCAACGTCGCACCGGACCCGCGGTGCAGCGGCTTAGACCGTTCCACGCGGGGGGAATGTGAGTGGTATGACCTACGGACCGTCAACCAATTGTCCACTCAGGCGAAGAAGCTCGATTTCCGCTTGTTTGGCTTCGAACCGTGCGTCAAGCAGCCGACTCTCAGCCCGGATTCGTTGCTGTTGTACCTCTCGTAGCTCGACGGACGTGATCGTGCCGAGGCGAAACCGTTCGAGGGCGATGTCGACGTTGGCAGAGGCCGCCGTGACGTTCTCCTGCTCGAGTTCGACGACGGCAAGACGGTTTCTGTACTGCTCGAAGGCTCCGGTGATTTCAGCCGCGAGCCGTGCCTCTGCATCGGACTGGCGGTATTTGGCGGCCTGCACACGGAGTTCGGCGTTTTCGACGCGCCGCTCACGTTCGAACCCGTCGAAGATCGTGAAGGCGAGTGATGCGCCGTATTCGAACTGGGAAGCCTCGTTGAATTGGAAGGCGCCGGCCCCGTTTTCGGTGCGGGCGTAGGAATAGCCGCCGAACAGGTCGAGGCTGGGAAACCAGTCGCTTCGCTCCTCTGCGACTTCCTCACGAGCGACGGCGACGGCCTGCTCGGCCTGGCGGAGGGCCGGACTCTGCGACTGCGCAATGTCTCGGAGGCGAGCCTCCTGCAAATTGGGGTCGAGAGCGACATCCGAGGACACGGGTGGTCCATCAGGCGCAGTGCGTCCGAGGAGTCGCGCTAGACGAGAACGTGCGGCGGTCAGGTCGGCGCGGATGCGGAGACGGTCAGCACGGTCGGTGTTGAGGTCGACAACGGCCTGCCGAACTTCCAGGTCGGACGCCGACCCCAGATCTTTTCGCAGTTGCGCGATGCGGAGACGTTCTTCTGAAATCGACACGGCTTCCTCGAAGACATCGACCTGCTGCTGCAGGCGTGCGACATCGGAGTACACCACGACGACATCCGCCACGACGAGTTCGACCTGCTCCCGGGTGGCTGCCTGCTGCTGGCTGCGCTCGGCCTGTAGACGATCATACGTGGCGCCTCTGCGAAAGCCATCGAAGAGCGTCCAACGCGCCTCGGCCCCGGCATTGTAGTTTGTCGACACCACACCGCTATCCGTTTGCTGACTGCCTCCAAACTCGACCGTCGAATTGGCGATGGACTGCGAGGCCTGTCCACTTGCTGATGCGCGTGGTAGATATCCCGCGTTCCCCAGCGTGACGTTATTCTCGGCGATGGCCGCGTCGGTGCGGGCAACCTGCACGTCGTAGTTGGCCTCCAGCGCCTCCTGAACGGCCGCCTCCAGGGTCAACGTATCCGCCGGACTCTCTTCTGTGGACGAAACCTGTGCCGCTACCGGTTGCATCACGCTAGTCGCGCAGAGCAAGAGCAGGGTGACGCAGAAACGAAGGGGACCGTACATCGAGGGGACGGGTGTGGGAAGAGAGAAAACAGATACTGAAAGCAGCGGCGTTTAGGTTACCGCTGGCTCCCAGGCGATTCGGACTGTGGTTGTCGCGTATCCACGTCCTCTGCGGGAATGCCGTCGCCGGTGTCGCCGCTGGTCGGGGCGGTGGCACTATCTGGCGAGACCGTCGCGAGTACGGGTCCGGCGTCTTCGCTGGTCAGGTACGAGTACGCAGCGGGGATGATGTAGAGTGCCATGAGTGTACCGATGACGAGCCCGCCAATCACAGCCACGCCCATAGGAACGCGGCTTTGCGCTCCGGAGCCCAGCCCCAGAGCGAGCGGCAGCACGCCGAGCGTTGTGGAGAGGGCGGTCATCAGGATGGGCCGGAAGCGCGCGACGGCGGCGTCCTCAATGGCGTCGCGAATCGACAATCCAGCAGCTTTGCGTTGGTTCGCAAACTCCACGATCAGAATGCCATTCTTGGCAACCAGGCCGACAAGCATGATCAGTCCGATCTGACTGAAGATGTTGAGTGTCTGACCGAAGACAGCGAGGCCGAACAGGGCTCCGACCATAGCAAGCGGCACCGTCAAGAGAATAATGAACGGGTCGCGGAAGCTTTCGAACTGAGCGGCCAGGACGAGATAGATGAGGATGATCGCCAGCCCGAACACGTACAGGAGCTGGTTTGATGTCTCCTGGAAGTCGCGCGATTGCCCGTCAAGGGCTGTGGAAAACGACGGATCCAGCACGTCATTCGCGACGCGATCCATTGCCGTGATGCCGTCGGAGATCGTGTAGCCGGGCGCGGGTCGTGCGCTCACCGTCGCAGACATGTAGCGGTTGAATCGATAGATCTGCGGTGGCGTCGCCTCCTCAGATACTGTCACGAGGTTGTCCAGCATGATCGGTTCGCCCGAGGCCGTGCGCACGAAGAGGCCGGTCAGGTCGACGGGCTCGTTGCTTCGCGACTTCTCTACGGCGGCGATGACCTCACGCTGTTCGCCGTCCCGGACGAAGTAGCCGACACGCTGCTCGGCCAGGGCCAGCTGGAGCGTCTGCGCCACGTCGAGGGGCGAGACGCCAACATTATCTGCCTTCTCGCGGTCGATCCGGACCTGAAGTTCCGGCTTGTTGAACTTCAGATCGACGTCCACGAACGCCAGCTCTGGCTGCTCCTCGGCGCGCTCCAGGAAGGTCGGAAGGACCTCCCGGAGCCGGTCGACACTTGGGGCCTGTAGCACATACTGTACGGGAAGTCCGCTGCTGAAGCCCACGGAGATCGTTGGCTCCTGCGACACGAACGTTCGCGCGCCCTCAAGCTTCGAAACGGCGGCCTGAAGCCGGTCTGCGTATTCCATCTGCGACGTCTCGCGCTCGCTCGGGTCGACGAAACGGGCGAAACCGAAGGCCGAGTTCACGGAGGTCGACGCGCCGAAGCCAGGAGACGTGACCGTGATGAGCGCCGACTGGTCCTCCTCAGGCACCACATCGTTGACGGTCGAAATCAGCCGGTCGACGAAGCCGTCCATGTAGTTGTACGTCGCGCCTTCGCGGGCGGTGGCGAAGAGGCGGACGCCGCTCCGATCCTCCAGTGGCGCGAGCTCTTGTGGCAGGCTCCACCAGTAGGTCGCGGTGAGAGCGATGACAGCGATCAGCACGACACCGCTGATCCAGCGCACTTCCATGAAGGCTTGCAGCGTGCGACGGTAGGCATCCGTGAGCCACTGGAAGAACGGCTCTGTCTTGCGGTAAATCCAGGGCTTCTCCTCCCGTTGCTTCAGCAAGCGTGACGAAAGCATCGGCGTCAGCGTCAGCGCGACAAACGAGGAAATCGCGACCGCCCCGGCGATGACGAGACCAAATTCCTGGAAGAGTTGTCCCGTCAGGCCGCCCATGAAGACGATGGGCGTAAAGATGACAACGAGCGCAATGGATGTCGCGATGACCGCAAAAAAGATCTCGCGGGTCCCCTCGATGCCGGCCTCGATCGGAGGTTTCCCCTCCTCGATTTTCGAGTAGATATTCTCCAGCACCACAATCGCGTCATCGACCACCAGGCCGATCGCGAGCACGATGGCAAGGAGCGTGAGCACGTTGATGGAGAAGCCCGCCATGTACATGATGAAGAACGCCCCGATCAGCGCGACGGGAATCACGAGGAGCGGTATGACGGTCGATCGCCAGTCGCGAAGGAAGGCAAAGATGATAAAGACGACCAGCAGGAACGCGAGGAAGATGGTCTGCTGAACCTCATCAATGCTTTGCCGGATCGGTTCCGTGTTGTCGAACCCGATGCCGAGCTCCAGGTCCGTCGGCAGGTCGGCCTTGATCGTCTCGAGCCGCTCGTAGAACTGGTCGACGATGTCGATGTAGTTCGCGCCGGGCAGCGGTCGAAGCACGACGCCGACCATCGGAATGCCGTCGCGCTGCAAAAGTGTCCGCATGTTGCGGGGGGCGATTTCAACGCGGCCGACATCCTTCATTCGGACCGTTTCACCGCTCTCAGACTGTTTGAGAATCAGGCTCTCAAAGTCCTCAACGGTTTCAAGGCGACCCATCGTGCGGACGGTGAGCTCGATCGACTCGCCCTCGATACGCCCGGATGGAAGCTCGACGTTCGACCGGTCGAGCGCGGAGCGGATATCGAGCGGCGTCAGATTGTACGCCGCCAGCTTTCCGGGGTCGAACCAGAGGCGCATCGCAAAGGTCTTTTCGCCCCAGACGTCGACCCGACTCACACCTTCGATCGTTTGCAATCGCTCCTTGAACCGCTTATCCGCGATCTCCGTGAGCTCCATCAAATTGCGCTGATCGCTCTTGATGTTGAGAAAAACGATCGGCGGGGCATCCGCGTCCGATTTGGAAACCGACGGAGGTTCGGCGTCGGTCGGGAGAACACGTCGAGCTCGGGAAACACGGTCACGGACGTCATTGGCGGCCCGTTCGAGGTCAGCTCCCAGATCAAATTCAACGGTGACGGTTGAGCGACCGGCGCGGGAGACCGAGCTGATCGTCCGGATGCCGTCGATGCCGTTGATCTGTTCCTCGAGCGGCTCGGTAATCTGCGAGTCGATCACATCCGCGTTTGCGCCCCGATACTCGGTGGTGACGCTGATGACCGGCGGACTCACGGAGGGATACTCGCGGACGCCCAGGAAGTAAAATCCAACCGCGCCGAAGATGATAATCATCGTCGACAGCACGGTGGAGAGCACCGGGCGGCGAATGCTAAGAGAATAGAGCGACATGTTGGGCAGGCGAAAAAGCGGAGAGCGGGGCGCGCGGAGGGGTTACTTGTCCGGTGTGACCGGGAGGCCTGCGCGCAGATTCTGGATGCCGGAGGTAATCACCGAATCTCCCGGGGCGAGGCCGTTGATGACCTGGACCGTCGAGTCGGTGCGGACACCAAGCGATACATTCCGGGGCTGGGCGGTGCCGTTTTCCTTTACAAATAGACGCTGACCACCGAGTGTGGGGAGAACGGCCATGGCAGGGACCATCAGTGCGTCGGGAACGGTGCCGAGACGAATTGTCGCGTCCGCGTACGCTCCGGGACGGAGGGCTCCGTCCCCGTTGTCGGCGCGAGCACGGAGGCGAAGCGTGCGAGTGGAGGGCTCAATGCGCGGTTCGACGGCATAAACGTCTCCCTCAAAGGCGCGGTCGGTGCCGCGGGTGCGAAAGCTAATCGTTTGTCCGGGCTGAATGCGTCCCGCGTACTGTTCGGGCACGGCGAGGTCGACCTTCATTGGGTTCAGCGCCTGCAACGTCGAGATCGTCGTCTGGGGCGAGATGTAGCTGCCTTCGCTCACGTTGCGGAGTCCGATGGTGCCCGCAAAGGGAGCCCGGATTTCAGTCTTCTCGATGCGCGCTTCCACGAGATCCAACTCTGCGCGCAGAACGCTCACTTCGTTTGCGACCGCGTCGTATTCCTCCTGGCTCACGCCGCCGCGATCAAGCAGGCTTTGCTGCCGCTCCTCACGATCTTCGGCCAGTTGGAGTCGGTACTCGAGTCGCTTGCGCTCGGCCTGCAGTTCCGCATCGTTGATTGTCAGAAGCAGTTGTCCGGCGCGGACTCGACTGCCTTCTTCGAACCGAATCGATGTGACCTTGCCGGAGGCTTCCGAGGTGAGTTCAACGGACTCGTTGGCTCGCAGCGTTGCACTCGTCTGCAAAGTTTCAGTGACGCGGGTTGGCTGCGCGACAAAAATGTCCACGCCGAGGGGGGCTCCGCTCCCGCCACCCTGGTTTCCATTGCCTTCAGAGGACGAGGCAAAGAGGCGTGGAATGGCAAGGCCGACGAGCAAAATGGCAACGGCTCCGATGACGACCAGGCGGGATGTCCCGATGCGATCGTCCGAAGAGGCGTCGGTCGATGAAGTAGGAGACTCAGACATGTTAAAAGCAGCCGCAAAGAATAGAGGAGCGGGCGGGAAGAGGCCCGGTAATAGCGCGGTTGAATACCCGTCGCCTACCCCGTGGGTTCGTTTAGTTTCTCTATACATGCGCGCTCAGTGTGCTTCGTTACAACCGATACCGTCGAAATGTCATGAACGGTGGAATTCGAGCGACGAAAGGGAAGGAAGCAAAATGCGAAGTGCGAAGTGCGAAATGCGAAGTGCGAAGTTCGAATTGTGGATTGTGGGTTGCGGATTGTCTATTGGGTTGGAATCTCAACGTTCGGGTTGACTCGATTGGAGATGGCAGGTACTTTCGTCCAAACGTCCAAACGTCCAAACGTCCAAACGTCCAAACGTCCAAACGTCCAAACGTCCAAACGTCCAAACGTCCAAACGTCCAAACGTCCAAACGTCCAAACGTCCAAACGTCCAAACGTCCAAAAGTCCAAACCTTCACACTTCCACACTTTCATACTTCCACACTTCGAAGCGTCCCAAACGGGACCATACGGTTGGGTTAGCCGTGAGTACCATCGACTCGGGCAGCAGTCCTCGCCCGCGCGGCACGCCGTTCTCTTTTTCGTGACCCACCAACTTCGCACGTCGACATGCAAGTTACCGATCCTACGTCGAACGCCTCCGCTCCGACCGACGGAAGCGAGCGTCAGTTTAATTTCTCCGCCGGCCCCGCCGTGCTTCCTGAGGAGGTACTTTTGGAGGCCAAGAACGAGCTTCCCGTGTATGACCACGTGGGGGCGTCCGTGATGGAAATCAGTCACCGCTCTGCCGCGTACGACAAGATCGAGGAATCGGCGCGGGAGCACATGAAGAAGCTCCTTGGCCTCAGCGACGACTGGCACGTGCTCTTCCTTCAGGGCGGTGCGTCAATGCAGTTCTACCAGGTGCCGCTCAACTTTTTGCCGGAAGACGGCTCCGCCGATTACGTCATCACCGGGCGCTGGGGGACCAAGGCGATCAAGGAAGCACGCCGAGTCGGGGACGTTCGCGTCGCGGCATCGAGTGAGGACGACGACTTCAGCCACGTCCCGCCGGTCGAGGAATGGGATTTGAACCCGGATGCTTCGTACGTCCACATCACGACGAACGAAACGGTCAACGGCAACCAGTTTCAGAAAGACCCGAACCTCGACGTCCCGGTCGTAACCGACGCATCCAGTGAGCTGCTCAGTCGTCCAATGGATCTGGATGGCTACGGCATGATCTACGCCGGCGCTCAGAAGAACGTCGGTCCCGCTGGTGTAACCATCGTCTTGATCCACGACGACTTTCTGCAGCAGCGCAAGCAGCCGCTTCCGACGATGCTCGACTATGGGACGCATGCGGCGAAGCGATTCAACACACCGCCCGTATTCCCAATCTACATGGTCGAGAAGGTTCTCCGCTGGCTCGACGACCTCGGTGGGGTGGACGCCATCCACGCGATCAACCAGCGCAAGTCGCAGAAGCTGTACAACGCGATTGACGGCAGCGACTTCTATCGTGGAACGGTCGACGAAGACTCGCGCTCAATGATGAACGTCACGTTTCGCCTCGTGGAGGAAGACCTCGAACCGGTGTTCATCAAGAAGGCGAAGGAGAATGGACTCCTTAGTCTCGGCGGTCACCGCACGGTCGGCGGCATGCGTGCTTCGCTCTACAACGCGCTGCCGGAAGAGGCGGTCGATACACTTGTCGCGTTCATGAAGGAATTTGAGCGCACACACGGCTAGTCCAATCTGATCCGGCCGGTTTTGAGCGCCTCATCGCCACGTCCGGCGGTGAGGCGTTTTTTGGTTTGCAAACCTATTTGGCGGACAGCCTCCGGCCACCCAGCGGTACGGACCGCCCGAAGACAGTTTCTCGCGCCGTTCGCAACACACTTGACCTCCCAACGGTCGGCCCTCGCTACGCTCCAAGCGCTGCGACATCGCCGATTTCGCGCACCGCGTCTTCTGCGTCCGTTCCAGAGGTTCACGTTCGGCCCGGTCGGAGAGGTGACTTCTTGTTCTTAGTGTGTTGCAATCCAGTTACTAAACAGGTTGAGTACGCGTGAGCGTACGGATGTAGTGTGTGGGCTTCCGACCGACTGATGTCTCAAGCCGAAAATCCTGCTTGCGCAGGAGCAAACTACTTCCTTTCTTGAAGTTGGCTTCACAGAGACAGATGTTGCCATAGAATGGGTGAAGCCGTAACGATAGGGTCGAGCGGCAAACGATGTGTCCGTTCGTACGTCTACCCTTTCGCACTGATATTTCCGATCTGATTTTCCCTCCCGCTCATGGCTCTTACGATCGGCATTCCTCGCGAAACCGAATCTGGGGAAACGCGCGTCGCGCTTATTCCAAAAATCGCCGATCGGATGCTCAAGTCCGTCGATGGCCTAGAGATTCTCGTCGAGTCCGGAGCGGGCGAGCGTGCCTTCCACTCTGATCGCAGCTTCGAGGATGCGGGCTGCCAGATTGTGGACCGCGACACCGTGTTCGGTGCAGACCTCATCGCGAAAGTTGCCCCACCGTCCGACGACGAGATCGCTGCGATGCACGAAGGACAAGTGATCGCCGGCTTTTTGAGCCCGCTCGATCGTCCGTCCCTTGCTCGCGCTCTGGCCGACCGAGGCGTGACCTCGTTGTCGATGGAGCTTGTGCCGAGAATCTCACGTGCGCAGAAGATGGACGCTCTTTCCGCCATGAGCTCGCTCGGCGGCTATCGGGCGACGATTCTTGCCGCCGACCGCCTCCCGAAGTTCTTCCCACTTTTGACGACGGCGGCGGGAACGATTCGTCCAGCCCAGGTCCTCGTCCTTGGGGCCGGTGTTGCCGGGCTCCAGGCGATTGCAACAGCGAAACGTCTTGGCGCAAAGGTCTTCGGCTACGACATCCGCGACGCGACGCGAGAGGAGATTGAGAGTCTGGGTGCGAAGTTCGTCGAGCTTGAGCTGGATATGGGAGATCAGGAAGACGAGGGCGGGTATGCGAAGGAATTGCAGAAAGAAAAGCAGGAGAGACAGCCGGAACTCTTGCAGCCGCACATTGCCGACGCTGATGTCGTGATCAGCACCGCGCTGATTCCCGGCCGACCCGCGCCCCTCCTGATTCGAGAGGAGGCGGTTGAAGCGATGAAGCCAGGTTCGGTGATAATCGATCTTGCTGCACCGAATGGAGGAAACTGTGCATATACGGAAGCCGGCGAGACGGTTGTAGAGCACGACGTCTCCGTAATCGGCCCCACGAATTTGCCTGCGGACATGCCGGTTCACGCGAGCCAACTCTACGCCAAGACCATTACGTCGCTCATCGAAGAGTTCGTCGAAGACGGAGCATTCACGCCGGACTTCGACGACGAGATTTTCGACGGCGCCTGCCTGACGCACGATGGCGAGGTTCACAACGAGCGCGTCCGCGGTATGCTGTCTCAGGAAGCTTAGATTCAGGCGGTATGTCATCCGCCGGTCGGTCGCTCATTGCGAGATACGTGGAAACCAGAAAACGATTGCACGCCACCCATGCTAAACAACGTTATTATCTTTGTGCTTTCGGCTTTTCTCGGAACGGAGGTTCTGAGCAAGGTGCCGCAGACGCTGCACACGCCGCTCATGTCTGGAGCGAACGCTATTAGCGGGATCACGCTCGTTGGGGCGGTGGTGGCGGCGGGAATGACTGGAAATGAGTGGGCCTCGTGGATCGGATTTGCTGCCGTAGTGGTGGCATCGATTAACGTGGTGGGTGGCTTCCTCGTGACCGATCGAATGCTACAGATGTTTGCAAGAAAGAAGCGCGGTACGCCATCGGATGTCGATGCTTCGACCGTTGCTACGCCGACGAACGGCGCTGCCTGAATCCCGCTTCGATCCGGTTTCGCCCGCTCGTCTCTCTCATGCGAAGGCCCTGCTCATGAAGACTGCTATTATTGATCTCGCCTACCTGCTGTCCGCTGTCCTATTTGTTTTTGGGCTGAAGCGGATGCAGTCTCCTGTCACCGCGCAGCGTGGCAACCAACTGGCTTCTGCCGGTATGTTCGTTGCCGTCATCGCAACGCTGTTTCTTTATGAGGTGCTGTCCTGGCCGATGATCATCGGGGGCGTGATCGTTGGAGGCGGCATCGGTGTGGTTCTGGCCCGAAAGGTCGAGATGACATCGATGCCAGAGCTCGTGGCCATTTTTAACGGGTTCGGCGGCCTTGCGTCGGCACTCGTCGCTAGCGCAGAGATTGCTCAGTACACGGGCGGCTCCGCAATCGAGCTTTCCGCTTTCGATGCCGTTGCGGCCATCACGATTGGTCTCTCCGTTCTTATCGGAACGGTGACGTTTTCCGGGAGCATTGTCGCAAACGGCAAGCTTTCAGGATGGATTTCCGGGAATCCGATCTCTTTTCCCGGCTTGCGAGTCTTGATGGCGCTTCTCGTTCTGGGATCCTTCGGAGCCATTGTTTACATGGCGCTGGAAGCCGGTGGTTTTCCAACAGAGGTGGAGCCGGTTCTCTACACCGTTATGGCGCTGGGAGCAGCAGCATTTTTTCTCGGCATCGTTCTCGTCATTCCGATCGGCGGGGCGGACATGCCGGTTGTGGTCGCGCTCTTGAACTCGTACTCCGGGCTTGCAGCTGCAGCGACGGGATTCGTGCTCGATAACACGGCCCTGATCGTGAGTGGCACCCTCGTTGGAGCAGCCGGTCTCATTCTGACCGTCATCATGTGCGATGCAATGAACCGTTCGTTGGCGAACGTGATGCTTGGCGGCTTCGGCGGTGATGGGGGTGGCGCATCCGGTGTGGATGTACCGGAAGGTAAGTCGGTGAATGAGACGTCGCCGGACGACACCGCCATCCTCATGAGCTATGCGGACAAGGTGGTGATCGTGCCCGGATACGGTCTGGCCGTCGCGCAGGCACAGCATGAGGTCCGGGAGATGGCGCAGTTACTCGAAGACCAGGGCATCGAGGTAAAGTATGCGATCCATCCGGTCGCGGGCCGAATGCCGGGTCACATGAACGTGCTGCTGGCGGAGGCGAATGTGCCGTACGAGCGGCTCTACGAGATGGACGATATTAACCCCGAGTTTTCGACGACCGACGTGGCGCTCGTCATTGGCGCAAATGACGTGGTGAACCCGGCTGCGAGGGAGGATGAGGATAGCCCCATTTACGGGATGCCCATCCTGAATGTGGACGAGGCGGAGACGGTTGTCGTGATCAAGCGCAGCCTCAGCCCCGGCTACTCAGGCGTACCGAACAACCTGTTCTACAACGACAACACGAAGATGCTCTTCTCCGACGCGAAGGAGGCGGTCGCGGGCATCGTGGACGAGGTCAAGGCGCTGAAAGAAGCGTAAATATTGTCGTTCAGAGTTCAGCGTTCAGAGTTCAGCGTTAGGCGCACGCTTGGCGCTAGCTCACTCGACTACGGTCGACTTTCAGTCATCGTCTCCTCCACACATCCAGACCTCGTCACGTTGCCGGGAGAAGAATCCGGATGCAGGTGCCATTCTCGGTTGGGATGGTTTTTCCCTGGGCCTCGCATCGAAAAGCGTCGTACATGACCGCTTCGATGGCTTCCTGTACGACGTCAGCGGTCGGCATGAGACCGTGGGCCGTCAGAGTTATGATGGGTCCGCCGCCCTCGTCGCCCACGTCCTTCTCCGCTTGGATCTCAATTCGGTTGCCGGAGGCGGCATGGGGAAGGAGGCGGGCCAAAAAGCCGATGAGCATGCGGCGGAGGGGAACGACGGGGGCCCGGGTGTAGAGGTCGGCCGCCATGGTCCGAGCCTGAACGGTAGCGCTCTTTTTTTGCGCGTACGGTAGCGTCAGGCGACGGACGTAGTCGATCACGTTCAGTACGTCGGTCGGTGGGTCGTCCGGGTCTGGCGCAAGTTCATCGACGAGTATAGAAATGCCTTCACTCGCGCCGGAGAGGTGGCGATCAAGTGTTTGTGCTATCGTCGGTGCCCGTTCAGCGAGAGCGTCCGCGTCCAGTTCGCGAAGGATTCCGGTCTGGAGCTGGCTGGCGATCAGCGGATTGCGGGCGTCGTGGGCAAATGCACGATAGATGGGCTTGACGGCTCGATCGAAGGCCTCGCGAGCACGCCGATCCTTGCTTTCTTCGAGCATGGAGATCGAACGCAGTTCTGCGATCCGTACCTCATCAGCTGCAGACTCAATCGCCACGTGCAGGCGCCCGTTCGTAGGACGTGAAGAGGTGCCACGAGTAATGTCGATCGTCCAGGAGGACGCCGACGCATCCTCGCTTCGATCCAGGATGGGCCGCGCCGCGGTTCGGCACGTTTGAAGGTCCGCGTCCGGTGAACCGGTTAGGAGCGTCCGTGCGTGCGTGTTTAGAGAGAGAAGGTCACGGCCGGAGAGGACGAGGATCCCGATGGGGGCAAGGTCAGGAGCGGGGAGAGAGAGACCCATCAATACAAGAAGCGTCAGTGTGAAGAGCTACATACGATAGGGAATGGCGAGGAAACCGTCAATAAGATGCAAGCGGTAGTTAGCGCGGCAGAGAGTGTGTGGTCAGGAGGCCGGTTGGAGCTCGGAGTCGCGCGTCTGCATGTTCTCAAGCACGGGACGCAGAACATTCCACACGTTCGAGGCGACGTAACGTTGGCCTTCGATCGTCGGGTGAATCCCATCGTCTTGCATCAGCGAGTCGACTCCGCCGACGCCTTCGAGGACGAACGGGATGAGGGAAACGCGATCGTATTGAGATGCGATCGAAGGGTAGATGTCGCGGAACCGCTGCGTATACTGCGGTCCGAGGTTCGGTGGAATCTGCATACCGGCGAGGATCACGCGAGCGTCCGGATAGCGGCTGAATGTGCTGTCGATGATGGCCGTTAGATTCTTCGTCGTGGCTGTTGGATCGACACCGCGGAGTCCGTCATTGCCTCCGAGTTCCAGGACGAGCACGTCGACCGGCTGTTGTAGAAGCCAGTCGATGCGTTGGAGACCGCCGGCGGAGGTCATGCCGCTTTCCCCGGCATTGCGCACCCGTACATTCCAACCGAGGGAGTCGACTTTCTGCTGCAAACGGGCGGGGAACGACTGGCGTCCCGGGTCGGCAAGTCCTAGACCAGCGGCGATGCTGTTGCCAAGTACCAGCACCTTGACCGATTCACTTCGGGTGGTGCTGGAGGGGCTGGAGGACGTTGTCGATGTCGCTGTGTCCGCCGGCGACGAAGGTTCTGAAGACCGATTGGAACGATCCTGGCCACACCCGGCGATTAGAAGAACAGCCAGGAGGAGAAATGGGTATAGACGGCTCGCACGCATTAAATCGAGGCTTTGTAACGAGAGCTGGGCGGGAGGCGTAGTCTGAACCCCGGCTCTCGCTGGTAGTTTCGCATTCCGCCGGCCCAGGTGCCTTTTCGACTCCCTCCATTTACCGCCCCTCTCCGCGGTCCCGCGTATGAGTACCGTTCTTCGCGTCTCCAATCTAACGAAAACCTTCCGTAGCGGCTCACGCGACTTGACCGTGCTCGACGACGTCTCGTTCGAGGTCGAAGACGGGAGCACGTGCGCTATCGTCGGTCCGTCAGGCAGTGGAAAGACGACGTTGCTCGGCTTGTGCGCCGGACTCGACGCTCCGACATCTGGTACGGTCGAACTGTGCGGGACCGACCTTACACCACTTGACGAGGACGAGCGGGCGGCCGTTCGGAATCAATATGTCGGCTTCGTCTTCCAGACGTTCCGGCTGCTTCCGACACTGACGGCACTGGAAAATGTGATGGTCCCGGCGGAGCTCCAGGGCCGAAGTGGTGCCCGTGATCGTGCGGCGACGCTCCTGGATCGCGTCGGGCTCGGCGATCGGCTTGACCACTATCCGGCGCAACTCTCGGGAGGAGAGCGCCAGCGTGTCGCGATGGCGCGCGCATTCATCAACGAACCCCGCATCCTTTTCGCCGATGAGCCGACGGGGAATCTGGATGTCGAAACGGCTGAGACGATCGAAGATCTTCTTTTCAGCCTGAACGAGACGGCTGGCACGACCCTCGTGCTCGTCACGCACAACCTGGAACTCGCTGAACGCACCGGACGAGTGCTCCGGCTTCGCCAGGGCCGCGTCGAGCTCGATGAGATGAGGACCGCCGCATAGGTTGGAGGTGTGGATGTTTTGAGGTCTGAAGGTGTCGAGGTATAGAAGGATGGATACTAGCGACCGGACACGTTCACTGGAACGTGCGTCTCTTCCGCAGTACCCGGCGCGGCTGCTCCCAAGTAGGTGAAAGTCTGAGAACCTGTTTGGCGGACTGTCCCGGGCCTGCGACTTCGTGGATCTTGCCCTGTGGAGCTACTTCGCTCGACAGGTAGTTCCCCATGGGGTGACCTCCTTTTCAGTCGGCCTCACTACATGACTCGCTTGAGCGTTCCACGCGGGCTTCGCCCACTGTGTTTACTGCGTCAGTCGCTTCGCTCGTGTCGGCTATCGGTCCATCCGCCAAACAGCTTCTGAGGGTATGTGAGTGTGAGAGGTACTCAGTTCTCGACGTTCATATCTCGTTTTTGAGGCGCATGCGACGGACGAGGTCCGTTTCTCGATATCGCACAGAGACATTCCGTATTGAAATCAAACGGTCCAGTAGCTAGGTAGGGATGTTTGATAATCGAACCAGTGTCGCACGGCCGTGCGACGGTGTGGGTTCGCGTTGAACCCTGAACTCTGAACCCTGAACTCTGAACCCTGAACTCTGAACCCTGAACTAATTTACATGAGTCTTTTTGTTCTTCAGATGGCCTGGCGCGACAGTCGCGGCAGTCGTCGTCGCCTTGCGCTCTATCTCTCCGCCATGGTGCTGGGTGTAGCCGCTCTCGTTGCCATCCAGGGGTTTGGGGAAAACCTTGAATACACGGTCGATGCCGAAGCAAAGACATTGCTTGGCGCGGACTTTAGCCTGGAAAGTGATCGTCCGTTTCCGGACCCGATCGAGGCTATTATCGACTCGCTCGGTGGAGCGCAGAGCCGTCGCGTGTCGTTCGCCTCGATGGCGCTGTTCCCGAAAAACGATCGTACTCGACTCGCGACGGTGCGCGCGACGGAAGGGGGCTACCCGTTCTATGGAGAGGTCGTGACGCGTCCGCGAGAGGCCGTGGATATCTACCGCGAGAATGGATCGGCTTTGGTAGATGGGACCCTTTTGAAGCAATTCGGCGCGGAGGTGGGAGACTCGATCCAGATTGGTCGGCGCAGCTATCGGATCGAGGGGGAGCTGGTGAAGATGCCGCGCGAGTCGTCGATCGTGTCGTCCATCAGTCCACGTGTTTACATTCCACAGAGCGAACTGGACACGACGCTGCTGGGGCGCGGAAGCCGAGCGGAGTACGAGGTTTACTTCAAGTTCGACGATGGCCGTGACGTGGAGGCCATGGAGGAGAAACTCGATCCGACGCTTGACGAGTACGACGTGGGATCTGATACCGTCGAAGAAGCGGCCGGAAACTGGCGCGAAGGATTGGGGAATCTGTATCGTTTCCTGAGTCTGGTCGGCTTCGTTGCGCTGCTGCTGGGAAGTCTTGGTGTGGCGAGCGCCGTGCACGTGTATGTTCGCCGACGCATCGAATCGATCGCCGTCTTGCGCTGTCTCGGTGCCGCCGGCGGACAAACCTTTCAAATTTATCTTGTGCAGGCGGCTGTGCTCGGTCTGATCGGCGCGGTGGTCGGGTCCGCGATCGGGATCGGAATTCAGATGCTGGTTCCGAGCCTTCTCGCCGACTTCTTGCCGGTGCCGGTGGAGTTCTTTCTTTCGTGGCGTGCGATCCTGATGGGGCTGGGCATCGGAGTCGGCGTGACACTACTGTTTGCCCTTTGGCCGCTGCTGGAGGTGAGGGGCGTCTCGCCGATGCGAGCACTGCGGGCGAATGTCGAACCCACGACGGGCGGCTGGCGTGATCCCCTGCGCTGGGCGGTCGTCGGTGCGATTGCGACCGGAGTAATCGGCTTTGCGATCCTGCAGGCCCCGACGTGGCAGGTGGGCCTGGGATATGCGGGAAGTCTCGTCGTCGTGTTCGGCCTCCTGGCGGGCGTGGCGTGGGCCATCGTCCGAGGCGTGCAACGCTATTTCCCTTCCGGTTGGGCGTATCCGTGGCGGCAGGGGCTCGCCAATCTCTATCGCCCGCAGAACCAGACGATGGTGCTGATGCTTTCGCTCGGCCTTGGCACGTTCCTGATCACCACACTTTTCCTCGTGCAGCAGACGCTAATTGAGCAGATCCGTGTGACGGGCGGCGAGGAGGGGCGGCCGAATCTCGTGCTCTGGGACGTGCAGCCAGACCAGTTGTCCGGGGTAGACAGCCTCCTGCGTGCCAACGAGCTTCCGGTGATGGAGAAGACGCCGATCGTGACGATGTCGCTGTCGAGCGTGAAGGGCCGAACGATTGACGAGCTTCGGGCTGACTCGACCTTCGACATGACGTTCGCTCACACGCGCGAATATCGTGTCACCTACCGGAGTGAAACGAGCCCGAGCGAGACGCTCATCGAGGGCACGATGCCCGACTCTGTCCAGGGGGATCCGCTACGGACCGGGGAGCCGGTTTCGGTGTCGATCGAGGCGGAAATTGCAAACGAGGAGTTGAACGTGGCCATGGGAGATACGCTGACGTTCGACGTGCAGGGCGTACCGGTCACGACCGTGATTTCTAGCATTCGAGAGGTCGACTGGCAGCGCATCGGGACGAATTTCTTCGTCGTCTTTCCGCCGGGAGTCCTGGAACGAGCGCCTCAGATCTATGCTGTGCTGAGTCGCGCACCGAATGAGGACGTATCGGCAAGCGTTCAAAGCAATCTCGTGCAGGCGTACCCGAATGTATCAGCCATCGATCTGTCGCTCGTGTTGAGCACGTTCGACCAGCTCTTCCAGAAGCTTTCCTTCGTGATTCGCTTTATGGCCCTCTTTAGCATCGCCACCGGCCTCATTGTTCTCATCAGTGCGGTTGTTGTCAGCCGGTCGGAGCGAGCACAGGAGAGCGTACTGCTGAAAACGCTCGGTGCGTCGAGGTCAACCGTCTTTCAAATCACGGCCATCGAGTACCTTTTCCTCGGAGCGTTTGCGGCACTGACGGGGCTGGTGCTGTCGGTTGGTGCGACGTGGGCGCTGGCGACGTTCGTGTTCGAGGGGCCGTTCGTACCGGACTTCTTCGCCGTTGCCGGTGCGTTCGTCATCGTGACCGCGCTGACCGTCGGAATCGGCCTTCTCAATAGCCGAGGTGTCTACGACCGGCCACCGATGGACGTCCTGCGCGCTGCTGAGGTATGAACGTTCAGGGTTCAATGTTCAGAGTTCAGCGTTCAGAGTTCAACGTTCAGAGTTCGGTAGCATGTCGGTTCCGTGAGACGTGTCCTGGTCGGCAGGGAGGCGACGATCAAGCCTTCGTGGGGAACCCAATCCATGACCCACAATCCACGATTCACACGCATCATTTGCCGCGCCCGCCCGAATCGACGCCAACACGTCAGCACGTTAACACGTCAGCACTTTCACACCTCAACACACCCACACTTCCACACCTACTTCTGTCCGACGAAGATGAGGTGGACGCCCGGTTCGGGCCAGACGCGGACGGCAGGGAAGGGCAAGTGGAACCGGTTCAAGAAGTCGCCAGCGCTTCGTCCGAGCCATGAATTGCGGGGGATGACTTTTCTCCAGTCGACGTCGAGACTGACGTAGTATGCGACATAGGCATCGGGGTCGCGCCCGCGCTCCGGACCCTTGAGGGACCAGGTGTCGTCGGTCCAGTCGTGGAGGGAGGCGCCGACAGATACCTGCAAAAACTCCGGCCACGCCCGTCCGAGTGCGCCAGGTAACAGATCGTACACCTGCATGCTCATCCAGTATGCGTGGCCGCTGTAGTCGTCAGCGAACATAGTGCCCTCTTTCTGTCGTTCTTCGAGGTTCTTAAGCCACGCATTCGACGGATAGTACGACCAGCGCAGGTCGAAACGCCGCATCGCGGGAATACGGTCGTGGGCATAGAACCAGGCGGCACCGACCGTATTGGCCGCCTGGTCATACCAGTCAAACCCCCAGCGTGCGCTGTATCCGTCGTGGATCTCAACGTGCGTCTGCGCCGCGAGACTCGTCACGGCGCCCCACAGCGAGGCCTGGTTTTTCGGCACGCCGGACCACTCCAGGAGACGAGCATTGATCAGGGCCTGCACTTCTCCTGCATACAGGTGGGATATCTTGTCGAAGTTGCGGGCGTAGTTGAGATGGCTGTCGAACTTGAAGCCGGATCCGGGTCCGTCCCACCACTGCTTTCGCTCAAACAGGTAAATGCCGGTGTATCCGGCGGCAAGGGCCGCTGTCACCCCGGCGAAACGTCCCCAGCGAATTCCGCTCCGGCCCATGGACGAGCGTCTCGGGGGCACGGCGCGGACGGATTCAGGAAGCTCAAGCCTTGGGGTGATCTGTGGAGCAGGGAGCGGGGACCAGGCGCCGATCGAGCGGGAGGGGGCTGCCAGCGGTGGAGCGGTCGCGGGCGATCGGTAGGAAGAGGTCGACGCCATGGAATCAGATGCGACGGAGTCGGTCGCAGTGGGCATCGCGTCCTGTGCTCTGGCTTGTCCAAGGACAGGAAAAATGATTAGAGCAAAGCAGAAAGAGACGATGCCGCGACAGAGCGTACGAAACATGAAACTGAACGTCGTGAGGACGAAACGCGATGTAGACTCCATACCGTCAGAGTCAAGGGCTCGGGACGGGCGGAGGAGAGAGGAAAAGCACAAATTTGGCCCGCTACGATGCGAGAGTGTACAAAACGGAATGCGGAGAATCACCCCGACGGCCTCACGACAACAGGAAGACGGGTTAGAGCCGAGACGATATCTCTGTGCAGAGGCTCATCCGGTGCGACGAAGATGTAACTGCACGATTGATTTTCGGTCGAAGACGGTCGGGGGCAAACGATTTGAACGAATCGGGGTAACACTCACGCAGACCGAGCAGAGATTGCGAGGCGAGCGTTGCTTTTTGCTTTGATGTCTCGCTTGTCCGAGAACACACGTTCTCGCGACCGGTGACTGACATCTAACTGCGCGGCCGATATCAACTTTCCGACATCCACGAATTGACGTTGTAAGCATGAGCCAGATTCCCGAGGCGTCTGCCGAGATACGTGAGCAGATCGATCCTGATGCTGTACGTGAACGTGTCGCGACCGTGCGTCGTCGCATCGAAGAGGCATGTCGTACGGCGGGCCGTGATCCGGCGGAAATTACCATCGTGGCTGTTTCCAAAACGTTCCCGATGCAGTCGATCGCAGCCGGCGTCGCGAGTGGACTGCTTCATTTCGGTGAAAACAGGGCCCGAGAGCTCCGCGACAAGGAGAAAGCGCGCCCTGGAAAACTACATGACGGCGACGTGATCTGGCGGTTCATCGGTCACCTACAAACGAATAAGGCAAAGTACATCGCTCGTCATGCCGACTGGTTCGACGCCCTCGATAGCCCTCGCATTGCTGAGGCGCTGGACGAGCGGGCGGCGAAGAACGACCGTATCTTGCCGTGCCTTGTGCAAGTCAACATCAGTGGCGCGGATCAGAAGTACGGCCTGGAGCCCGAAGACGTGTATGATTTTCTGGACGTATGTGCAGACTACGACCACCTGCACGTGAAAGGGCTCATGGCGATGGCATCTTACACGGAGAATCCCGAAGAGGTGCGGCCCCAGTTCCGGCGGATGAAAGAGCTGTTCGACGGATACGAAGCCGCCAATAATCCTCGCGTCGATATGGACGAGCTGTCGCTCGGCATGAGTACCGACTTCGAAGTTGCCATTGAGGAGGGGAGCACGATGATCCGGTTGGGCAGCTCGATCTTTGGACCGCGCCATTACGACTGATCTCCGACGGTCTCACTGCTGCTGATCCTGGATCGAGATGATTCTTCGAATGATGTCCCGAAGGGACGAAAATCCAGCCCGTTTTAGGCCGGAGCCGCAAGTTTGGGGAAACCTCTTCGTCACGTTTTGGTGAAATTGCCCAGAAGCAGGGGTGTTACGAAACGATACGTTGCTCCCGATACGAAAAATGCATAGGGTGACGGTTCAACTCGGCGTTATCTTTGCCCCTGATAATTGTCGATGACGATAGGCACACGGTTTTGCATGAGTAAGGCCATGTGCGCGATATTGATACGCACGTCCCGTCCCATTTTCACCGGCTGAATGCGTTTTTTCGCCGCCGGTCGCCGGCCGTAGGTGCTCACCAAGTGCCGTCCCGGCCCCGCATCATCAGGAATTGTCGCCTTCCGCCCACCGCCCGACGAAGGACATGAAACTTACCCCTCTCGACATACGGAAACATGAGTTCGACCGTAGCCTGCGAGGCTACAGCACCGAAGAGGTGGAGTCGTTCCTCGAGTTGGTTGCGAATCAGTGGGAGGAAATGGCTGAGGATCGCCGCCGTCTGAAGAACAAGGTGCAGGATCTGGAGAGCCAGATGAAGCACTACCAGAAGGTGGAGGAGGCGCTTCAAGAGGCACTGGAGCAGACCAAGCGCAATGCGGAGCAGCAACTTCAGAACGCCAAAGATGAAGCCCGAAATATCGTAGAGTCGGCTCGGGCAGAGGCCAAGGAGATCCGTCGCGAAGCCGAGGAGGAGCGTGCACAGATGCGGTCCGAGACGGAGGATCTACGAAACCGTCGTCAGCAGATTGCCTCGCGCCTCAAGGCCTTCCTTTCCTCGGAAATGGAAATTCTGGGCCAGTATGTGGAGGGCGACGCGATGGTCGGCTCCCGCTCCGATGCCACATCGATGCCGCCGGTGAAGGAGCCGTCGGATTATAAACCGGCGCCGTCGCCTGCTTCCGAGACGTCGCCGCAACCGGAACCGGAAGCGTCCGCTCCTGCACCGCCTGCCCAGCCGGAGGTCTCAACCAATCCGGAGGCGAACACGACAGCGCCAGAGCCGAGTGTCTCCGAGGAGGAGGAGGAAGCCAACGCACCGGACTTTTCCAACTTTGACTTTGACTTCGGCGACGACGAAGACGACGAGACCTCGACGGCGTCGGCTGCCGAGCACGAAGCGGAGGCGGAGGATCCGGAAGACGCCCGACTGGAGGACTCGCTGAACGACGTTATTGAAGAGGAGCGCCAGTCCGAACGTGCCGAGGCGCAGGCAGCGTCGACGGCACAGGACGTATTGGATGAAGACCAGGAAACGGTTGATGAACTCGCGGACTTCTTTTCGGCAGATACGCTGTCCGAGGCGGATCAAGCCGAGAGGGAGCCATCAGATCCCGACGTCAGCGCGGAAGAGATGATCGATGAACCTGACGCATCGGAGGCGGAATCCGTCAGCGCGGAGTCGATCTTTGGTTCCACGATGAAAGAGGCGGGCGAAGCGGCGGAAGACGCATCGCACACGCCAACCGCTGATGACTCGATCGACGACGAACCATCGGAAAGTGAGTTTGCCGCGGTCTTCTCCGGACTGGAGGAAGCCCAGGCTGCGTCAGAATCCGACGTTGCAGAGCCGGACCCGGAGCCCGTCTCCACCGAGGAAGAGAGCGAAGCGGAGGAAATCGACTTCTCCTCGGCATTTGGTGACGAGGACGAAGATGAGGAGATGTTCAGCGGTGCCTTCGATACGGTTGAGGGCCAGGACGAGGTGACCACTCAGGTCGACGAAGCGGATCACGCGTCGGATGACGTATCGATCGAAGAGTCCGCCATCGAGGATGTTGAGGCGTCGGATGAAGACGACGATGACCTCGAACGCGCCATGCGCTCGCTCTTCCCGGTTCTGGAGCAGGGTGAGGAAGATGGTTCCGCTGCGACTGCGGATGCCGGGACACCGGTTGGGCAGGAGCAACCCACCAACGCATCGGAAGAGGACTCGGACCCGGTTTCTGAAAGCGGCACCCAGTTCGACGCTATTAAGAAGGACGTGCAGAAGCAGGCACAGGCTAAGACCGGTGAGGCTGCACCCGAACAAACAAAGAGCGAAGACGGCGCGTCGAAGAAAAAGAAGAAGCGTGACGACGAGGCGTCGACCGAAGAGATCGAGAAGATCTGGAGCATCCTCGAGGACATGGACTGAGACATCCGCGAATGGACTCGGTCGGGTCCGCGGTCATCTCGTTGGGATCTTGATATAGGTCCTCGTCTGCCGGCGTTCGTCGAAACGCCGATTGGACGAGGGCCTTCTGTTTCCAGGAAAAGAATCTTGTGTCGCAGGCCGGTTTCTCAAACCCGGAAAGCAGCCGGAACAGGCGAATGGTCCGCTCTAGAAGGAATACTTCCAGAGGTCTCATGCAGTTTGCCCTCCCTGAATCATCGGCGGCGCATCCGTGTACGGTACGTGATCTCGCCCTTTCCACGATTTTCCCCGATTTGCATGGCTCAGGACGACACCGCCACTGCGGCAGCAGCGACCGATATTGAAACGTACAAGCAGCATGTGGAAGAAGCGGCTGCGTTTCTTCATGACGCGGCTCCGCACGAGCCGTCCGTAGCGATCATTCTCGGTACCGGTCTCGGCGGTCTGGTCGACGAAATGGATGTGGATGCGACCATTCCGTTCGAGGATTTACCGCACTTCCCGTCGGCGACCGTCGAATCGCACGAGGGCAAGTTAATCTTTGGCCGTCTGGACAACGTGCCGGTCCTCGCGATGCAGGGACGGCTTCACCTGTACGAAGGATATTCCGTCCGGGAGGCGACCTTTCCGGTTCGGGTGATGGGCGTCTACGGTATCGAGGCGATGCTGATTTCCAATGCCGCGGGCGGAATGAATCCGCACTTTGAGCGGGGCGACCTGATGCTTACGACAGACCACATCAACTTTCAGGGCGCGAACCCGCTGGTGGGGCCCAATGTCGAGGAGTGGGGACCTCGTTTCCCCGACATGAGCGAGCCGTACGATCTCGACCTTCGGGAGAAGGCGGAACAGATCGCGCTCGATCACGCGATACAGCTTCACCAGGGCGTCTACGTGTCCGTGCTCGGCCCGAACCTGGAGACGCCGGCAGAATACCGCTTTCTCCGCCAGATGGGAGCCGATGTCGTCGGAATGAGTACCGTGCCGGAAGTCATCGTCGCCCGGCACATGGGGCTTCGCGTCATGGCGATTTCCGTGATTACCGACGAGTGCTTCCCGGATGCGCTCGAGCCCGTCAAAATTGAAGAGGTGCTTGCAGCGGCAGACCAAGCAGCTCCACACCTCAAGACGCTGTTTCAGGGCGTCGTGTCCCAGATCGGAACGCCGGTCGATGCGTGATTTCCACTTCTTCTCCCGCTATAGCACGTGGCTGTAGCGGACGTATGCTCCAGCTGTACGCTTGCAGCATGCCCCGCGAACGCCGTTGACTCACCTCTCCATGACCCATTCTGACGCATCAACGACACCGTCCGACTGGACGGTGTATAAATTCGGCGGATCGAGCCTTGCAGATCCCGCCTGTATCCGCCGGGTCGTGAACATCATATCAGACCAACAGTCAGCGGAGACAGGGCCCCTTGCCGTCGTCGTATCGGCGATGAAGGGCGTAACCGACAAGCTGCTGACGCTCGCCGAACGGGCGCCTGGTGCGGATGCGATGGAAGAAGATCTGGTCGGACTCCGGACGGATCAGCGAGAAGTGGTTACCGAACTTCTCCCCGTTGACCAGGCCGCCCCGCTCCTGCGCACGCTGGACCAGGACATCAACGACCTGACGGATGTCCTCCGCGCGACGCATCTGATGCGCACGGCGCCCGACACGGTTCAGGATCTGGTTGCAGGATATGGAGAGATCTGGTCTGCTCGTACGCTGGCCCAGTGTCTCCAGGCAGAAGGGTACAACGCCCGGTTCGTCGACGCACGGGATGTCGTTACGGTGACGCACGGCCAGTTGGGTCCGGTCGTTGACTGGGAGCGAACGCGTGAGCGACTGACGGCACTCAGGGAGTCGTTTGACGAACGTGACGGAGGTTCGCCGGACGTGTTGGTTATCACTGGCTTCATCGCGTCAACGCCGGACGGTGTGCCGACCACGCTCGGACGAAACGGAAGCGACTTTTCCGCAGCCATCTTTGCGGCGCTCCTTGAAGCGATGGAGTTGCACATCTGGAGCGACGTGAACGGTGTGATGAGCGCGGACCCACGGTACGTGCCGGATGCCCAGCAGCTCGACACGCTATCGTACGAGGAGGCGATGGAGCTGGCGTATTTTGGTGCGCGGATCATCCATCCGCGCACGCTTCAGCCCGTGCTTGAGCACGAAATTCCGGTCACGATTCGCAACACATTTGCCTCCGATCATCCGGGAACGCGCATTCATCTCGATGGTGAGCCGACCGATGGCGGTCTGAATGACGCCGTCAAGGGCTTCTCGACCATAGATAACGTGGCCCTGCTCAATCTCGAAGGAACGGGAATGATCGGCGTGCCCGGGATTGCCCGTCGCCTGTTTTCGGCGCTGGAGGATGCGGACATCTCCGTGATTGTCATCTCGCAGGGCAGCTCTGAGCACTCCATCTGCTTCGCGGTACCGGAAGACCAGGCAGACCGGGCGCGTCAGGCAACCGAAGAGGCGTTCTACTCGGAGCGTCATCAGGGACAGGTCAAAGACGTAGACGTCACGCGCAACTGTAGCGTGCTCGCGGTCGTCGGCGACGGAATGTCCGGCACGCCCGGTGTCGCGTCTACGTTCTTCGGGGCTCTCGGCAAAGCCGGCGTCAACGTGCGCGCCATCGCTCAGGGCGCGTCCGAGCGCAACATTTCGGCTGTGGTCGACGGGGCGGATGCGCAGCGAGCCCTTCGCGCGGCCCACGCGGGCTTCTACCTGTCGGCACGGACGCTGTCCGTCGGCATCATCGGCGTCGGCAACGTCGGGGCGGCCCTCCTGGACCAACTGGCGGCGCAAGTTGAACGCCTGCGAACGGAGCGGCGCATCGACGTCCGGGTCCGTGGCATCGCCAATACCTCCGGCATGTTGCTCGACGAGCACAGCATCGACCTGCAGAACTGGCGCGAGGCGTTGACGGAGACCCAAGAAGTACCGGACCTGGATGCCTTCGTCGATCACGTGCGCACGGACTACCATCCTCACACGGCCATCGTGGATTGCACGGCGAGCGGGACCGTGGCCGGAACGTACGCAGAGTGGCTGGGACGGGGGATTCACGTCGTCACGCCAAACAAGCGTGCCAACACGGCCTCATGGGATCAGTACCGACGGCTGCAGCAGCTAACTCGAGGCGTCACGCCGAGCTATCTGTATGAGACGACGGTCGGAGCGGGGCTTCCGATTCTTCAGACGCTCCACAACCTCGTCCAGACCGGCGATCGCGTTCACCGGGTTGAAGGCATTCTTTCGGGAACGTTGTCGTACCTGTTCAACGCTTTCGACGAGACGCGAACCTTCTCGGCGATTCTGAAACAGGCCAAAGATGCCGGCTTTACCGAGCCCGATCCTCGCGACGACCTTTCCGGAATGGACGTCGCGCGAAAGGTCGTTATTCTGGCGAGAGAAATGGGATTACCGCTGGACCTGAGCGACGTGGCAGTAGATGGGCTCGTGCCGGACGAGCTGAAGGACGGAGACGTCGACTCGTTTCTCGATCGGTTGCCGGAGCACGACGATCGAATGACCGATATTCTCCGCACGGCGCAGGCGCAAGGCGAGGTGTTGCGCTTCGTCGGAAGCGTGGATCGAGATGGAGAAGCGCTGGTCCAGTTGCAGCGCTACCCGAAGGAGCATGCGTTCGCTCGAATCAGTCACACCGACAACATCGTCCGGTTTCAGACGGATCGGTATCAGCAAAATCCGCTGATCGTCCAGGGGCCGGGTGCCGGTCCCGAAGTCACGGCCGCCGGTGTGTTCGCCGACCTGCTGCGTCTGATTGCGTGACCTGAACGGGTCAGCAGCCTACACGTCCCCTTTCCCAACCATCGATGCACCCTGTGTATTCGGCCGACGGCTCGCCTCACCCACCGGCTCCCTCCGTGGACGGAGACGTTGCGACCGCCTACGCCCCGTCCTCCGTGGGCAACGTGGCGGTCGGATATGACGTGCTCGGATGCATCGCCGATGTCGCCGGCGACCGTGTGACCGTCCGTCGGCTCGATGAACCCGTTGTACGACTTGGGTCCGTTAGTGGACTCGTCACGGATCTTCCATCGGATCCAGAGGAGAATACCGCGACGGCAGGATTGCTGAAAATGATCACCGACCTGAATCTGGACTACGGATTCGAGGTGTGTCTGGAAAAAGGGATCCCGCTCGGTTCAGGGATGGGCGGGTCCGCGGCATCCGCCGTTGGCGCGGCGGTGGCTGCGAATGCCGTCCTTGACGATCCCATGCCTCTCGACAGCGTATTTCGGTATGCTCTCGTGGGGGAAGCCGTCGCGAGTGGCGCCGTCCATCCAGACAACGTCGCACCGTCTCTCTACGGTGGCGTTGTGTTGACGCGATCCGTCGACCCGCCGGACGTGATCTCTGTGCCTGTCCCCGAAGAACTTCGGTGCGTTCTCGTACATCCGGACCGAAGCATTGCCACAAGGGATGCGCGGGCCCGACTGCCGAATGCACTCAAGTATGCAGACATCGTTCGACAAACCGCCCACATCGGTGCGTTTATCGCCGGCTGCTACAAGGGCGATATCGACCTCATCGGACGCTCGCTACGGGACTTTATCGTCGAGCCGTACCGTGCCGCCCTGATTCCCGGATTCGCTGATCTTCAACGGGGCGCGATGGACGCGGGGGCTCTTGGCTGTTCGCTCGCCGGGGCCGGTCCGTCCTGTTTCGCCTGGACGCGGGCGGAGGACGCAGCGGAGGTCCAAACGGCGATGCAATCGGTCTTCTCCAGGCAAGACATTCCGGCGGATGCCTGGATCACACGTCTCGATGCACCGGGTGCACGGATCGTGTGACCGTACGTCCTACTGCGATAGGGATCGTGCGGCGTGCGTTCGATGTAGCTTTCCGGTTGGTGTGATCCAGCGAACCTTGGCAGGTATTCCACCAAAAGACGACGTGTCGATTGGGGTTGTATCTTCTGCTCCAGCACTGCTTAATTAGAACCTGGTGCACATCACCCAATCGTTCACGGATTCGTTCTCGCTATGACTGCCTCTTGCGTGTCGTTCGCACGCTGTATCTCATCCGGTCGAGCCGTGCTCTTCCGCATCGCCCCACTCTGCTTGCTGGCGATCACCGTCCTGTTCGCGGCCTGTGGAAAGGACACGGCGTCTCAGGATTCGCCGGAAGACGCTCCGTCCGATACGGCGCAGGTGACTCAGGCATCCGCTCCGGCTCCGCTTCCGAGTGCTGATCTGTGCGACCCGGACAACGGAGGCCTCACCCTCCCAGAGGGTTTTTGCGCGAAGGTCGTTGCAGACACGCTCGGGGAGACGCGGCACCTGGCTGTGAGCGAAAGTGGCGACATCTACGCCGCACTCCGCTCTCCGCGCAATGGCAACGGCATGGTCGCCCTTCGAGACACATCCGGCGATCTCGTGGCCGACCGGATCGAATACTTCGGCGAGGATGTGGGTGGTACGGGCATCGGCATTCACAAGGGGCATCTGTACTTCGGCCCGGATACCGCCATCTGGCGGTACGAAATGTCAAAAACTGCTTTCCTCCCGACCGGTGACAAGGAGGTGATCGTGTCCGGCTTTCTCGAGCAGCGTTCCCATGCGGTGAAGCCCTTTGCCTTCGATGGACAAGGGAACATGTACGTCAACGTGGGTGCGCCGTCAAATGCATGTCAGGAGCCGTCGCGTACGGCTGGTGCTCCCGGCCAGGATCCGTGTCCACAGCTCGAGCGACAAGCAGGGGTCTGGCAGTTTAGTGATGACACGCCGAACCAGACGCAGATGGAAGACGGCGAGCGATATGCCACGGGCATTCGAAACGCCGTCGCGATCGCCTGGAATGACGTCGCCAACAACCTGTACGTGATGCAGCATGGCCGGGATCAGCTTCATTCTCTGTGGCCGGAACTCTACACGCAGGAAGAGTCGGCGGAGCTGCCGGGAGAAGAGTTCTTCAAGGTGGACGAAGGGGACGACTTCGGCTGGCCCTACTGCTACTACGATTGGAAGTACGACCAGCAAAAAGAGCTGGCGCCGGAGTACGGCGGAGATGGAACCGAGGTCGGTCGCTGCAGCGAGAAGGAAGCACCACTCATCTCCTTTCCAGGGCACTGGGCACCGAACGATTTGCTGTTTTACAATCATCCCAATGCTCCTGAGAGTCACCGTGGGGACGCTATGATCGCGTTTCACGGCTCATGGAATCGGTCCCCATTCCCGCAACAGGGCTACAACATTGGCAACGTTCCGATGGATGGCGCGACACCCGTAAGAAGTGATTCGACCGGCTGGGCCGTATTCGCTCGAGGCTTCGCGAATCAGGACACGATCGATAACCCGAGTCAGGCGGAATACCGTCCGACTGGTCTTGCTCTCGGGCCCGACGGCTCGATTTACATCGCCGATGATGCGAAAGGGCGAATCTGGCGCGTCTGGCCTGTGGAGCCGTCGGAGGCCACAAACCCGGAGTAGCCACGTCTCGCGTTCAAGGGATCAGGCGCCTCCCTGTCCGAGCCGACACGGGAGGCGCTGTTGGCTTAAACGCTTCGTCTTGTGCGCCGATGCGTCGAGGCCGTGCAGGTGGACAAACCGTTTTTTCGTGTTGTACGTTACACCTACTGATCAGGCGCCCTCTCCATCGTTTGTTGCTTACATGCAATACGTTTCGACACGCACATCTGAGCACCGAGTCCCGCTGTCTACCGCTCTGCAGCAAGGGCTGGCACCGGACGGCGGACTGTACGTGCCGGCGTCCTTTCCCGAGTTTTCTATGGGCGATTTCGATGGATGCGAGACGCCGACAGCTGTTGCCGAACGGATGCTGGTGCCGTTCTTCGCTGGCGATGAGCTGGAGGCGGAACTGCCCGGCATTGCCCATGACATGTACGGCTTTTCCATCCCGCTCCGCCAAATTGGAGATCGAACGCGTGTGCTCGAGCTCTTTCACGGGCCGACCGCTGCTTTCAAGGACGTCGGAGCACGGTTTCTGGCCAGTTCGCTATCGCGACTCAACAGAACCGCGAAAACGCCTCTCACGATTCTCGTTGCTACGTCGGGCGACACCGGAGCAGCCGTAGCGGCCGCTTTCTGGAAGAAGCCGAACGTGGAAGTCGTCGTCCTCTATCCGAAAGGACGAGTATCGAGTCGGCAGGAGAAACAGCTCACCGGTTGGGATCGCAACGTACAAACGGTTGCCGTGCGTGGCGTCTTTGATGACTGTCAGAGGCTCGTGAAGCAGGCATTTCAGAACAACACCTGGCATGATCGCAAGCGGTTGTCGTCTGCGAACAGCATCAACATCGGGCGTCTCCTTCCACAGATGACGTACTATGCTATCGCCAGCCTGCAGGTCTGGCGCGAAACGGGGGAGCCGGCACACTTCATCGTACCGTCGGGCAACCTCGGGAATGCCCTCGCCTGCATCTATGCGCGTGAAAGTGGCTTACCGATCGGGGACGTGATTCTGGCAACGAACGCCAATCGGCCCGTCACGTCGTATCTTGACAACGGCGAATGGGAACCGATGGAAACCGTCGAGACGCTGGCCACGGCGATGGACGTTGGTAATCCCAGCAACATGGAGCGGCTCCGCGACCTGTATCCGACCGTTGGGCAGCTCGGCGAGGCGATTTCGGCGGTTCGCGTAACGGATGAAGCCATCCAGGCGCAGATCCGACGCGGCGAGGAGAAGTGGGGAGAGGTGTGGTGCCCGCATACGGCGACGGCTGCGGAGGTTCGAGACCGACTCGATACGAACGCGACAGCCGCGAAATCCTGGGTTATGGTTGCCACAGCTCATCCGGCCAAGTTCGAGGATATCGTCGAGCCGCTGGTCGGTCACGAGGTTCACGTCCCGGATGCACTAGAACAGGTGATGAAACGGGCCCATCCCGCACCAGAAATCCCGCCTTCGCTGGACGCTCTCGGAGAGATTGTTTTGGGAGTGGATACGCCAGCGGAATAGAACGCCCGATCGGTGCTATTTTATGCCACCGTGGCACTGCAGGCAGCGTTGTCCGTGAAGGAAATGAAGCGAATCGAACGCTCTACGCAATTCAATTTTCCAGATAGCTGTTTCCCGTCATCATGATACTACGTTGGACTGTTTTCCTGTTTCTCACCCTCACAATGGGGTTCATGGGGTGCACGCAGGACGCGCCGGAGTCGAGCGAGCAGGATGCCGAGACCGCCGCATCCCAGTCAACTTCAGATGTGGCAAAAGCGGATTCCGCGACGGCCACGGCTGGGCTCGTTGGACCAGAGTGGCGTCTCACCCGATTTGGGATGGAAAATCCGGTGGAGGATACGCTCCAGCGTGTGAAGGTGACCGCCGTTTTCTCGGAGGAACGACGCGTGTCTGGCATCAGCGGATGCAACCGATACTCGGGCGAATACGACGCTCGCCGTGACTCGCTGATGTTTGGGAAGATGGCCTCCACGAAGCGGGCCTGTCCCGATCCCGTCATGAAGGTCGAGGAGCGGTACCTGGACGTTCTCGGTGATATCCGAAGCTACGAGATTCGGGACGAGCGGCTTGACCTCTATGATGAAGGGGGAGCGCTTCGCCTCACGTTTCGCAGGGGCGGGGGAGACGTTGACGGTCGCCAGGGGGCGTCGTCGGCGGCCGACTCAACCGTTCAAGCGACATCGGGAAGGGTTCGATCGTTCAAGGCCCTGGGGCAAGAGCCCGGCTGGCTCGCCGTCATTACGCCGGACACCATTCGATATGAGGGAAATTACGGAGAGACGATGATCACTTTCCCCACGCCACAGCCCGCAATCGCGGATACAGGAAGCGTCGTCTACGACACCACGGCCCGCGGTCATTCGCTTCAGCTTGTTATTGATGAGACCGACTGCACCGACGCCATGAGCGGGAAGCCGTTTCCCAGCACAGTGACTATCACGGTGGATGGCGAGACGTACCGTGGTTGTGGTGCGCCTGGAGACGAAGACGCCGACGGATCCGAGTCGTAATGCCGAATCGGTTGTTCCAAGGAGCGCTGACACCTGAGTGGTTGCCCCATAGCCTGTTTGACGGACAGTTTGCAGTCATCCAAGCGGACGGACTTTCCGACGGTTGGTCCTCACGATGCTCGCAACACGAGGCGTGGTTACTCTCTCGTACCGTGTCTACGGCGTCATTTCCAAAGAATCACGGTCAGGCCTCATGATGTGAATGAACGGCTGTGCTTCCGTTCGTGCGACCGCCGCCGGACAGGTCGTCATACCGTTTAGGCTTCAAAATGTCGACGTCTGCAACGGCTCCGATTCGTTGAACCCGCCAATCCCCAGGAGAAGAACGTTTGAACGTATACTGTTGAAACGTTTCTCTTCCCAATTCCCAGCCACTGCGAGGACACGGTCTGGGCGATCCCGACACTATCGCTCGGAAAACGTATCAAATGAAAAACGCCCTTCAAATGAAAAACGCCCTGCACGAACCACGATCGGTTGTGCAGGGCGTTTTTGTATGCTCCGCATCGATCGGATGAGACGCCGTCGATGCTCTGGTCTAATAGTGATCAGTCGGCTGAATCCGGGTTCAGAATGTTGTCGATCCGAACGAGCACGTCTTCGTAGTGCTGCTCGGTCGCCATATCATTCCGGCCGCGGAGGGCGCGCTGAACGTCATCCTGAAGCGCCGTGAGTTGTCCTCGCACGGCGGCGCGGATGTCCGACTGTTCCACCGTAACCGGCGTGAACTGAACGTAGTCCGCAAACGCATCCGGGATATCTGGATTGTCGACCGTTTCCGTCATGAGGTCGGCCATCTCTTCGAGGTAGCCGCGCTGCAGATTCCGGCGGAATGGGCCGACATCGTCACCCGCGTCAGTTTCCGCCCAGACGCCGTCACGAAGGTCCGTGAGCATCGCGTTGAGGGTATACGTCTCCTCTCCGTTGGCGAGAGCCTCGCTTTCGATGAGGCGGGCCATACGGCGCGGTTCGAGCATCATCTCTACAACGTTCATCTGTGCGTCGCGGATACGGTCGACAGCGCCCGCGTGCTCGATGCGACGAAGGATGTCGGTTTCCAGCATCCAGGTCGGGGTCTGAAGGCCTTCCTCAACGAGGAATGCCATCGCCTCGCGCTGGCGATTGGCCGGAACCGGCTCAAACACGACGCCATCCTGCGTGTAGGTCTTCGGCGTATCGTAAATGCCACCGACGTAGCTACCGACGTGACCCATGTAGCGGCCCCACTGATTCAGAACGGCGCCGTACAACTCCTCTAGCGTCGCGTAATCGGCACCATCCTCGCGCGTCCATTCGATCAGGTTCGGGAGAATGCGCTTGAGGTTCGCGATGCCGAGGCGACTTGCTTCGACGGCATCGTTGGTCAGGTCCTCGTTCTGCGACCGAGGATCGACTTTGGTGAGCGTCTGACGGCCGTAGAAGTAGACCGGGTCGCCCGCTTTCTCGCGAATGCGGTCGTCCCAGACCTGCGCGTCTGCTTTCTTGTCGTCGATGCCGAGATCGCGGTAGCCGAAATTGACGGCCCACTTGTCGTATTCTCCGACGCGAGGACCGAACTGGGTGACTCCATCGCCCGGCTGCGCTACGTAGTTAAACCGAGCATAGTCCATGATCGACGGCGCCGTGCCGTGCTCGGACGTGTAGCTCGGGGAGCGGAGACTGTCGACGGGGACAGCGTAGCTCGAGCCCCAGTTGTGAGGTAGGCCGATTGTGTGTCCAACCTCGTGGGCAGAGACGAAGCGAATGAGTTCGCCCATCACCTCGTCGTCAAAGACCGGACCGCGTGCGGATGGGTTGATAGCTGCCGTCTGCACAAAGTACCAGTTCCGCAGCAGGTTCATCACGTTGTGGTACCAGCCGATGTCGCTCTCGAGAATTTCACCGGAGCGCGGGTCGTGGACGTGCGGTCCGTAGGCGTTCGGGATATCCGACGCGAAGTAGCGGATGGTCGAGTAGCGAACGTCGTCCGGGTCGAAGTCCGGATCTTCTTCCGCGGTCGGCGGGTCCTTGGCGATGATAGCGTTCTTGAAGCCCGCGCGCTCGAAGGCGACCTGCCAGTCTTCCACGCCCTGCTTGAGGTACGGACGCCACTTCTCAGGCGTTGCCGGGTCGATGTAGTAAACAATCGGCTCAACCGGCTCCACGACTTCTCCGTCGGCATAGGCTTCTGGATCGGATGGCTCCAGACGCCACCGCGTGATTACGCACTCCTCGGCGGCTTTCTGCTTGTCGGAACTGTAGTCCGTTCGCTCGACCGAAAAGTAGCCAACGCGATCGTCGCAGAGGCGTGCTTGCATCGGCTGCTTCGGGAGCAGCACGAAAGAGTGATTCATCGCGACACTCAGCGTCCCGGTCGATTCGTTCGACGGTGGCTCCTGAGCCTGATACGTCAGCACCGTCTCAACGTCCGTGTTTTCCGGAAAGCTTTTCACGCCTGTGATGAACGAGCGGTCCGTGTCGAGGCGGCGGACTTTGTACTGCTTCCGGGCCTGCTGTGGGAGGCCGAGGGCCGGCACGTCGCTGGCGAACAGGTCCGTGGCTTCGATCACGACGCCGGTACTGTCTTCTGTCAGTGCCTTTACATCAAAGGCCTGGACAATCGGTTCGAAGTTCGAGTTCTGAACCGCGCGGTAGACCGGGTCGTCTTCATCCGCGATATTCTCGTAGCTGACGACACGTAGAAGAACCTTGTCGCCGCGTCGCTGCCACCGGAGCACCTGCGTGTTGACCTTTTCCCCGCCGTAAGCGAGGCCGTCAGGAGCCTGGGAGGCACGTGAGATGGTCAAAATCTCGCGCCCGAGGACCGAGTCGGGAATAGAGAGGAAGAGATCCTCTTCGTTGAAATGGGTCGTCAGCAGACCCTCGTTGGTTTCGGCGTCATCGGGGACGACCTTTGAGAACGGCTTCAGGTCATCGGATGAGGAAGACGACGAGGCGGAGGCTGACGACGCGTCGGATGAAACAGGACTGGAGCCGGCACAACCCGTGAGGACGAGCAGGCAGGCACACAGCACTGCAAATGGGGCAAGCGTGCGTTGCACAGGTCAAAGGGGGATCACGAAAGGGAAAACGAACGGGCCAGAGAAAGTTATCATCCAGCCACATGCATTGTAACGTATGGGTGTCAGAGATGGAAACCGCGTGTTCGAGGATTCCGACCGTTCAAAACATTCGACGTAACGGAGTCGGTATGTTGAGTTCAGAGTTCAGAGTTCAGAGTTCAGGGTTCAGGGTTCAGAGTTCAGGGCTCAGGGTTCAGAGTTCAGGGTTCAGGGTTCAGAGTTCGGTAGCATGTCAACACTGTGAGACGAAGGGAGGATCAATCCGGCTCAGATGCGGGGAACCACTCGGCCCACCGGTCCGGATGGTGCCGGTAGATTTGGTGCCACTGCAGCAGATGTTCGGCACCCGAGCGGGTCCACTGGCCTCCGTTTTCGAACCGGCGGTTCAGTTCGCGCATTTCCCGCTCGGCTGGAGCCGTTGATTCGACCTCGAACGAGGCCCCGGTGGAGGAGGGCGGCTCGGCGTAGACCGCCATCTGGGGGGCGGCCCGCTCAACGTGGCCGGCGGCCTGCGGAGCCACCCGTCGTCGAACGGCCGCCCAGCGCGTGAGGGTGGCGTGGGCAGCGACCGGATTGGCATAGTCGGCATGAGCGAGCTGGCGCACCTCGCGGGTGAGGTGCTCATTGTGCTCGCCCCGCACCGCGTCGTTGTAGAGCAGGTACCGGACCGAACGCGGCAGGTGCCAGCGGCAGCGGCCGGTCTTCTCGGCGATCCCAAGCATGTCCATTTTTCCGTCGATCACGAGCGTGGAGATCGGCACGTCGCGCAGCGCTTCGCGGAGGCGGGTCTCCGACCCAACCCGGGCCCCAATGGGCCACCGATCAAGCGCCGGGCGGGTGCCGTTGCCAGCGCTGCCGGGTGGGGCCGGCTTTACCGCATGCGCGATCGACAGGCTGTGCTGGGCGCCTGCTTCTCGGGCGGGGATGCGCGTGGCATCGGCCACGCAGGTGCCGTGCTGAGCGGCCTCGGCGCCGCGCCGGTAGCTCGTCTCCAGGGTCGCCTCGATGGGGCGCCGCATGGCCTGCTGCGCATAGCGTCGCCGCTTCGGGAGCCCAGCCGTGTACGGCGTATACGAGCGACCGCAGCTGCGGCACTCCAGGTACGGGCGCTCGACCTCGACGGCCCCAAGACGGGCCACCGCCACCGTTCGGGACCGGTATCCCTTCCGGTACGCAGCTCCAGATCCGCACTCCGGACACTGCGCCGCTCGGTCGGAGGAACCGCCTGGATCGGAGGACCCGCCTGGATCGGAGGAACCGACTGGATCGGATGGGGCTGTCTCATCGGAATCGAAGCCGTTGCCTGCCGCCCCCCGCGGACCCAGTTCGTCGTGCAGGCGAGCGGCGAGTTGCGCCCGAACGACCGAGCCAACCAGCTGTCGAGCCAGGTCGACGAGTCGGTCGGCCAGCGCATACACATCGGCGGGGACCTCCTCGGTCATCTCGATCTGAACATCAAAGCCCTCGTGCTGTAGGGATATCTGCGGCATCGTCGTACGGTTGTCGGTTGATGACGTGGTTGTCTCTCGTCCGACAGAAAGCGGCGATGTCGCGTTTTGTTTTGCACCGGTCGCCTCCCTGCCGAACAGGGCACTTCTCACGGGACCGACATGCTACCCAGAGTTCAAGGTTCAGCTTTCAGCGCGAACTCACACCGTCGCACGGCCGTGCGACGGTGGTTCGATTATCAAACATCCCTACCTAGCTACTACCGGACCGTTTGATTTCAAACCGGAATGTCTTCGCATGTCATCGAGAAACGGACCTCATGCGTCTCATGCGTCACGGAAACGAGGCATTCTCTCTCGTCGCTCATGACGCACTCTCACACTTCCATACCCCCATACTCCCGTGCATGTCGGAGTAGCCGCGCCTAGGAATGCTGAAATGACACACGCTCCAATGGAAGTGTCCGGTAGGTAGGGTCCAAGGATCAGGGGGGCTCGATTGTGGAGTACGGATTTGGTATGCTGGAACGGTCCGTTTTCTTGTTTTGAAGCCAAGTGCTGATGTCGGAGTCGTTTTCGCTTGCCGGTCGGATTGTTGATCTGCACGAACGGGATATTCGTCCTGGTGTGGTGCACGTCGTAGATGGCCGAATCGATCGTATCGAATTGGTGGAGCAGGACGTGCCGGATCGGTACCTGCTGCCCGGATTTGTCGATGCTCACGTGCACGTCGAAAGCTCGATGCTGACACCGTCCGAGTTCGCTCGTGTAGCGGTGATGCATGGAACGGTCGCCACGGTGAGCGACCCGCATGAGATCGCGAATGTCCTCGGCGTGGATGGCGTCGAGTACATGATCGCCGATGGTACAGATGTGCCATGTACCTTCGCTTTCGGTGCACCATCGTGTGTCCCGGCCACCCCGTTCGAGACAGCAGGAGCGGAACTCGATGCGGAGGCGGTTGACGCGCTCCTCGCACGGGCCGATGTGCCGTATCTCAGCGAAGTGATGAACTATCCTGGCGTCATCGATCACGACAACGAACTGATGGCCAAAATCGACGCGGCCCGGCGACGTCAGAAGCCGGTTGACGGCCACGCTCCCGGCCTCCGCGGTCACGGCGTCGAAGCGTATGCAAGCGCCGGTGTGCAAACAGACCACGAGTGCGTTACGATCGAGGAGGCGCGCGAAAAGCTGGCTGCGGGAATGAAGATCCTGATTCGGGAGGGCTCTGCAGCGAAGAATTTCGATGCCCTGATTCCGCTCATGGACGAGGCACCGGATCAACTAATGTTTTGCAGCGACGACAAGCATCCGGATGCTCTGGTGGAAGGCCACATTGACGACCTCGTGCGCCGTGCGATTCAGGCCGGCTACGACCGGTACGATGTCCTCCGCGCGGCATGCGTCAACCCGGTCGAGCACTACGGACTCAACGTTGGGCTCCTTCGCGAGGGCGATCGCGCCGACATGATCGTCGTTTCCGACCTGGAGTCGTTCGAGGTAAAAGACTCGTACGTCGGCGGTGTCCACGTCGCGTCCGGCGGCGAGACCTTCATTCCGCGGAAGACATCGCCCGTCGTCAATCGGTTCGGTGCGTCGCCCGTCGAGCCATCCGCCTTTCGCATCGAGGCACCAGGGGCGACCCGGCCGACGGTTCGAGTCATCGACGCCGTCGACAACCAGCTGGTGACGAGCGAAGCGCACATCGATGCTTCCGTTCGCGACGGCGAGATCGTCGCCGATCCGGAACGAGATGTGCTGAAGATTGCGGTCGTAAACCGGTACCACGACGCAGATCCAGCGGTCGCTCTCATCCGCGGGTTCGGCCTATCCGAAGGCGCGATTGCATCGAGCGTCGCCCACGATTCCCACAATATCGTCGCCGTCGGATCGAATGATGAGCAGCTCGCGGAGGCGGTGAACGCCGTTATCGAAACGAAAGGAGGAATCGCCGCGGTCGGGCGAGGCACGACCCGGCTGCTGCCCCTGCCGATCGCCGGTCTCATCAGCGACCGACCGTATGATGAAGTCGCGCGCCGATACACAGCTCTAAGCCGCTTCGTCCAGGAGGATCTCGACAGTCCAATGGATGCGCCGTTCATGACGCTCAGCTTTATGGCCTTACTTGTGATCCCGAAACTGAAGCTCAGCGATAAAGGCTTGTTCGACGGGGAAAGCTTTGAGTTTGTGGGGTTGAGGATTGGGGATTTGCGTTGAGACGTTGGGACGTTGAGGCGTTAGGGCGTTGAACTCTGGCAACCTGTTTGGCGGATGGGTCGCGAAATATAAGCGCAGCCGTTCACGTCTATCGTCGACCGGATGATTATCCTTTTCGAATGATGCGGCAGACACAGTGTGCGAGGTCCACTCCGTGTTTTAAGCTTCGCGAGGACCGACCGTCGGGAGGGCCGTCCCTTTGGGCGGCCGAGGGCTGTCGCCGAACAGGTTCTGAACGTTGTGGTCCCGGCAACATGGGTAGCGCGTTGCCTCGGCAAGATGGGTAACACATCAGGTCCATCCTGATTCGTCTTTACCGAATCGGTTCGATGTTCGGCCTTCCGTCCGTTTTCGAAGGGACCAAGCGTCGCACGGCCCGACGCTGTTATATTTACGATCTGAGTGGACATTCCCCCTCAGGTTGTTTGGCAGTCCGTCGAACGCCGAACGTTGAACCCTGAACGTTGAACCCTGAACGTTGAACCCTGAACGTTGAACCCTGAACTCTGAAAGTTGAGTCGTCAACACCGAATTTCGAATGGAGAGTAGAACATCGCGGAGTGCCGTGCCGTAGCGTGTAGGTGACCTAACTCCCGCACCTCGACGTTCTCTTTTCTCCCATGGCGACGTTCGACTCGCTCCCTTCGTCTCTTCCCCAGCTCGAAGAATCGGTCCTGGACTGGTGGACCGAGCACAGCATTTTCGAGAAAAGCATTTCCGAGCGGGACGGCCAGCCCGCCTTCACGTTCTACGAGGGACCGCCGACCGCGAACGGCCACCCGGGCATTCACCACGTCATGGCCCGGGCGATTAAGGACATCTTCTGCCGGTACAAAACGATGAAGGGCTTTCGCGTCGCCCGAAAGGCGGGTTGGGATACGCACGGCCTGCCAGTAGAGATTGAGGTCGAGAAAGAGCTCGGCCTGAACTCGCGTGCCGACGTCGAGGAATACGGCGTCGAGAAGTACAACGCCGCGTGCCGGGAGAGCGTCCTGAAGTACAAAGACGAGTGGGACGAGCTCACGCAGCGGATGGGCTACTGGGTCGACCTCGACGATCCATACGTCACGTACGAAACGGAATACATTGAGAGCGTCTGGTGGCTGCTGAAGCAGATCCACGATAGCGATTTGCTGTATCGCGGTAAGAAAGTCCAGTGGTACAGCCCCGGCTCGCACACCGTGCTGTCGAGTCACGAAGTCAGCCTCGGCTACGAGGAAACGCAGGACCCGTCCGTTTACATCCGCTTCGCTGTGGATGGGGAGGAGGACACGTACTTCCTCGCGTGGACGACGACGCCCTGGACGCTCATCTCCAACACCGCGCTGGCCGTCGGGTCGGACATCGAATACGCGAAGGTCCGTCACGACGACCCACATCAGGGCGAGGAATTCCTAATCATGGCCACGGAGCTCCTCGACGAGGTGCTCGACGAGGACTACGAGATCGTCGACACCTTCCCGGGCTCTGACCTGCTTGGCAAGACGTACCAGCCCGTCTTCAGCTACTTCACCGACGAGGTCGAGAAGGGCGAAGCATGGCGGGTGGTTTCCGCTGGCATCGTTTCGACGGAGGAAGGGACCGGACTCGTGCACATGGCGCCCGCGTACGGCGCGGATGACCATGCTGTGGCACAGTCGGAGGGCCTTCCGCTCTTCAACCCGATTGACACCGACGGCCGCTTCACCGACGATGCGCCGCTGGTGGCCGGCGAATGGTTCAAGGACGCCGACAAGCAGATCACGACCGATCTGAAGGAGCGCGGCCTGCTCTACAAACACGAGACGTACCTGCATAACTACCCGTTTGATTGGCGGAAGGGCACGCCACTGATGAGTTACCCGGTGGACAGCTGGTTCATCCGGACGACGGCGCTCAAGGACAAAATGGTGGAGCGCAACAAGACGATTAACTGGCAGCCCGAAGGGATCGGCATCGGCCGGTTCGGCGAGTGGCTCGAGAACAACGTCGACTGGGCCCTCAGCCGGCGTCGCTACTGGGGGACGCCGCTGCCGATCTGGGTGAACGACCAGAACCCGGACGACTACTTCATGGTCGGCTCGATCGACGAACTGCGCGAGCGTTTTGGCGATCAGATTCCGGCGGATGATGACGAGGTGGATCTCCACCGGCCGTTCGTGGACGACTGGACGTGCGAGGCCGACGATGGCGGGACCTATCGCCGCGTGCCGGATCTCATCGACGTCTGGTTTGACTCCGGCTCGATGCCGTATGCACAGTGGCACTACCCGTTCGAGAACAAGGAAGAGTTCGAAGCCAACTTCCCGGCCGACTTCATTGCCGAGGGCGTCGACCAGACGCGCGGCTGGTTCTACACGCTGCACGCCATCGCGACGCTCGTGATGGACGACGTGGCGTACAAGAACGTCGTTGTGAACGGTCTCGTGCTCGATGAGGACGGCAACAAGATGTCGAAGTCCAAGGGCAACACCGTTGCTCCGTTCGAGGTCATCGACGAGTACGGTGCCGACGTTGTGCGCTGGTACATGATGAGCAACACGCCGCCGTGGGAGAATATCAAGTTCAGTGAGCGCGGGCTGCGTGACCTGCGGCGCAAGTTCTTCGGCACACTCGAAAACGTCTACAGCTTTTTCTCGACGTACGCCAACATCGACGAGTTCGATGCCGGTGCGGAGCGGATTCCCGTGGCAGAGCGTCCGGAGCTGGATCGCTGGATCATCAGCCGACTAAACACGACGGTCGAAGATGTTGCCGCGGCGCTGGACGAGTACGACCCGACCACAGCGGCCCGCGCCGTCGAAGGATTTGTTGAGGAGATGTCGAACTGGTACCTCCGTCGTTCGCGCCGCCGGTTCTGGAGCGCGAAACGAGACGGAGGAGCCCAGGAGAACGGTCAGGCTGTGCCGGCTGAGAACAAGGAGGCCGCGTACCAGACCGTGTATGAATGCCTGCTCGCCACCGCGAAGCTGATGAGCCCGGTTGCGCCGTTCTTCGGCGAAAAACTGTACCGTGTGCTCACTGGCAATGCAGATGCCCAGTCCGGTCACATCCCGGAGAGCGTCCACCTCGCCGACTTCCCGGTCGTCAACGACGAGGAGCGCGACGACGCCCTTGAGCATCGGATGGGACTCGCGCGGACCATTTCGTCCGTTGTCCTGAGCCTGCGCAATCAGGCTGAGATCAACGTTCGCCAGCCGCTCCCCCGCATTCTCGTCGTGACGGGCACCGGCGTCGAGAAAGAAGCCGTGGACGACGTTGCAGATGTCATTTTGGATGAGGTCAACGTCAAGGAGATTCAATACGTTGATCACACCAGCGACGTTGTGCGTCGCTCGGCCAAGCCCAACTTCAGCCGCCTGGGACCGCGCCTCGGCGCGAAAATGAAGCCGGTGAACCAGAAGGTGCGCCAGCTTGATGACGATGCAATCACGGAGTACATCGATACCGGTTCGATCGTCCTGACGGTCGACGGCGACGAAATCGAGCTTGGCCCGCAGGACCTGGACATTACGAGCGAGGGCATCGAAGGCTGGCTCGTCGAGCAGCGTGCGGGAATTACCGTCGCGCTGGACACCCAGATTAGCGAAGCGCTGCTTGAGGAAGGACTGGCCCGTGAAAGCGTCAAACGGATTCAGAATCTGCGCAAGGACGCGGGTTTCGACGTCACCGATCGCATCGAAATCGACTACCGTGGATCCGACCGGATCCGTGGCGCAATCACGCAATGGGCCGACTGGATTCGGAACGAGACCCTGGCTCTGGAGTTGCAGCCGTCCGAACAGCCGGAGGGCGAGGCCGTGGAAACATTCGAGATTGGCGACGAGCAGTTGACGGTGGCGGTCCGACGGGCCAGCACGCCGTCCTCCACGTCCTGACGCGGGCTCCACGGGAGGGGAGTCGCATCCCGTCGATATCCTGTCGACGGAGACGGATTCCTCGCTATTTTTCGTTTCTGATTGTCATCCGTAAGGCGTATTTCATTATGGCGAAAAAGGAGTCTCAAACGAACGACGGGAAGTCCGCGCAGGCGCCCAAGACCGGTGCCCAAAACTCCAGTTCTGGTGTTCAAGACCGCAGAACGCCCTTCTCTGATGAGGAGCTACAGCACTTCCGCGAGCTCATCATGAAGCGTCGACGTGCAGCCCGTGAGGACATCGAACGGATGCGCGGCCAAATCGAGGAGGCGCGAGAACAGGCGAGTGACAATACGGCGTACTCGTTTCACATGGCGGACGCAGGAACCGACGCCATGGAGCGGGAGAAGTTATACCTGATGATTGCTCGCCAACAGAAGTACATCGGGTACTTGGATCGTGCTCTCGAGCGGATCGACGACAAGACGTACGGCATCTGCAAGGTGACCGGTGAGCCGATTGCGAAGGAGCGCCTTGAGGCCGTGCCGCATACGGAGATCTCCATTGCGGCGAAGCAGAAACAGAAGAAGAAAGAGAAGCAGAACGGGTAATTCCGCGTGTGGGACATTTGTTATTGCCCGTAATCCGCCGTTTTTGAACAGGAGCGGATCGAGCGCCCCGTCGTGACAGGCACATTTCTGTCCGGCCTTCCGCTGGTGGAAAGCCCGTGTCGACTATGCACTTATTTCGAAGCACATGAGAGTACTTTGGCTGTCCGGGCTCGTCGTCATCATCGACCAGCTGACGAAGGCAGCGGTCCTTGAATACATGTACCGTGGGCAGTCCATCCCGCTCGTGGGAGACTGGCTGAAGTTTACCTTCACCGAAAACCCGGGTATGGCGTTTGGCCTGCAAGTTGGGCCGAAGGGAACGGTGACTGTGTTGGCGCTGCTGGCGATGGGGCTCGTTGCCTACTACTTCTATCACGTCCGCAACGCGTACCTGCCGTATCGTTTGAGCCTCGCGTTTATCTTCGGTGGGGCGATCGGGAATATCATCGATCGCATCTTTTACGGCGTCTTCCTCGGGTACGGCGAGCTCTTTCGCGGAAAGGTGGTCGACTTTATCCACGTCAGCGTATGGAAAGGCTGGATTCCTGAATCTGTGCCAGTGTACGGGGGCGCATATGTGGATCTCTTCCCGATCTGGAATGTGGCCGACATGGCTATCGTGGGTGGGGTCGTCGGCGTTCTATTCTTCCATCACACGTTCCATGAGCGCGAACTCCGTCGGCTCAAACGTGAATCGATGCAAATCGTGGCTGTAGAGGCGCCACGCGTCGACTTTGCCCTTCCACCGCTTCGAGCCTACGTCCCTCACGGCCTCCACAATGGTAATGGCCGTCCGGCCGAACCGGGGAATGCCCAGTCGTCTAAGCCCGTCGAGCCGGTGGCGGATCGGTCCGACACGACGTCCACGCCAGCGTGATACGCTCCGGCGACGTAATCCCTCGTCGGTGTTGTCTTCGCACATTTCCCACGGACCCGACGCGTGAATCTGTCGAACGCGACGGGTCTTCGTGCGTGTAACACGTCCTATCTCAACTGCGGACTCGGTGCACATGCATCGGACCGCTATCCCTCGCGAGCATCCCTCAGGTTTCCGCTTCGTTCATGCCTGACCAGTCGAAGATCCGTAACTTTTGCATCATCGCTCACATCGACCACGGCAAGAGCACGCTGGCTGACCGGCTGCTTGAGCGGACCGGGACGATCAGCGAGCGAGACATGCAGGAGCAGACGCTCGACGACATGGATCTCGAGCGTGAGCGTGGCATCACGATCAAGAGCCACGCCGTTCGTATGACGTACAAGGCGCAGGATGGGGAAGAGTACATCTTCAACCTCATCGATACACCCGGCCACGTCGACTTCACCTACGAAGTGTCGCGTGCGCTGAAGGCCTGTGAGGGTGTCATTCTCCTCGTAGACGCCGCCCAGGGCATCGAGGCGCAGACCATTTCAAACCTGTACCTCGCGCTGGAACAGGATCTGGAGATTATTCCGGTGCTTAACAAGGTCGATCTACCCGTCGCGCAGCCCGATGTCATCGCGCAGTCGCTGGAAGACCTGATCGGCGAGCCAGCCGAAGACATCCTGGCCGTTAGCGCCAAGACCGGTACCGGCGTCGACGATCTACTGGAGATGATCATCGACCGCGTCCCGCCGCCGTCGGGCGATCCAGATGCCCCGCTTCGCGCCCTCATTTTCGACTCGGTGTACGACTCCTATCGCGGATCCGTCGTCTACGCGCGGATTTTCGACGGTACGCTGTCGCAGGGGGAGGGCATGGAGTTCATGTCGAATAAGAAACGGTATGACGCGGAGGAGTTAGGCACGCTGCGCCTCGGCCGGCAGAAGGTCGACAAGCTCTCCGCCGGAGATGTGGGCTACATCATCGGATCCGTGAAGGACGTTCAGGATACGCGCGTTGGTGATACGATCACCACGGAGAAGAACGGTGCCACCGAGCCCATCCCGGGCTTCAAGGAGGTCAAGCCGATGGTCTTTAGCGGAATCTACCCGACCGATACCGACGACTTCGAAGACCTGCGCAGTGCGCTCGATAAGCTGCAACTAAACGACGCGTCCCTTACCTACGAGCCGGAAACCTCTGCCGCGCTCGGCTACGGATTCCGCGTCGGATTCCTCGGTCTGCTCCACATGGAAATTATCCAGGAGCGTCTCGACCGCGAGTTCGGCCTCGACATCATCACGACGGTACCGAACGTGGAGTACCGCGTGAAAGTGAGCAAGCCGGGCGAAGAGGACGATGGAAACATCGTCACGGTGGACAACCCGGAAGAGATGCCGCATTACGGCGACATCGACGAAGTGTATGAACCGTACATCCGCGCGGACATTATTACGCCGAGCGATTATATTGGCAACCTGATTCAGCTCTGCGAAGACCGTCGCGGAGAATACGTCGAGCAGCGCTGGCTCGATACCGAACGCGTCAGCCTCGTTTACGAGTTGCCGCTTGCGGAAATCGTGTTTGACTTCTACGATACGCTGAAGAGCGTGAGCCGCGGCTATGCCTCGTTCGACTACGAGTTCATCGAATACCGTCAGAGCGACCTCGTCAAGCTCACGATCCTCATCAACGAGGACCCGGTCGATGCGCTGTCGACCATCGTTCATCGCGACTCGGCGTACGAGATTGGACGTAAGCTGACGAAGAAACTCAAAGAGCTGATTCCAAAGCAGATGTTCGAGGTGCCGGTACAGGCATCGATCGGTCGCCGCGTGGTGGCGCGAGAAACGATTCGAGCACAGAAGAAAAACGTGACCGCGAAATGCTACGGCGGGGACATCACCCGTAAGCGTAAACTCTGGGAGAAGCAGAAGCAGGGTAAGAAGCGTATGAAGCAGGTCGGGAGTGTCGACGTGCCGCAGGAAGCCTTTCTCGCGGTGCTCTCGATGAACGACGACTAGCCGGACGGTTCGGGAAAGTTTGTCGTCGTCCCGTTTCGACGTGACCCATACAGAGTTGATTGTCGTGCTCTGGGCGGAATATAACGGGGCGTTGGACGCGGGTATACTCCTTGATGTACGTATCTGTGATTCCGATCTTGTGTCGGGCGATCGCGGGGACGACTCTACCGCATTTGCCCCGACTGCCTCGCGCCGCTCCCACTAGCTGGTATTTTTTGTGCGTTCGCCGATGCTTGCTTCTCTTTCTGCCGATTACCATGTTCTCTGGGTCGTTACGGTGCTCGTCGTGCTCGGCAGCCCTGTAGGTGCCCAGGCCCAGCGAATTGCTGTTGACGACACGTCGACCCCGATGCGTCGCGCCGCGTATCAAACGCAGGTGAACGACTCGGGTACGGAGTCGTCTCCGTCGCTCATTGAACGGTATCAGCGGGCCCGTCTTCAGATGTTGTCCGAGCACATCGAGCAGAAGACCCGTGGTCGTGTTTCCGTCGCGGCGCCTAAGCGGTTTCGCGTGCCTTCCGATACGCTGCGCTCAAGTCTTTCGAAGCCGAAGTCAAGCGTTGATTCACCCGCCTTCCCCATTTCGAACGCAAGGGCCGTTCATAAGCTCGAACGGGGATGGTTCGAAAAACGCTTTTCCTCTACGCGGTGGTCATTTCTGGGGGCAGGACGGCATCTGACGCCCATCGACACCACCATGACACGCGTTCTCCGCGCCAAGCTTCAATCTGAGTTTGGAAATCCGACACAGGTTCTCGCCGACTTCAACCTGCGGAAGCCGCGGGATGAATACGTCCAGTTCGAATACTGGGTTGTCGTGAATGACTCGATCCCGGTTAAAATCACCGATGCGAATGGTGCACGGGATCGGGGACTGATCGTGTCTACGTCGGCGAAATACCGAACACAGCTCTTTGCGCTTCGTCAGGCGCTCCTTGGTTCCATCATGCGCGCGGCACCGAGCCCATACGTCGATTATTATTTTGAAACCGAAAGGCGCCGCTGGTATCGTACAGGATATGATGGGTCATCTTACTTTCTGGATCGCATCTCTCGTTACGAGACGACCCCCGGCCGGCGCCCCTGGCTTGAAACAGACTGAACCTGGGGTTTCCGGAGGGCTTTCGACCAGGGAGGCGCATGTGCGTACCATGACGTTCGTGATGTCCTGAACGAGGAGAGACGAAAAGATACGAACGGACGCGGCGGTTTCGTTTACAATCACGGGCTACTGCCTTACGTCCAGATGATCGCAGTTTTCGGCCCGCGCATTCACCTTTTCACTGACTTCGGCTGTCACTTTGCCCTCAACAAACACCTCTGATGTTCGATCGCGTGCTCGGACGGCTGACGAAGAGCGTCCAGACGCGCGACCCGAAAAAGGCCCGCTTCGCCAGTGGCTGGAAGCGTTCGGGTTTGCTCTGGTTGTCGTTCTCGTACTGCGCATGTTCATCTTTGCGCTGTTTACGATTCCGACTCCATCAATGGAGCGGAACCTGCTCGTGGGCGACTACCTCTACGTATCGAAGCTCCACTACGGCCCACGAATGCCAATGTCGGTCGGCATTCCGTTTATCCAGTCCTGGTCCGTGCCGGGCGTCGAGTTTCCCTACACGCGTCTGCCAGGCTTTGGTGAGGTAGAGCGGGGCGACGCGGTCGTATTTAATTATCCGCCGGACACAGGCCCGATCGATCGGCGCATGCACTACATCAAGCGCGTCATGGGGATGCCCGGCGACTCAATCGCCGTCCGCGACAAAGTGGTCTTCATCGACGGGAAGGCGTATCCGCTCGGTTACGGTATGCAGCAGAACTGGCTCGTAACGAAGGAGAATGCGCGCTATCAGCTGCCGCGTCCACGTCGTGAGGAGCTTGCCATTTCATCGATCCAGCCGACGTCGGATGCACGCATCGTTCGGATGGTCGCAACCCCGGACGCCATCAAGGAGATCGCCGATCTTCCGTGGATTGAGCGGATTCAGCCGGAGATTACGCAGCAGCCTCAGGCGTCCCTGTATCCGGGCGACCGTGGATATACGCGTGACAACTACGGGCCGATTTTCATCCCGAAGAAGGGGGCTACCGTCGAGTTGACGGCCGACAACTGGCCGATTTACGGGCCGGTGATCGACCGGTATGAGAACCGAAATGCCCGGCAAATGACGGAGTCTACGTTCGCTATTGACGGTCAAGAAACCACGGAGTATACGTTCCAGCAGAACTACTACTTCGTCATGGGCGACAACCGGGACAATTCTCAGGACAGTCGGTTCTGGGGCTACGTGCCGGAGGACCACATCGTCGGCAAAGCTGTGGCAACCTACTTTTCGCGCTCGCCTTCCAGCGTTGTGCCCCGGTTTAGCCGAATCCTACGCGGGATTGACGATGCAAGCGTTTTCCGCGAGGAGTCGGTCATGACGCAGTTGCCGGATAATGTGACGCCGTAGGTGTGAAGCGATCACCGTCAGGACGACGAAAGACATGAGCGGCTACGCCTACTTTTTCGCGGTCCATCCGCCAAACAGGTTGTCAACATACCACAATAGAAAAGCCGACGCCCGTGAGGGTGTCGGCTTTTTGCATGGAGACGTGCGCTTCGTCTGAGTCCGAGCGGGTGACAGACGCCACATCTTTCGGCTATCGCGACGCGCGTTGCTTGCGAAGTCGATCCCACATTTCCTGCTGTGGCGTGCCCGGTTCCACGCTGTACGGATCGGTAGGTAGCGAGACCCGCTTGAGTACCGGGTAGCGTCGCTTCTCGAGAAAGGGGTTCGGGTGATGTTCGGGCGGGTCCTCGCCAAGAACAAGCACCATGCTGCCGGGGGATTTGAGCTTTCCACGGCCGCTGGCCGGACCGATATGTCCAGTCGTTGTATTCCAGGCCTCGGCCCAGTCGTAGATCCACTTTGCGTCGGCGTCGACGAGGCGGACACAGCCGTGACTGGTCGGTCCACCGGTCGGCATGGCGTACTGGTGGACGTGGATGCCGCGTGCGGCGTGGAAGTTGAACACCCAGTACATTTCCCATTCCTCGCCTGGCGGGCTCAACGTGGACACACGCTGCTCCTCCTTCCAGTTGAAATTGAATCGACCATTCGGCGTGGCCGTGGAGTCCGGGTTGCCCGTATTGACGATGCCCCAGCGCTGGAGCGTACCGTATTCGTATGCCGCAAAGGCCTGAATCGTCTTATGGATGATAAAGACCTTGTCATGATCTCTTGCGCCCGGGTAGTACCGTGGGAAGGGAGAGTAGGCGCGGAAGTCGAGACCGTACTGGGTGGGCACGACGAGTGTATCACCCAGCGACACGTTTTCCAGCGTGATGCGATTCAAGAGCTCGACGAGTTGTGCACGCTGGTGGCCAAGCTTCATGTCGCCGTTGCCGAGCCTCGAATAAAGTCGGTTGCGAGCCATGACGCTATTCCCGCTGGGGTCGTCATAGACCATGTATTCATAGTAGACCTCTGGGAGCGCGTCGAGGGATTCGGCGCGCCGCGTGAGGATATTTTCGAGCTCAAACTGATCGAAATACCCCTGAGCGGTCGACGGAGCAGGAAGCCCGGCGACAATAGCGAGCATGGCGCCGATGACGACGCTTCGCAGGATCCACGGCATACGGGCGATAGACGTTCGTCTCATACGTACAGAAAAGAGTCTCTTTGCGCGAAGCAACGGGCGTAGGTACTTTCGCCGTGAGGTGGCGGTTTCCGAGGGCCGGAAGACGAGGGGGGCAGCGAATCGAATCAGGTCGCGGGCGTACACCCTTGATCGCGGAGCGTGCGAATCATCTCCGGATCTCCGAGCACGATCAAAATGTCGCCCTCCTGAATTCTCGACGTCGGATTGGGGTTAAACCGCATCATATTGCCTTCGCTCTGGTCGATCATCCCGATGACGATCGCATCGTACTGCTGGCGGAAGTTACTCTCGGCGAGCGTTTGACCGGCGAGGGGGGCACCGGGCAAGACCTCGACCTCGTCGATCTGCAGGCTGAGGGCGCCGGCACGGAGGACCCTCTCGAGGAACTGATCCACGTTGGGGCGGAGGATGACCTGCGCCATCCGGTCTGCTCCAACCTCGCTGGGCGCGATAACTTTGTCTGCGCCCGCGTGCAGAAGCTTTGACCGGTTCCTGTGATCGACCGTTCGTGCGAGGATGAACACGTTCGGGTTCATCTCCCGAGCGGTGAGGGTCACAAAGACATTGGAACTGTCGTCTGGAAGAGCGAGAATCACGCCGAACGCCCGGTCAATGCCTGCCTTGTTCAGCGTATCCTCGTCCTCTGCGTTTCCCTGGACGTACAGCCGCCCCTCGTCCTGGAGTTGCTCGATTTCTTCGTCCGACTGGTCGATGACGACGTAATCCCGACCGGCGTGTTCAAGGTCTTCCGTAAGGCGCTGTCCGACGCGCCCATATCCACAAACGATGTAGTGATCGGTGAGTTGATCTATTTTCTTCATCTTCTGGCGTTCGCGGAGTCGGTCGCTGGCGAGGAGGAGTTGCGCGGACCGAGCGGCAACAAACGTCACGATGCCAATCCCGGTGAGCGCAATGAAGATCGTGAAGAACCGCCCGATGTCCGACAGGGGGCGAACTTCGGCAAATCCGATCGTGGTCAGCGTGATGAACGTCATGAACAGGCCGTCCATCCACGGCCAACCCTCGATCACGCGATAGCCGGCCGTTCCGATCGCGATCACGAAGAGCAGCGTCGTCGACGCAAGCAGGATCTCTCTTCGTGACTGATCAAGACGAACGTACCAGTTCCGTAGACGGTCGGAAGGATTGCCGAAAAGGCTCATCAGGGACTAGGCCGAGGAGACGCACGCGAGTAGACGGAGCGAAAGCAGGGCCTGTGGCTCAGGCGGCGGACGGAATCTGGAAGACCCGGCCATGCCAGGCGTCGGCGGCCTGTTGCTCGAACTGGCCCTTCCGAAGTTCAGCCAGTGTCGTGAGGCTCGGATCGAAGACATGAGTTTCCTCTGTTACCGCCCCGTTTGCGATCAGCTCGCGGAACGAAGCTCGAGACACGATATCGACCTTGCCATTCGAATCGCGATAAATCACGTCCAGGGGCCCGGCCCATCGTACGTCGAGGTTTCCGGCGGCGTCATCGATTGCATTGACCGATGCATCAATTCCGCACCCGCTCACGTCGCCGTCGTCAACCGTCGCTGCGAGCATCACGAATCGGTCATCCTGGATCGTGGCGCGGGCGCGCACTGGTCGTTGATGGGACGTCCAGTCATCCATGAATGCTTGCAACCGCTCGATCAAATCTGCCTGGACGGCGCGCGACAATGGTTCGGCAGCCGTGTAAACCCACAGACGCGAGTGGTCGGGCAGGTCGGGAAATAAAGACGGAGGCATGAAAGACAGACTTGACCAGTGAAAGAGAATGCAATACACGCTGCCAATACACATCAGTGTGACCGCCGAGACACAAAATTTGTTCGATGTCGTGCTCGCCCAATCCCAGGGGGATACCGCGTGCTCGTAGATGGAAATGTAACGTCGTGTGTAACGAAAGCGGTATTCGTCCGACTTAACGCAACGTATACACGATCGGGTCATACCATCTTCTGAATTTCTTCATGATTTATCTGCCGACGGTTTTCGCATTTCGACGGCCTCACCTATTGACGCGCCACTGCCATGAGTACGTATCGAAGCATTGTTGATTGGATTCAGTCGCATCAGGAGGTCGTTCTCGACATCATTCGAGTGTATCTCGGCGTCGGGCTCCTGGTGCGCGGAGGATTATTTATCTCGCAGACCAGCGGCATCAGTTCGCTTGTCGATATGTCGCAGTTCGACATCGCCTCGGCTGCCATCGTGCATTATGTCACATTCGCCCACCTGATTGGGGGACTGCTTCTCGCCGTCGGACTCCTGACGCGCATTGCGGCGCTTGCCCAGATCCCTGTTCTCGTGGGCGCTGTGTTTTTCGTTCACCTGAACGAGGGGTTGCTCAGCGCAAACCAATCGCTGGAGTTCTCCGCGCTCGTCCTGTTCCTGCTTGTCGTCGTATTCGTGTTCGGGCCGGGCCGTTGGTCGGCTGACTACTACGTCTTCCAGACCGAAGAAGAGGACGAGGTCGGTGAGATGTGGTGGCGCGACGAAGAGGAGGGGATGCCCGTTGGTGGTGATGGCGATCCCGTTCCGGCTGGAGCCGATACGAAGGGCGAGAGCGGTGCAGGCGTTGCTGTCGCGGCCGACGTCGACACGCTACCCCGACGTACGACTCAAGAAGCCCCGACGTTCAAGACGTGCGAGTGCGGGAATACGGTCGGTGATCCAGAAATAATCGTTGAGCCGCAGTACGGATGGACGTCTGGGTTCTTCTTCATGCTTGGTATCTCCGCACCGGTAAAAGAAATCGTTTTTTACTGTCAGGACTGCGGGACCATCGTGAAACGGAGCAAAGACGCGGAGCTTCGCGAGCGTTATCGCTGGCACACGTCCTGATTTCTGCTTCCTACATCTACACGCAATCGGACGTACCTTCACGTGACGGGTTCACTTCGTTCCGACGACGGGCTATCGCTGGCCGAGGAATCGGTTTGCGAAATCCCGTTTGTCGTCGAGCGGCCATTTGACCGGAAGCGATCCAGTGGAAAATAGACGGTAAAGGTGGTGCCTTCGCCTTTCTCGCTCTCGACGTAAATCTCTCCTTGCATCAAGCGGATCAGGCGTTGCGTGATCGACAGCCCTAGACCGCTGCCTTCGTGACTCCGGCTCAACCCCTGGCTCTCTTGGTGGAATGCTTCAAACATTTTCTCCTGAAATGAAGCGGACATACCGATTCCGGTGTCTTCAACCTGGAGGACGGCATGCGTAGCTCGTTCCGGTGGATCGTCGAGGACATGAATTTGGGCTCCTCTACGAACCGCCTCCGCGTCCGTGGGCGGGTGGGCGCTGTGTCCAATGCGGATGATCACATGGCCGCCTTCGTCGGTAAACTTGATTGCGTTGCCCACGAGATTTCGCAGGATGCGCTGAAGGGCGCCGTGATCCAGCGTACTGGTGCAGGAGTCGGCGTAGGTGCTTAGGTCGAGTTTCACTCCGGCAGCGTCGGCCCGGTTCGACTGCTCGAGAATCATCGCTTCTGCCTCTTCGACGAGATCCAGTGATTGGCGGTTGAGCTGAACCTTGCCGGCTTCAAGACGGGAGAGTTTCAGGACTGAATCCAGCGTCTCCATCAGGCGACGGCTACTCTTCATGATAAGGGACGCGAAGTGCTGGCTTTCTCCGGACGTCTCTTCTGCGAGGATTTCAGAAAAGCCGATAACGGCCGTGAGTGGAGTTCGAACTTCATGACTCATGTTGGCTAGCATCGCGGACTTGATCCGGCTGGATTCTTCCGCCTGCTTTTTCGCCTCGGTCAACGCCGTGACCATCTCCGATAGTTCTTCTTCCCGTCGCTCAAGGGTCGACTTCGCGGACTGCAGGTCGCTCATCGTGTCCCGAAGGGTTTGCTCTGACTCGGCCAGGGACTCGCGCTGACGTTCCTCAGCCGCCAGAGCCTCCCGGAGCGCTTCTTTCTGGCTTTCGCTTACGAGCCGGAGCTCCTCCGCCCGTACGTTCGTCCGCCGCCGGACAACGTGTATCATGGTTGAAAAGGCCGCGGCTGCACCGACGCTAATCCCTGGAATGACCAGATCGGCCAACGGAAATGAGATCAGGGACAACGTGAGCCAGAGGACCAGAGTAAGTCCCAGGAATCCGGCGAACCATCGTCGGGACATGATGATGACGCCAGCTCCCACGAGCAACAACGTCAGCTGCGTGAGTGGGATGCTTCCTGTGATAATCTGAGTAAATAAGGTGTGGCCCAGTACGACGCCGACAACAAGTCCGCTGACTGCATGCATGCGCGGATGATCGGACGGCATGGTCCGTAGAAAGAGCCGGAGCAGCAGGGCCCCGACGGCTGACGTCGCGGCGAGGAAAGAGATGTATGCCGCATAAGGCATTGATACAAAAATCAGATGCAGCACCATGTTGAACATGAACAGCACACTCAGGCCGGTTGTCACCGGTAGCAGGCTGTCATGAACAACCGAGCGAAGCGCCGCATCCACAGATGCCGGATCCACGGCGTCCAGGTCGACCTGGCGCGGGATCTCGGGAAGGCGAATCGTAAAGTCGGCGCCAGCGGGCGGGTCGTCCCACACGCTCGGTTCGTTTGCGTCACTCATTATCGACGCGTTCTCTGCAGGATACAGGCAAATCTGGCAGGGCGACGAATGAGACACTGCCGGACAGATCGGTTCGTATGCCGCGTGGTGCGAACACGCCCGAACGTATCAGGATGTCGTCCATTCTCTATGCGAGGTAAAAGCCGAATTTAAGCTATGTGCATGTTTGAAGCCACATTCGCTCGGCGAAATCAACAGAACTACTTGTTACGTTCCGGTTGAAAACCGTCTGGAACGCGGGTGGGAGCTTGGGTTCATGCAAGCTCAGCCGGTGTCTGTGTTGTCCAGACGGCAACAGGTCTCGCAATTACGAGGCCACAGTCGGCTCGAACAAACCGTTATCTTTCGTATAGCTCTATGACGATGACGACGTTGCGAGAGGGATCACAGCGGGTTCTTGTGACCGGGGCCACCGGGACCGTTGGAGGACACGTGGTTGCGTGTTTGCGTGACGGCCCGTGCGAGGTCTGTGCGGCCAGCCGTCATCCAGAGGCAGCAACAAGCCGCCTGAATATCCCGGCCGTGTACTTTGATTTCCAGGATCCTGCGAGTTATCGATCGGCATTCGATGGACAGGACGCGCTCTTTCTGGTACGCCCTCCGGCGATTGCCCGCGTTTGGACCTCCATCTTTCCCGCGTTGGACATGGCCGTAGACTCCGGGATTCGTCACATCGTGTTTCTCTCGCTACAGGGAGCTGAGGCGAACCCGTTTGTACCACACCGATGGATCGAGTGGAAACTCGCCTCTATCGACGTCAGAGCGACGTTTTTGCGGCCGAGTTTCTTTATGCAGAACCTGACGACAACGCATCGTCACGAGGTTGCGGATGAACGAACCCTTATCCTTCCCGCCGGGGATGGGCATACGGCATTGATCGATGCACGCGATGTTGCGGATGTGGCCGCCCACGTGATCAAGCATCCGAAGTGTGGGGGCGGAGCGTACGAGTTGACCGGCCTCAAGGCCATTTCATATCACACCGTCGCGCGTGTGCTCTCAGATGTCCTGGGGCAGCCCATCCGATATGAAGAGCCGTCCGTGATCGACTTCCTACGGTACAGCAGACGTCGGGGACGCGAGTGGCCCTTTATCTTCGTCATGACGGGCATCTATCTCACGGCGCGTTTTGGGCTCGCGGCCCGAACGACATCCACAGTGCATGACCTGCTGGGGCGCCCGCCCCGCAGCTTCCGAACGTTTGCCGAGGATTATGCTGGCGTCTGGGCCGTTGCAAAGTGACCGCGCGAGGTAGAATATGCCTCCCGGAGAGGCTATGTGGCCCTCTCACGTTTTCCGCCTTAATTTGAGGACGGACCGAGGAGAGGAAATTTCATCTCCTTCGTCGTGCCATTTTCGAACTCAACCTTCAGCGTGGCTGTCTGTGTGCCACCCTGGATCACGTCTGGTTGCGTGATAATCCAGACCTCCGTCCGTTTCATCTCCCCTTCCGGCACGGAGATCGGGGTTCGCCCGAGGATCTTGACGGTCGCGCCGGCGGGCTCGATGGCTTCGACCGTGTACGTCGTCGATTTCGGAGACTGATTTCGTACGCGGAACCGAAGGCGATTGGCGACCTCCTCGTTAGGTAGGACGACAAAGGGGTCGCCGGAGGCGCGGGCCACGTTCACGTCGTACGAACCGCGCGTGGTGAAGGCGATTGCGAAAATGGACGCGATGACGACGAGCAGGAGGCTGTAGATGACTGTGCGTGGGCGGAAGAAGCGCCGGGTCTTACCTTCGTCTTCCCGTTCGGAAGAGTAGCGGATCAAGCCCGGTTCGAAGCCCACTTTTTCCATAATGTCGTCGCAGGCATCGATGCACTGTGTGCAGTGGAGACACTCCATCTGTAGCCCATCGCGAATGTCGATCCCCGTCGGGCATGTACGAACGCACGCATAGCAGTCGACGCAGTCGCCGAGATCGGAGCGTTCTTTCCCTTTGCCACGCGGTTCGCCTCGCTCTTCATCGTACGAAACGATGAGCGAGTCCGGGTCGAGCAAGACGGACTGGAAGCGTGCGTATGGGCAGGCGATGGTGCACATCTGTTCGCGGAAAAAGCCAAAGTCGAACAGGATGAGCCCCGTCGTGCCGGCCATCATCACGAAGTACCCCCAGTGATCGGTCGGCGAGCCCTGCATCCAGGTCAACAGATTGCTCCAGCCTGCAAAGTACGCGACGAACGTGTGGGCGAGTGCGAGCGAGAAGATGAGATAGACGGCGTGTTTGCCCGTTTTGCGCCATACTTTGTCGAAGGTCCACGGGCCTTCGTCACGTCGCTTACGGACGTGCTCTTTCCCTTCGAACAGGCGCTCGACGGGGCGATAGAAAAATTCCAGATAGACAGTCTGAGGGCAGGCCCATCCGCACCAGACGCGGCCGAGAAGGGCCGTGAAAAGCACGACGCTGACGAGGACGCCAATCATAAGGAGCATCAGCAGCAACGTATCCGTCGGGTAGAACGTCATCCCGAAGAACGTAAACTCACGATGGAGCACGTCCAGGAAGATGGCGGGCTTGCCGTTGATCTTAACGATCGGGAGCGCAACGAAAATTGCGACGAGTACCCAGGCAACGATCAGGCGGTAATAGTACCACCGCCCCTTGTTTAGCTCTGGATACAGCCATTTTCGACTTCCATCCGCATTCAGCGTCGCCATGATGTCTTCGGGCGGTGCATCCATCACGCCAACGTCGCCGGCGGGGATGAACTGTCGTTTGCTGCGACGCTGATCGTTGCGGTCTTGAACTTCCATCACGTGAGGTCAGTCTTGAGGGCGATACGTAGGCATCTCCGGTCGGGGGGACCGAGAAGTGCGGATGCACGAATCGACGGCGGCGTCATCCGGTGATGTCTCCCGAGCGACCGCGCGCCTGCACCGGGAGACATACTTATAGTAAATACGTTAGCACGCGGTGAGATCGACAGTGGAGCCCGCATCTGACCCGTAGTTGGAAACGGAGATGCTGCGTGGTGAAATCCCCCACAATGGATGCAGCCGACAGGCAGTGGAGATGATGGCTAAACAGACTCTCGTCACCCATGCACGAAAGCGAGGCCCGGATTCAGCACCCGGACCTCGCTTTTATCCTGGCCGACTTTGTTTGTCCGCAGGGATACAAATGGGCATAGGTCACTCCACAGGGTCCCCTTCCGGCGGTTTCGCGCCTTCCGGTTCGGTTCCCTGAATGGACTCGATGAACGCGACGAGTTCGGCGCGCTCTTCCGGTCGGAGGCTCGCATCCCAGGCCGGCATGCCTTTGTCGGTTACGCCTTCCGTTAGAACGTTGTAGATGTCCATGTTGGAGCCGCCGTGGATCCAATATTTGTCGGTCAGATTTGGGCCGATAATGCCCTGTCCTTTGTCGCCGTGACACGAGGCACAGAGACTCTGATACGTCTCTTCGCCGGACGCGATGCGTTCTTCGTTGCCAATCATCTCAGCGAGTGAAGCGGGTGTGGCTTCAAACGTTGGGTTCTCGGCCTCATACTGAGCCCGTTGCATAGCGAGCGCTTCCTGGCCCTGCGCGAGATCGTCCTCGTACGTGTCGACGAAGTCAAACCAGGTAATGCCGACGAAATAGATGACGCTAAACACGACGGATCCCCAGAAGAGCCAGACCCACCAGCCGGGCATAGGGTTATCATATTCTTTGATCCCGTCGTAGCGGTGCCCCTGGATGAGCTGGTCGTGGGTCCGGCCGTAGAGAGCGGAGCCATCGTCCGAGCTAGAGCGGTCGGGACGGTTCGTGTTTGGATCGTTTGGCATGAGGCAGTGCAGGTTGAGGCGGCTGGGGCAGAAAGAGTCTCAGGGCGTGGGGCCGGGGGCAGGCGTCATTGGCCGTCGCCGCCGACGCGCTCTGCGCCGACCGAGTCGGCGTCGTCAAGCGGGAGGTTCAGCGCCGTTTCGCACTCACGTTTCGGAAGCGTGAACGCGTAGATCAGGATGAGAACGAAGGCGATGAAGAAGGCCAGTAGGCCAATTTCCGAGAGGGCGCCGGTTTCGAGGGCGCGGACAGCGTCTTTCCACATGGCAGTTCAGGGTCTAAAGCAGGAGGGGCGGATGGAGAAGGGGTCAGCGAGAAGCGTCGGCGGTCACGTCCGCGTCGTCGGAAGCGGACTCAGCATTAGCGACGTCATCCTCGGGATCGGCGACGTCTGTGCCCAGGCTCTGCAGGTACGCCACGAGCGCCATGATCTTCTTATTCTCGAGTCCCGTGGGGCCGCCCTGTTCTTCCACCTCCTTGGCGATGGTCTGCGCCTGTTCGCGTGCTATAGACGCAGCGTTCTTGACCGTCTCTTCGGAATATGGTGTGCCGAGCTGCTTGAGGGTACGAAGCTTCGCTGTCAGCCCATCGAAATCGATGTCCTTCTCCAGCAGGTGCGGGTACGGTGGCATAATGGAGCCTTTGCTCGTGGAGCGTGGGTCCTCCATGTGCCGGACGTGCCAGAGCGCCTGTGGGCGGAGCAGGCCTTCACGCGCCAGATCCGGACCGGTCCGCTTCGATCCCCAGAGGAACGGGCGCTCGTACACCGTTTCGCCGGCCTTCGAGTAGCCACCCCCGTTCCGAGCGTAACGCTCGATTTCGTGTCGGAAGGGGCGCACCATCTGCGAGTGGCAGGTATTACAGCCTTCCGCGATGTAGATGTCGCGGCCTTCAAGTTCCAGAGGGGTCCATGGCTCGACGGTTTCGATGCGATCGACCGCGCTGTTGACGAGAACGAGGGGGAGGAACTCTACGAGGCCGCCTACGAGAATAGCAAGCGTCGTGAGGACGGTGAAGACCAGCGGCCAGCCTTCAAGCGTCCGGTGCATTCCATTGCTCTTAATGAATCGTCCCATGACAGGAGGGAGAGGTGTATATGATCGTTGGAGGGCAGAGGGCGTGTCCCGGAAGGCCCGATCCCGTAGACACTCCAGCAGAGCGCGCACGGGACCGGGTCGAATCCGGTAGGATCAGCTTTCGTCCGTGGAGTCTTCGTCCGCGTCGGCGTCGTCCGTCTTCGAGTCGGGTAGGTTGGCTTTCTTCGAGCCAGGCAGTTCTGCCTTCTTCGAACCGGGGCCGTCCGCCTTTTTCGAGCCGGGCAGCTGAGCCTTCTTGGTTCCGGTCGTCTCCGCCTCGGTACCGGGCGTTTCCGCCTCGGTACCGGGCGTTCCCGCCTCGGTCGGAACCGATTCGGACTCGGTGGCGGTGCGGGCACGAGCGGGAGCGGGCTCGGGGGTCTGCTCCGAGGCGCCGTTGCCTGCACCATCGCCATGGCCGTATTTCATCGGCTGGCGCGGGGCGGCGAATGTGGGATCCGGAAGGTCGTCGGGAGCGGAGCGAATGGTCATGTACATATTGGCCATCATCATCATGACGCCGCCGAGGTAGAGCAGACCGCCAATCAGGCGGACCCAGTACATTGGAATGACCTGGACGACGGTTTCGATAAACTCCGGATACATCAGATTTCCGGCTTCGTCAAATGCCCGCCACATCAGGCCCTGCGTAATGCCCGAGTTGTACATCGCCAGGACGTACAGGAGGATGCCGATCGTGCCCGTCCAGAAGTGGGCGTTGGCGAGCTTCTGGCTCCACAGGTCCGTGCGCCAGAGGCGGGGCAGGAGCCAGTAGATCATGCCGAAGGTCATAAAGCCATTCCATCCCAGGGCGCCCGAGTGGACGTGGCCGATGGTCCAGTCGGTGTAGTGACTGAGCGCGTTGACGCTCTTGACCGACAGCAGCGGGCCCTCAAAGGTTGACATGCCGTAGAAGGTGATGCCGATCACGAACATTTTGAGCACGACGCTATCCCGCAGCTTATGCCACGCGCCACGGAGCGTGAACAGCCCGTTGATCATACCCCCCCAACTCGGCATCCAGAGCATCACGCTGAAGAGCATGCCCAGTGTGCCAGCCCATTCGGGAAGTGCGGTGTACTGTAGGTGGTGTGGACCCGCCCAGATATAGATGAAGACGAGGCTCCAGAAGTGGACGATCGAAAGACGATAGCTGAAGACCGGCCGCTCCGCCGCTTTCGGCATGAAGTAATACATCAGGCCGAGGAAGGGCGTCGTCAGGAAGAAAGCCACGGCGTTGTGGCCGTACCACCACTGAACTAGAGCATCCTGCACACCGGCGTAGATCGGGTAGCTCTTGAGCATCGACGCCGGGAGCGCGAGGCTGTTGCCCACGTGAAGCACGGCGACGGTCACAATCGTTGCGATGTAGAACCAGAGCGCAACGTAGAGGTGCTTCTCACGTCGCTTGTAGAGGGTGCCGAAGAAGTTGATTGCGAATACGATCCAGACGACAGCAATCGCAATGTCGATGGGCCACTCCAGCTCCGCGTATTCCTTCGATGTCGTGTAGCCGAGCGGAAGCGTTATCGCGGCCGATACGATGATCGCCTGCCAGCCCCAGAAGTGAAATTTGCTCATCCAATCACTAAACATCCGCGCCTTGCAGAGGCGCTGGGTGGAGTAGTAGATGGCGGCAAAAATGGCATTGCCCGCAAACGCGAAGATCACTGCGTTCGTGTGCAGCGGGCGGAGCCGGCCGAAGGACAGATATTCGCCGAGATTAGCCGCGGGCCAGGGCAGTTGTAGCGCGATCAGGGCCCCGACAGACATGCCGATGAAGCCCCACAAGACCGTCGCGTACACGAAGTAGCGAACGATCTTTTCGTCATAGCTGAAAATGTCGATGTTAGAGCGCTCACTTGCCGCCGATCGCGAGTCAGAAACGGCGGGAGCGGTGCTGGCTTGAGCCATGGGTACGTGCGGAGAAGTAAGCGGTGAGGGCGTGGAGCGGGCTCCGGAAAGGGCCGTGCCGGAGGAGTCGAGTCCGTTCTGAAGCGGTGAGAGGCGCTTAACAGAGACGGCTCAGCAATTGTGACGGAAACGTATAAGGCAGCGTGCGAAGCGTCTGCCGGTAGCATCTGTAGACGTCCGTAGGTCACCCCTTGCCCGACGTGTGGGGCGGATCCCCACGTCGGTCGTTTGGGGCAATGAAATCGCAAAGTGCGTCTCGATATCTTCCCTGTTGTTTATGGGCGAGACGGCGACACGCACTTTCCCAATCGTTGAGTCAAGTAAATGCCGCGTAGTGACAGGTAACGTTAGCGGTGGCTCGTTTTACGTTCCGTGTCGAGCCAGCCGGAGGGTTGTGCGGAGAGATCGGGAGCCGAGCCGCTGGCGCCATCGTTCGCGCCTTCATGAGGGGTCCAGGATTCGTCCACGAGGGAGATGCCGAACGCCCGGGCAAGGAAGACCGGGCGGGCAACGCGACGGAGCACGCGCTCGACGACGTGACCCAGCGGGTGTTGCTTCCGGCTGATCGTCCCGTGGGTCGACATAACCAGTAGGTCACTGTCCATTTTGGTCGCGAATTGGCCGATCTGGTCGGCCGCATCCCCGTGCCGAATGTGAATGTTAACCGTCGGATGTAGTGGGCTGTCCGGAATCAGGTTTTCCGCGCGCCGGCGGGCCTTTCGCTCAGGAAGTGTCGCATCACTCAGCGAGAGCATATCCGTATCGTTAAGAGCCACGTATTGCGGACGGTCCATCACATGAAGCAGGTCAATCTCCGCGTCAAATTCCGCGGCTAAGGCAAATGCATGACGAAGAGCAGACACCGAGTTCTCCGAAAAGTCGGTCGGCACGAGAATGCGTCGCCGGGGCGTGCTGTGGTCCGCACCGGGCGTATCACACGTCATCACCCAATGGCTGGTGACGAAGACCGGTACGTTCAGGTCCGTGATGAACTTACGTGTCGGTTCGCTGGCCAGGGGCGGAATCGGGCCCCGATCCGTGGGCGTATCAAGAATGACAAAGTCGATTCCTTCATCGGATACGTACTGCAGCACGTCTGCAACGGACGGGCCTTCTTCGTCGAAGGCAATGATAACCGATTGCGGGGGGACGGGAGACGCGCTCGTAGCTGACGCAACGATATCCAGGATCCGGTTATGTAGGGATGCTGCACATCCTTCTGGGGGGGCAGCCGGTGCTCCTGGTAGCGGCACGACATGCAACGCGGCGCGGCATGTTTCGGCAAACGAAAGTGCCTGCTGCAGGGCCGGGTGGGTGTCGGCGCCGGGATGCACCGGACAAAGAATGCTGTTTGCGTGAAGCATATGGCCACATCGGTCGGTTGAATCCCCGCGAGGATCGATGTCTTCCGCCCTTATCCGCGGACGATTGCGGAATCAGACGCTCCGGGCATAGCGCGGGGTGAGAAGGTGCGGCGCCCGGTGGAACACTCATCGGTCCGCCTTCAATGACGAAAATCGATGGTAGCACACATGACAGCAGCACCACAGGGGTCTCCGTGGAGAGATATCGTTGGTCGACGTAGGGGAAACCCCTACAGGGCCGCAGGTACCATCCTTCCAGTGCACAATGATATGGCCGCCTCATACCATGTAATCCAAGCGCGCTATGAGGGCGTGATAGACGGCCGGATCGAGCTGTTTTGTCCGGCACATCTGACCTGTTGGGCTTCCTATCCCTTCGCATCCGAATGTCTCAAGGTGGCCCGGTACTCTATTGGTGCGATCCCAACGGAAATTCTCTGAAGAGGAGGGATCTATTTTGTATTATAACAACCCGATTGGCAGATGAATATGCATCCGGGGCCGACTGCACGGAGGTCCCTGTTTTTCCGGATAGCTAGAGACATTGCGCCAATCAAGTTAGCACGTGACGTGACCGGGTGTGCGCAGTGTTGAATTCACGCCCATCCGTCCTGCGGTCATGCATGCCGTATGGCCGGATCCAACAGTCGTTATAGTTGCCGAAGCATAGGTGCCGAGATCCGTATGAAAACTCTCGTTTACGGGCCTCCTTCGCAGAGTCGAACGATGATTGAGCGGGTGCTTGCCGATGGCGGGCACGAGGTGGAACAGATAGACCCGTCGGAGGCGCCGGCTCATCCCTCTGTAGATGAACGCACGTTCGACACATGTCTGCTGATTCATCCTGACGAGTCGGGCCTGGAATGGGCCCAGGAGGTGTTGAGGCATCGGCCCGACGTTCAGGTTGCGATCGTCGGGATGGACCCATCTGTGGAGAAGATCCACCTTGCGTTCGAGGCTGGCGCCACCGACGTGATCTTGTCCGGATTCGATCCGGACCGACTGAGCACGCGTCTCGGCTTGCTCGACCAGTACATGTCTTCATTCGTCCGAGAAGCCCCCGAGTCTCAGCCCTCGCCGCACCAGGCGGTCGTAGCCGAGATCGGTCGTCGTGCTCTTGCGGGCACCGAGATCGAGGTGCTCATAGCGCAGGCCGCGCGCGCGGTTGCTCGCACGCTCGACGTGGAGACATGTAAGGTTCTTGAACACGAGCCGGAAAAGGGGCAGTTGCGCCTGAAGGCGGGGATGGGATGGACGGATGGTGCGATCGGTCATGCAACGGTCACCGACGGTGCCGAATCGCAGGGAGGGTATACGTTGAAGTCTGATACGCCGATCGTCGTCGACGACCTCGAAGCGGAAACGCGATTCGAAACGCCGGACCTGTTGAAAGATCACGGCATCGTTAGCGGGATCAGTGTCGTGATTGCCAGTACGCCGGAGGCCTACGGCGTTCTCGGGGCCCATAGCACGGACCAGCGTGTGTTCAGTCAGGAAGATGTTTACTTCCTGCAGTCCGTCTCCAACGTGCTTGCCGGAGCGGTTGAACGGACGCGGACCGAGCGAGCTCTCCGTGAGAGTGAGGCTCGCGCAACGTCGATTCTAGAGACGACGGTCGACGGGATCATCACGATTAACTCCGCAGGCATCATTCAGTCATTCAATACGGCTGCGGAAGATATTTTCGGTTATTCCGCCAGCGAGGTTATCGGGAAAAACGTCAAGATCCTGATGCCACCGCCGTATCGGGATGAGCATGACGGGTACATGCGCAGTTATCATGAGACCGGTCGCGAACGGATTATTGGAATTGGCCGAGAGGTCACCGGTCGCCGGAAAGATGGAACGACGTTCCCGATGGATCTCGCGGTGAGCGAGGTGCACACGCAGTCCGTCCACGCATTTACCGGCATCGTGCGCGACATCAGCGAACGGCGGCGTCTGGAGAAAGAGATTCTCAATATCTCAGAGCAGGAGCGGCGGCGGATCGGTCAAGATCTGCATGACGGTCTCGGTCAGATGCTTACTGGCATTGGCCTGCTCAGTCAGAACCTCTCGCGGCAGCTGAAGAAGGAGGGTAGTACGCTCGTTGAGGAGGCGGAAGAGATTACGGATCTTATGAAAGAGGCGGATCAGTATGCTCGTGATCTCGCCCGCGGGCTGACCCCGGTTGATCTCGAAGCAAACGGTTTATCGAAGGCGCTTCAACGACTCAGTGATAACGCGGAACGTCTGTTCGGTGTCGATTGCGCGTTCGACGAGGTGGGCACTGGATTGGTGCACAATGCCACGGCGGCGACTCACATGTATCGTATTGCCCAGGAGGCTGTCAGCAACGCCGTGCGTCACGGGGATGCCGAGCGCATCAAAATTGCCTTTGCATCGGGGTCGGAGCAGATCCGTCTGCGTATTCAGGACGACGGCGTGGGATTCGCCCCTGAAAACATCGATGGCCCGGGTATGGGCGTTCACATTATGAATTACCGGGCTCGAATCATCGGGGGCACGCTGGAGATTAGCAGTACTCCGGACGGAGGGACAACGGTGACGTGCACGTTGCCCGGCACGGCTTCTCCGGGAGCCAATAATTCGACGAACGGTCAACGCGTGGATGGCTCTTCGGATGTGACGGACCGCCCGAATCCTGGCTCCAGCAGTAGCAACGGTCGAAGTGGGGGCGGCGGCTGTCCGGTTGCGCATTAACACAAGGCGCCGCGCGCAGGGTGCATGTTAACGGACATCTTGAATTGCCCCCTTCGGATGCTTCACCTCGTCCTTCACTTCGCCGTTCCGCTGGTCGTCGCGTTCGTTTTCTATCGGGCGCACTGGCGCGAGGCGGTGCTCACCATGGTCTTAACCATGGTCGTTGACGTGGATCATCTGCTCGCCGATCCGATCTACGATCCCAACCGGTGCTCGATCGGTTTTCACCCATTGCACTCGGTCCCGGCGATTGCGGCATATGTCATTCTCTTTATCGGGCCATTTCTCCATGAGTACGAGACCCCACTTTGGGAGCGGTCTCGACTCGCTCGCATTGCTCACCTGGCAGGGCTCGGACTGCTGATTCACATGGCGTTAGACGGAATGGATTGTCTGGTGTGAGCGTCAGGGGCCATTTCGGCCATGAGAGCGTATAGAAGAATGAAGAGGCATTGTCGTGCATCTCCGTTATCGAAGCAGAGAAAGACGCGGGGATCCTCACTACGTTGTGGGGCCTCGTGTGGGGAAATCCCCGGTATCTGTGGGGGAACCGTCCCTGACGTTCGTTTTTGTTCATACTCCGTACGTTGCCTATCGCTGGATGTCCGGAGTGCCTGCTGCGGCAACAGCCTGTTCGCCGACCCGTGTTCACCGATCGCGCTTTTCCATGACTGAGATAATAATCGTTGACGACCATCCGCTGATGCGAAAGGGGTTGGCTCTTGCTCTCGATGCCGAGGCTGAGTTCAACGTGTCTGGTCAGATGAGTAGCGCCGAGGAGGCGTTAGAAGACATCGATGAACTGGAGCCCGATCTGGCGATCATCGACATCTCTCTGCCTGGCATGAGCGGGATGGAGCTCGTAAAACACCTTCAGGCCCGCAAGCCTGACATTAAGATTCTCGTGGTGTCGCGCCATGACGAGACGCTCTATGCCGAGCGGGCGATTCGGGCGGGGGCGCGCGGCTATATCATGAAGCTGGAGGCCGGGGATGTGATCGTCAGAGCCGTCCGTCAGGTTATGCGCGGCGGCATTTACGTAAGCGACGAAATCAACGAGCGCCTTCTGATGAGCATGGCGACGGGGGGGCGTGAACGAATCACCCAGTCGCCACTGGAAGTGCTGAGCGATCGCGAGTTGGAGGTGTTCGAGTTGACCGGGCACGGCTCATCCACGCGCGATATCGCCGAGCGGCTCCACCTCTCCGTCAAGACCGTGGAGTCGTATCGTGCACGCATCAAGAAGAAGCTCAACCTCGAATCTGCGACTGAACTTATGAAGCACGCGGTACAGTGGGTGGAAAGTGAAAGCGCCACCTGACGTGCAGGGCGAACGCTACTGCAGAAGAACAGCTCATCCTCTCGATTCGGACACCCCATACTGCCATGCTTGATATCAATCGCATTCTCTTCCCGACAGACTTCTCGGCGGTTGCAGAGGACGCATTTTCGCACGCCGCGCATCTTGCCATGCGGTATGACGCCGAGGTTTACGTCTTTAATGTCGTGACGCCGCAGGAGGCGCATGAAATGAACCCGATGGAATATCTTCCGCTGGAGGAAGCCGACGGACGGCCGGGAATGTTTTACATGCCAGCAGAGGATGTTGACGTCAAAACACCCGCGGATGAGCAGGGCCGCGTGCGAGTCACCTACGGCCAGATCGAGTCTGTCTCGCCCGCACATGCCATTATCGAGCAGGCGAAGGAAGACGAGGTGGACTTGATCGTGATGGGAACGCACGGTCGGCGCGGGTTCGACCGATTGCTCAGCGGCAGCGTGTCCGAGGAGGTCGTGCGCGAGGCTCCCTGCCCGGTCTTTACAGTGCTTGCCGGAGACGAGCCGACGCCAGGGCCGTACGTGGATCACGTGCTTGCACCGGTTGACCTGTCCGAACAGTCGACCATTGTGGCCGATCATGCGGCGGAGCTGGCTGCAACATACGATGCGCGTCTAACGCTCATGCACGTCGTCGAGCAGGCGGCGTACCCGACGGTATACGGCGTCGACCCGCTCACGCCGGAGTTGCCGAATGTGGAGGCCCGCGCGCGAGAGGCGCTCGACGAACTGGCCGAGCGGGTTCAGCCCCGTGTTCTCGACGTGGAGACGGTGACCACAACGGGCTATGCTGCCCGAGATATCGTCGACTACGTTGATGAGAACGACGTCGGCCTTATCGTAATGGCGACGCATGGCCGCACGGGCCTGAAGCGCTTCGTCATTGGAAGTGTGGCGGAGAAGGTTGTGCGTACGGCGCCGTGCCCCGTCTTCACCCTCCGAAGTTTCGGCAGAAATCTCCTGCTCGAGCCGGCGGGAGAAGGCGCAGATGAAGCGACGTGATTCGGTGGCCTGGGTAAACACCGCGACAGACGCTCCAGTCATTAGCTAACTTATTTTTACACTCGACCTCGCCTGATTCCACGGCGAGGATGCCCCTGGCAGGTTGTCCTGTCAGGGGCCTTTTTTGTGTAAATCGCGTGAATGTTGGTGGGCATTTATGCGTTCGTTTGCGAGGGAATCGTGGAGAGACAGGCTGTAGCTTTGTTGCTTGTTAGCCATGAAGTAGCGTGATAATCAGTTCTGACACTAGTTATTTGCTGCGAAACGGGATTTAAAATAAAAAACTTTGGTTCGAAAGCGGTTTGCGTTCGTTTCTTTGCAGGTCGAACGTGCGGAGAAAGCCGTTTCAGGTCGATCTAGGACGTAATGATTTCTTGACATCCTCAGGGTGGGTTGCTATCGTACGGGCGGAAGCGGTTCCGCGAACCATTCGAACCTGGTTCCGAAGCTGTTTTCTCGTCGATTGCTCGTGATGTATGAAGAGCGATCGATCCGCCCTTCGATCACTGACGATAAAGCTCGTGGGACGTACGACAATCGATGACGTTGCGGAGCGCGCTGGCGTCTCAAAGTCCACCGTGTCGGCCGTCATGAATGACAGCCGTCCGGTGAGCGACGGGACCCGAAGCAAGGTCATGGCGGCCGTCAACGATCTTAATTACCGGCCGCGGTCGACCGCTCGCACCCGCGCCCACGATGGGCGAAGCATCGGCATCGTCATTAAAGAGCGTGACAACCCGTTCTTTGCCGAGATTGCCGACGGCGCGAGTCGTCGTGCCCGTGAAGCGGGATACACCGTCTACACCGCCAGTTCGGAGGGCGATTTTGCCACCGAGACGGAGATCATCGACGATTTTCAGCGTCGAGATACGGACGGACTCATCATCTATCCGGTGATGAACGAAGAGACCGACCTCACGAACCTGATCGAATTGCGCCGTGCGCGCATGCCGTTCGTTTTGATGGAGCACATCCTCGGCGTCAAAGCCAACACGGTCGACGTCAGTTTGCTTGCTGCGTCAAAATCTGCCGTTTCGTATTTGATCGACAGCGGTCATCGGCGCATCGTGCATTTCGCCGGTCCGTCGTACTCGACCCACAGCGACGACCGGATTTCCGGCATGCGCCACGCCTTCAGTGAGTCTGAGTTGGCGTTTTCCGACCATATGGTTGTGCCGGCCGGAGCTCGAATGGAGGATGGATACCGTGCGGCTCTCGAGTACCTCGAAAACGTGGACCCGACGAGCCGAGCAACCGCTGCCACCTGTTTTAATGACCTTGTCGCCATCGGCGTCGCGCGAGCTCTTCGCGAGAAGGGCCTCGATGTGCCGGGCGACGTGTCCCTGATCGGCTGCGACGGCATCGATTTGCTGGACTACATGCCGACGCCGCTGACCACGCTGCGCAGTCCCAATCGCGAGATGGGGGCATGTGCTGCCGATATCTTGATTCACCAGATCGAAGCTGACGCTCAGCCCGACATCCAGCAGGTTAGCTTCGAGCCAGAACTGGTCGTCCGGGCGTCCACTCGACCCATGCAATCCAAGAACGTCGCGTAAGCTTCGCGTCGTGATGGGCTGGTCCGTTGCCTCCGTTGCACGAGACCGCGTCTTGGCCCCGACGACACTGCTTGACCTTATCCGACCCGTTTTTCCCTAGCATCCACACGATTATGCAACGCAGCTTACGATTTCTTTTCGTGCTCCTGCTTGCATGTGCGGTGTCCAGCACGGCACCAGCTTTCGCACAGCAACAGATCACCGGCACGGTGACGGACTCGCAGAACGGCGAGACTCTGCCCGGTGCCAGCGTCTCCGTACCCGGCACCTCCGCCGGTACGGCTACCGATATGAACGGTCAGTACGAACTGACAGTCTCGGAAGAGGCGGACTCGCTCCGTTTCTCTTTCGTCGGTTACACGACGCGCACCCTCGCCATCGAAGGACGTTCGACCATCGACATCGCGCTTTCACCCGCGACTCAGCAGCTCGACGACATCGTCGTCATCGGCTACGGCTCCGTTCAAGAGCGGGACATAACTGGATCCGTTAATAAAGTCGATGCAGCTGAATTCAACCCCGTTGCCACGGCTAGCCCGGAGCAACTTATTTCTGGGAAGGTTGCGGGCGTCCAGATTTCGGCTTCCGATGGTGCTCCCGGTAGCGACACGTTCATCCGCGTTCGTGGGGCGACGTCCGTTAATGCCGACAATCAGCCTCTCTTCGTCATTGATGGCGTACCGCTCAGTAACAACGGCAACACCGCGCAGCGGAATCCGCTCAGCTTTTTGAGCGCTAACGATATTGCAAATATCACGGTGCTGAAAGACGCGTCCGCAACTGCGATTTATGGATCGCGAGGTGCGAACGGCGTCATTCTTATCGAGACGAAGAGTGGAGACGTCGAGGAGGGCCGTGTTTCGTATACCGGAACGGTCGCTGCCTCTCAGGTGCAAGACAACATAGACGTTCTGGGCGCACAAGAATTTCGCACCGTGGTTCAGGATCGCGCGCCGAGTGTCGCCGGACGACTTGGTATTGCTACCACCGATTGGCAGGATGCCACCCAGCGTGATGCTCTCACACATGAACACCAGCTCAGCTACTCCCAGGGCTTTGACACATCGAGTCTCCGCGTCTCGTTCGGGTACCTCGATCAGGAAGGGGTGCTACAAACATCGTCCCTCGAGCGCGTCAACGCTGGGTTGAACCTGAACCAGTCGCTATTCGACGATGCACTGTCCATTACCACGAATCTGAAAGGGTCGAAAACATCTGAAAGCTTCGAGCCCGGCAGCCTCGTCGGAGGAGCCGCGAGCTTTGATCCGACCCAGTCGATTCGCGACGTGCGTAGCCCCTACGGCGGATTCTTTGAGTGGAATGCCGCTCTTGCAGAGAATAACCCGGTAGCGGAGTACATCCTGCAGTCGAATCAAGGGGAGACGTTCCGGAGCATCGGTAATGTCGATGCGGAGTACGAAATTCCGTATGTCCAGGGACTGAGCGCCCGGGCGAACGTCGGATACGACGTCACCGTCGGAGAGCGCGAGTTCTTCGCCCCCACGAATCTGAAGTCCCAGGCCGAAACGAACTTCCCGGGTACCGTATCCCGAGCGAACTTCCGCCAGCTCAACACGCTGGTTGATGCTTTCCTTAACTACGACCGCCGGTTTGAGGAAATCGAGAGCAAGTTTGACGTGACTGCGGGGTACTCGTGGCAAGACTTCAGCGAAGAGTATCCAGAGTACAGTGCCTCCGGCCTCACCACGAATATTTACGGTCCGAACCGGAGTGATGTACTCCGCGCCGATTCGCTAAGCCAGGTTACGTCGACGGTCACGGAGATCCCAAGCCGTCTCATCTCGGTCTTTGGACGTATCAACTACACCTACAAGGATCGATACCTTCTGACGGCTACGGTACGTCGCGACGGTTCGTCGAAGTTTGGTCCAGCTAACCGCTGGGGTACCTTCCCGTCGGCAGCCCTTGCCTGGCGCGTGCATCAAGAGTCATTCATGGAAGCTGTACCACAGATCTCCACGCTCAAAGTGCGCGTCTCCGCCGGTATTACCGGTAACCAGGAGATTGGGGACTTCCAGTACGCTCCATTTTACGAGCCAGGAGGACCCCGTGCGCAGGCCCAATTCGGGAACGGTTTCGTGAGCACGATCCGTCCGCAGCCGGCTGATGAAGGCATTAAGTGGGAGGAAACGACCACCTATAATGCAGGCATCGACTTTGGCCTCTTCAACGAAAGGGTGACCGGTTCGGTGGAAGCGTATCGCTCCATCACGGATGATCTGCTTTTCTCGATCACTCCGGCCGCCGGCTCGAACCTGTCGAACTTCGTGACGACCAACATTGGTAAGATGCAGAACCAGGGCATCGAGGCGAGCCTGAGTGGACTGGTCGTGGAAACCGGAGACTTTAGCTGGAACGCGTCGATCAACGCGTCGACGAACCAGAACGAATTGCAGCGGATTGATCGTCCGGGAGCTGGCATTGAGCAGCTTCGAGTGGGCGGAATCTCTGGCGCCATCGGTAACACCATTCAGGTGCTTCGGCCCGGACAGCCAATCTTCTCCTTCTATACGTACGAGCAGCGGTATGCACAGGACGGTACGCCCTGCGTACCCGGTGCCGACTGCGACGGCGATGGAAACGCCGGCGATCTCGCGTACGTCGACCAGAATGGTGACGGCACGATCAACGAAGATGATCTGACGCTGTCCGGTAGCCCGCAGCCCGACTGGATTTTCGGTCACACATCGAATCTGCGCTACCGCAACTTCGACATGAGCTTCACGCTTCGTGCTCACATAGGCCAGCAGGTCTACAACAATGTGGAGTCCAATTTCGGTCACTTCAGTCGCCTGTCCAGTAACCAGGTGCCTACAAACATCCACCAGGATGCGTTGAGTACCGAGTTTACGGATCCACAGTACTTCTCTGATTACTACGTGGAAGATGCCGACTTCCTCCGTGTTGATAACATCACGCTCGGATACACGCTGCCGGATCTCCCCGGCGTGCGGAATATCCGCGTGTTTGGTCGCGTCAACAATGCCTTTATCCTGACAGGATACGATGGCATCGATCCGGAGGTCTTCTCGGCCGGCATCGGAATCGACAACAACGTCTACCCGCGTTCGCGCACCTTCACGGGTGGCGTCAGCGTGTCGCTGTAACGCGCACGACGTTCGACCTCCACTGCCGACACTTCTTTTGCAAACGCACGACCTAGAGACATGAATAACTTCACGCGTGGTAGATTCACGCCGCTCCTTTCATTGCTTTTACTGCTCACGTTGGGCATTGGCTTTACCGCCTGCGACAACGTCGCTGTTGAGCCGAAGGGGCTGGCGGCAGCCGATAACATTTTCAAAGAAGAAGGGGCTTATAAGTCGTACCTGGCGAAGCTCTACGCCGGTCTGAATGTGACAGGCCAGCAGGGGCCGGCCGGAAGCGGTGACATCGCGAACATCGACGAAGGCTTTTCCCAGTACATCCGCCTCTACTGGCAGATGCAGGAGCTACCGACGGATGAAGCCGTCATCGCATACAGTGACGGCTCCGTGCAAGAGCTGAACACAGGGACCTGGTCGTCCTCGAATGGCTTTTCGTCAGCGATGTACAGCCGGATCTTCTTCCAGGTCGCGCATGCTAACGAGTTTCTCCGCCAGTCGACGGGTGACCTACTCCAACAGCGCGGTGTAGACCGCTCGGTCATCAACAAAATGCCTCAGTGGCGCGCAGAAGCCCGCTTCCTTCGTGCATTGAGCTACTATCATGGGATCGATCTCTTTGGCGACATCCCACTCGTCGATGAAAGCGTGACGCGCGGTGGTGCTCCGCCGGCGCAGGCTAGCCGAACGGAGGTCTTCGAATTCATTGAAGGCGAGCTTCTTGACATCGTAGATGACAACACGGCGGAAACGCTGCCAGATGCTCGACAAGGGCAGTACGGACGTGCAGACAAGGGGGCGGCCTGGATGCTGCTCGCAAAGCTGTACCTGAACGCCGACGTATACCTTGATGGACAAGCCGGCTCCGTTGTCAATGGCGATCCCGCGACCCTCGCTGCAGAGTATGCAGCACGCGTCATTGATGCTGGGTACCAGCTCGAGGCTGACTATCAGCACCTTTTCCTGGCTGATAATCACACAGCAGATGGCGTTGTCTTCGCCATTCCGAACGACGGGCAGAACACGCAGCACTACGGTGGGACTCAGTTCTTGACCCATGCTGCGGTCGGCGGGTCGATGACCCCAGCCGATTATGGCATTGACTTCGGGTACCAGGGACTCCGCACCACGGAGGTAGGGTACAACCTGTTCGGCCCGGGCGACAGCCGCGGCATCTTCTACACCAATGGCCAATCGCTCGAGATCGACACGCTAACCGTCTTCACCGATGGATATGCGGTGCCGAAATACCAGAACGTCACGTCCAACGGCGTCTCCGGTGCCAACGCAACGTTTCCTGACACGGACTATCCCATGTTCCGTCTGGCGGAAGCGCACCTGATTTACGCCGAGGCCGTGCAGTTGCGCGGGGGAAGCTCGTCGAGCTACGACCCGGCTACGCTGATCAATGACCTGCGGGCTCGCGCAGGTGTGAGCAGCAACCTCAGCAACGCGGACCTCACAGAAGACTTCCTTCTGGCAGAGCGTGGGCGCGAACTTTTCTGGGAAGCCAAGCGGCGGACTGATCTCGTTCGCTTCGGCAAGTTCGGTGGCCAAACGCAGTACACGTGGCCCTTCAAAGGCGATGACGTGGATGGTGGATCTCTGGATGAGACCCGGAATCTGTATCCGCTGCCAGCGAATGAACTCAGCGCCAACCCGAATCTCGAGCAGAACCCCGGTTACTAAACCGAAACGTTCCTGACGTAGCCGACGGGGCCGGACGTGCGCTGGCTCCGTCGGACAGGAACGGGTTAGCAACTGCTCTCCCACCTTGCTTTTCATAAGCCAATCAATGAACCATGCGCCGAATCGCCACCACACTCTTGTGTGTCGTTGCTCTGGTGTGCTCGAGCCTTGTACTTACAGGCTGCGACCAGACGCCGGGCACCGTGCAAGATTTCGAAATTCAACCCGACCTACAAGTCCCTTCCTCTCTAACGATCATCATCCTGGAGAGTGGCCAGGGAGCGACTGAGTTCACCGTTCAGTATCAGGGGTTTGATGAGCACCCTTCGCTTTCGTCCTCCAATACTGATCTTACGCTGGATCGCCTTGAGCAGACCGGCGACCCCAGCGCAGGCGAGCAGACGTGGCGGGCAACGTTCAACAAAGTGCCAGACACCATTCTGGATGAGACGCTGACGCTCTCGGCGAGTGCGGGCGGACAGGACATCACGCGGTCGATCTCGGTGCTGGTCGCCGAAATCGATATCACCACGTCCTTCGCAAGCTCCTACGCGTCTGTCATCGATTACGAAGACGGCATTCGCAGCGTGTCGACGACCGGCGGCACGACCACCGAAGTCGTGGAAGAAGCGTCGGCGAACAGCAATGGGGACCAGTCTCTTCGTGTCGAAACCACGGCAGGCGGTGCAGTAACCGTCGACCGGGAGGCCAATGGCCCGGGCACAGACCGCTTCTCCTTTCTCGTCTTGCCTGATCCGTCAACGACGTTCACCCTAGAGATTGCAATTACCGAAGGGGTGAGCAGCGGTGAGGAAACCCGCACGCTGAGCATTCCGATTACCTCGGGAAGTACATGGCGTCGGTACGCGATCGAGTACGATAAATTCGATGGCGGACTGAACCCCGTAACGAACGCTGCCGGCGGCGATGGTGCGTTCAAATCCGTGACCTTTACATCAGACGGTCCGGCAACATACCATCTCGATGAGATCTCGCTTGCTGACGAGTCGAGCAACATGGTCGAGATTCATAACTTCGAGAGCACCACGAACGCGTACGGCAGCGGTTCGGACATCGCGTTCAGCAACAGCAACAATGTCGCTGCAGAAGCTGATGGACCGACGTCACGGAGCCTGTCTTACAGCGGCGGCGGCAACTTCTTCGGATATAACTACGATCCGATCAAAGTTGACGTAACGGAGAGCGATTTCCTGTCGCTCCGTGTCGGTGAAGTGTCGCGTGACTTCGACCTGTACGTTTTCGTTCAGACGTACGATAGTGAAGGCGGATACACGTACGATGCTGGAACTATCCGGAGTATTTCTGCGGGTATGGAGTGGCGCCAAATCGACATTCCTCTCGGAGACCTTGGCACGAGCGCGAGCGCGCTCAAGAATCCGGGCATCAATAATGTTGGGTTTGAAGTCCGCCGGAAGGCGACCGACACCACCTCGGAGTCGATCGACTTCTTGCTCGACGACATCCGGTTCCGGCCCGCAAACTAAACCGGAGCTGTATCTGCGGTGACCCGCGTAGGAGAGCGCACTGGCCCTCGTGCTGGTGCGCTTTTCCTACACCGGTGGCCTGCGAATTCCGCGTTCGACGAGTCATCGTCGCTTAGATCTATTCTCACCTCCTTCGCATACGTCATGCACCGATCGTTACGTCTATCTATCTGGGTTGTATTGGCCTGGGCAATCGTTTTTATGCCAGGCACAGTGGCGGCCCAGAGTTCGAGTCCAGCCGTTGAAACCGATCCGTCCGTTCCGTCCAGTGGAGCGGTGACGGTGTATTTCAATGCGGAGGAAGGGAACGCCGCGCTGGAAGATTACACCGGCGATATTTACGCTCACACCGGCGTATTCACGTCGAGTAGCCCGTCGTCCTGGACGTGCGTCAAGAACTACTGGCCGACGGAGGGGCAATTCTCCACGCTACGAGAAGACACGAAGCTGAGCCCGGTAAACGGTGATCCCAACCGGTACAGTCTGGACATCAGCGACATCCGTAGCTACTACAACGACGGCGAGGGTCCAGCCTGTAATCTTGGAAGCGACGACGAGATCACGTCGATGAACTTCGTTTTCCGCGATGCAAGCGGGGATGTCGTGGGGCGCGCTTCGAATGGAGATGATATCTTCGTCCAGCTTGCCAATGCAGGTCAGCCGATCGATGTGAATGTGGTTCAGCCGGTGACGTCGCAGCTCGATCCGTTTGTCACGGATCAGGACCAGACGGTCTCGATCGAGGCAGCCGCTGCGCTCGGGGACGGGGCGACGCTCACGGACATCACGCTATCAGTGGACGGGTCACAGATTGAAAGCACCACCTCGACCACCCTCACGTACGACTACGCTCTCGATACGCCTGGTCGGTATGATTTTGAGGTTGTGGCAACCGGGCAAGATTCCACAGGTGCCAGTGTCACGTCGACCAAGTCGTTCTATATGGTGCGTGTTGCGCCGGTGACGGAGCAGGCAGTCCCCGCAGGGATGGAGGACGGAATCAACTACACGTCCTCTTCCTCGGCTGTGCTCGTCCTGCAGGCCCCGGCCGCACAGTATGTGCACGTGATTGGCGACGAGACAGACTGGGAGGTCGACCCGAGCCTGCAGATGAATCGGGAGGTGAATACGGCCTCCACCGGACAGGATAGCATCCGATACTGGATTGAACTCCCTGGACTCACGAGTGGAAAAGAGTACGGGTTTCAGTACCTGGTCAATGGAGAACTCCGCATCCCTGACCCCTTCTCGGAGAAGGTTCTCACCCCGAACGATCAGTATATCGATTCATCGACGTACCCAAACCTGAAGGCGTATCCGACGGGACAAACGGAGCAACTCGTCTCTGTTCTGGAGACGGGGCAGCCGACGTTCAACTTCTCCTCCTTCGATCGGCCCAAGCAGAAAGACCTGGTTGTTTACGAACTCCTGATTCGTGACTTCATCGAGAATCACGACTATCAGACGATGCAGGATACCCTCGGGTACCTGAAGAATCTGGGCATCAATGCAATCGAGCTGATGCCGGTCTCGGAGTTCGATGGAAATCAGAGTTGGGGATACAACCCGTCGATGCACTTTGCGGCCGATAAGTATTACGGGCCACGCGAAGAACTGAAGCGCTTCACTGATCTTGCGCACCAGAACGGGATTGCGGTGATCCTTGATGTGGTGTATAACCACGCTACGGGCCAGAGTCCGCTGATACGGCTAGCCAACGAGGGAACGTTTGGTCCGCCGACACCGGACAATCCGTGGGCCAATCCAAGTGCTCGGCATCCGTTCAATGTGTTCAATGACATGAACCACGAGAGCGTATTCACTCAGTACTGGCTCGATCGGATGAATGAGTACTGGCTCACCGAATACAACGTCGACGGTTTTCGATTCGACCTCTCAAAAGGGTTCACGCAGGGACCTGACCCGGATGGATATTCCGACGTCGGGGCCTGGAGCAGCAGAGATCCCGAACGGATCGCGCTCCTACAACGCATGGCAGACCAGATTTGGAGTGTCGACAACCGAGCGTACATTATCCTTGAGCATTTTGCCGATACCAGCGAGGAAAAAGAACTGGCAGAATACCGGATCGGAGAGGGCCTGCCGGGAATGATGCTCTGGAATAACGTCCACGGAGGCTACAACGAAGCCTCGATGGGGTATGCGACGAGTTCCAGTTTCAACAACTCCTATTACAAAAATCGCGGCATCAGCGTCCCGAACTACGTCTCGTACATGGAGAGCCATGACGAGCAGTGGATGATGTATAACAACATCGCGTTCGGAAATTCCAGCAGTGACGGCAGTTACGACGTCACAAAACTCGAGACGGCGTTGAATCGCCAGAAGCTCGTAGGTGCGTTTTTCTTCACCCTGCCGGGCCCACGAATGATCTGGCAGTTTGGTGAACTCGGATATGGCTATGGCGATAGCGGGGAGCAGTGCCTCCAGAGCGGCGCAGGAAATTGCCCGAGCTCCGCTCCCGGGCGAACGGGGGAAAAACCCATCCGCTGGGATTACTTCGACCCGGACCAGAGCCCCAATCGGGTGAAGCTCCACGACGCGTGGAGTGCGATGATCAACCTGCGGCAGCAGCACGAGGTATTCCGTGCCACCGATACCGATGTGACGATCGAAGGGAATAACACGCCGGGCCGACGGATTCAGCTGCTGCACCCGACGATGAATGTCGTGATCGTCGGAAACGTCGGTGTGACTCCCCAGGTCGTTCAGGGCAACTTCCCGTCCAACGGAGACTGGTATGACTTCTTTAGCGGTGAGACCATCAACATTGACGATGGAGAAGCTGCAGATGGCATACCGCTCGCTCCCGGACAGTTTCACATATTTACAAGCCAGCCGGTCCAGACGCCCAAATCAGGTCTCGTCCCATTTGATGTCGCTGCGCCGGCTCCGGATGTACCGGAGAAGTTGACGGCAACAGAAGATAATGCGGCAGGCGAGGTTAATCTCACGTGGTCCGCAAGCACGTCCGTCGACGTAACAGGATATCGAATCTATCGTGGAACGACGTCGGCGTTCGACACAACCGGTGCTTCTATTGGCACGGTTGGGGTCAATACGACATCGTACACCGATGCGAGTGCTATGTCCGGCCAATCGTACGTTTACTACGTGGTCGCAACGGACAATGACGGGCAGTCCAGCCCTCTGTCGAATGAAGCGACAGCACTGCTTTACCCCAACGAGTTGACTGTGGATGTGACCCGTTCGTTCGGGAGCGGAAGCAATCAGCAAGATTACCGCCTCATTGCGTTGCCTGGAGATGCCTCTACGAGCCTTGCATCCACCTTTGATGGCAGCGCTGGAGAAGACTGGCAGGCCTATTGGGACAATGGGACAAGCCAGGATTTCCTGAAGAAGTTCGACTCGTCTTCCACGTTTGACTTCACCGCAGGACGAGGATTCTGGGCTATCGCCCCGCAATCATGGTCCGTCCAGGCGGACGTTCCCACGGTCAGTCTGCGATCCCGTCCGGATGAAACGTTTATCACGATTCCCGTTCATCCGGGGTGGAATATCATTTCCAACCCGCTCGATAAGGGCATTGACTGGAGCGCGGTGCAAGCCGCGAACGATGTATCGCAGCCACTCTGGCGCTTCGATGGATCCTTTCGTCGTACCTCGGTCTTTGCATCGGCACTGGACGGAGAGGCGTTTTATTACAACAACACGAAAGGGGCTAACATCCTAGAACTCCCCTATTCGTCAACGAATTCGACCAATAGCGTCGCGTCGACGAAGAGAGGGAGGGACCTGACCCGTCTTACTGCAACCCTTGCGGCGGGGCCGGCGAAGGGAGTGGACACCCGTATCGAAATGGGCGTGTCCAGTTCTGCGGCGAATCGTGTCGGGGATGAAGACATTATCGCTCCACCCCAACAGTTTGAAACCATTAGCCTGCAGATCGACGCCGGAGATGCAACGGTTTCATCCAGGCAGCGAATGCTCAAGCGATCCGTTCGCACGGATGACGCAGAGGGACACGCCTTTGAGGCTACGCTCTTTTCCGAGCCGCATACGCCTGTAACCCTACGTTTGGAGAACCTACCCGGAGGTAAAGAAGCGCGACTCATCAATCGCGTGACAGGCGAGAGTATCGATCTCCGTACCAAACCGACGACCGAGTTCATTCCGAAGCAGGCGTCGACGAGTCTGACGCTGCTGATCGGCTCAACGTCGTTTGTGGAGAGCGAAGAGGAGCGCCTGGTCCCGGATGAGCTTACGTTCTGGCCCAATTACCCGAACCCGTTCCGCGGGTCGACGACGCTCGAGTACACGCTGCCGAAGGATGCATACGTGACGCTGGAGGTCTACGACATCCTCGGGCGCCGTGTTGAGACGCTGGTCGATAAGCGCCAGCGCTCGGGTCTCCACACGCTGCAGTGGGATGGAACCGGGGCCTCCGGACGTCCGCTGGCCAGTGGCATCTACTTCGGCCGCATCACGGTCGACGGCCAAACGGCTACGCGCAAGATGACGATTGTGCGCTAGAGTACCGGCCCCTTTCGTCTGCTGTCGGAGCTGGCTCGTGAGTCGGCCCCGGTGCGCAGCTTGCCGGATGACATTTCCAAACCGAATCGCATGACCATGTTTACCTCGTCTCGACTTTCCCGCCTGCTGAACGGCGTTCTGACGATCTGCTTGCTCGTCCTTTTCGCCGCGTGCGGATCGGCCGGGGGCAATGAGCCGCCGGAAGACGACGATACATTTCCGGAGCCGCCGAGCCGCCCATCTTCCGTGCAGGTTGATTCGACAGGGGCATCCCAATAGGAAGCTCTTTGTCGACTCGATTCTCCTTTCGCAACGTTTTCCGCTTCGATGGATCTGTCTCGACGCCTCTTCTGCGCAACAGCGTTTATAGCGCTTGCTCTCGTCGGGTGCTCCGATGTGCCCGAGACCGATGACAGCACGTCGTCGACGGCTCGGGTGCCTGCCTGGGCGTCCGACGCGGTGTTCTATCAGGTTTTCCCGACGCGCTTTGCGAACGGCGACCCAACGAATGACCCGACGCGACAGACTCTGGAGAAGCCGATCGACGACGTTCCGGCATCCTGGTCTGTCACGCCGTGGACGCGCGACTGGTATGAGGAGGCGGAATGGGAGCAGGAAATGGGCGGCTTCTACACGTCGGTGTACGAGCGCCGCTATGGAGGCGACCTGCAGGGCGTGATCGATCGTCTCGACTACATCGACTCGCTCGGCGTCAACGCCCTGTACTTTAACCCTGTCTTCTGGGCGAACACGCTCCATAAGTACGACGGCAACTCCTTCCATCACATCGACCCCAATTTCGGCCCGGATCCGGAAGGGGATCGAGCTATGATCGCAAAGGAGGATCCGATGGACCCGTCCACGTGGCGTACGACAGCGGCGGACTCGCTCTTTTTCGAACTACTCGGCAAGGCGCATGCCCGCGATATCCGCGTCGTAATCGATGGGGTGTTCAACCACACGGGACGTGACTTCTTCGCCTTTCAGGATGTTCGGGAGAATCAGTCTGACTCGCCGTACGCCGGATGGTACAAGGTATCGATGTATGATGACCCGGCCACGCCCGACACCTCCGAATTCGACTACGAAGGATGGTGGGGCGTCCCGCAACTTCCCGAGTTTGCTGATTCCGAAGGAGGCGACGACCTCGCAGAAGGTCCGAAACAGTACATCTTCGATAGTACGACGCGTTGGATGGACCCGAACGGCGATGGGGATCCGTCCGATGGAATCGACGGCTGGCGCCTGGACGTGGCCGACGAGGTGCCGGAGGGGTTCTGGGTGGACTGGAACGAGCACGTCCGATCCATCAACCCGGAGGCATACACGGTTGCTGAGACCTGGCAACCGGCCGCCGGCTTCATCCAGGCGGGCGGATTCTCGGCTGCGATGAACTACTTCGCGTTCGCTTTCCCCGTCAAGGGCTTCCTGATCGACAACGTGATCACGCCGACGGAATTTGCCGATATGATCGATGCTCGGCGGACCGCTTTCGACGACAGCACCCAGACGGCCGTGCAGAACCTGGTTGATTCGCACGACACACCGCGCCTCGCGACGATGATTGTGAATCGGAGTGATACCGGATACGTCAAGCCGGACCGGTTCGACTACGACTGGGGAGCCGTGGTGTCCGTCCGCGACAACCGCTCGTACAAGGTCCGCGCGCCAAATGGCGACGAACGCGACCTGCAGCGGCTCGTGACGCTCTTCCAGATGACCTACGTCGGCGCGCCGATGGTCTACCACGGCACCGAAGCCGGCATGTGGGGCGCCGACGACCCGGATAACCGGAAACCAATGGTCTGGGACGATCTCGACTACGATGTGGAGGACGACCACCCATTCGAGCAAGAACGTCCGAGCGACCCGGTCGGCGTGAACCAGGACTTGCTGGACTTCTACCGCCGGGCCATCCAGTTTCGTCGCAACACGCCCGCGCTACGCACACAGCTCTTCCAGACCGTGCAGGCAGACGACGAACGCAATATGTTTGCCTACGCTCGGGGCCGCGCGGCGAACGCGGTCGTGGTCGTCCTCAACCGTAACGAGGAAGCCCACAGCATGCGCCTCCCGTTACCGGACTCTCTTCGCGGCGACTACGACGCGGCGCTCTCCACCGTCGACAGCGGAACGCGTGTGCAGAACGACGGCTCAGCGCTGCTGCTCGAGTTGCCAGCTTACTCCGGTCTCGCATTAACGAGGCAGTAGGTAGGGTTGGGAACTGCGGATTGAGTATTCCGGATTGCGAATTGTGGATGCTGGGCGACACGTCCGCTGACCCGAACGTCCAGCTATCACGTTGCCCGCGCGCAGGTCCTGTGCGGTCTAACATCTCCGCGTCGACCGTCCCGAGTCGCGTAATCCCTTAGCCCTCCCCCCCCCTCATACCCCACACCTCACATCTCAAACCTCACCAGCATGTCGGAATCGTTCTACCGCTTCCTGGGGATGCTCGGCGTCCTCGTTCTGCTCACGTTTCGTCCGGTCCACGCACAGCCCGCGGAGATAGCGCCGGGCGATTACACGGGGCACCGGCTCGATGACGCCGTTCTCGTCGTTGAGGGCGAAAATGCAACCGCGAGGATCAGCTTCTATCGACCGGAGATGCTTCGCGTCGAATGGCTGCCGGCGGACGTTGCATCGGCGGACACCTCGTTTGCCGTGATCCGGACGCCGGACTACACGCCGACGATCCGTGACACGGACGAGGCCCTCTACCTTCGTACGGCCGAGCTGACCGCGACCGTACACAAGTCGCCGCTTCGGGTTACGATTGCGGATGACCGCGGCCGATCCTTGCTCTCGGAGATGGAGCGACCGCTTCTCGTCACCGACTCAACCCGCACCGTCCAGTTTGCGGCGGACTCGACCATGGCGGTCTACGGCACGGGTGAACGGGGCGGAAGCTTCAACCTGCAGGGGCGCGCGTTCGACGTGTACAACACGCAGCACTACGGCTACAGCGAAGCGCCCGCTACGATGAAGATCAACGTACCGCTGGCCGTGACCACGGGCGGGTTTGCACTCTTTATGGATGAAGTGGATCGCGGGCGTTTCGACATCGGTGCGTCGACGTCGGGACGGTTCGCCTACACATCGGAATACGGTGCGGTCTCCTATGTCGTGATTGCCACCGATGACATACGCGAGCAACTCCGTCACTACACGTGGCTGACGGGACGGCAGCCGATGCCGCCGAAGTGGGCGCTTGGATACATTCAGTCGAAGTACGGCTACCGAACGGAGGCTCAAGCTCGCGGCGTGGTGGACACGCTCCGGGAAAAAGGCTTTCCCGTAGACGCTGTTGTACTCGACCTGCACTGGTTCGAGCACATGGGCGATCTTGACTGGAATCGCGACGACTGGCCGACGCCCTTCGAGATGATGGACGATCTGAGCGATCGTGGCGTGCAGACGGTGGCCATTACGGAAACGTACATCTCGGGCCCCTCGGACCTCTTTCAGCCTGCTATTGACGATGGGCACGTCGGGACGCATCCGGATGGGTCTGCGTACCGCCTGCCGGACTGGTGGTCGTGCCCGGACGGCTGTCCGGCACTCCTGGCCGACATGACACGTCCGGAAACACGGGACTGGTGGTGGGAGAAGCATCCGCCGTTCATGGGCGATTCCGTCGCGGTCGGCGACAGCACAAAGGGTGCGATGGCCGGGCTATGGACGGACCTCGGGGAGCCGGAAAAGCACCCGGACGACATGGAGCACCACCTCGGTCCGGCACCGGTCATTCATAATGCATACGACCTGCTCTGGGCAGAGACGCTGTACCGCGGGCTGCGCGAGACGCGCCCGAACCAGCGAGTCTTCAACCTGACGCGGTCCGGGTCAGCCGGCATCCAGCGCTATGGAACGGTTCACTGGTCGGGGGATGTGGCGCGTTCGTTCACGGGTCTCGCCCAGCAACCGTCGCTCATGTTGCAGGCAGGCCTCTCCGGATTGCCGCTTTACGGATCCGACATCGGCGGTTATCTCGGTGATGCCAAATCACCTGAGCTGATGGTTCGGTGGATGCAGCACGGCGCCCTGTCGCCGACGATGCGTCCGCACGGCGTCGACAATCTGCCAACGGAGCCGTGGCATTTCGGGGCACAGGCCGAGTCCATCATGCGCGACTACGTCCGCCTGCGTTATCGCCTGATGCCGTACCTCTACACGCTCGCGTACGAAGCGCACGCGTCCGGTCTTCCGCTCGCTCGTCCACTGTTCTTCGCGGATCCGGAGGATCCCGCCCTGCAGGAGGCATCGGAGGCCTACCTGATGGGCGATGCCTTGCTCGTCGCGCCCGTCATGAAAGAAGGCGCTCGTTCGGTCGACATCCCATTGCCCGAAGGCGAGTGGATGGACTGGTGGACCGGCGAGGTGACCTCTGGCGGACGAATGATTACGGCCGACGCCCCACTCGACCGCATGCCGATGTATCAGAAGGCAGGAACGATTGTCCCGATGCGTCCGGTGCGCTCGCACACGGCCGCCCAGCCAGCGGACACGCTTGATTTGCGTGTCGTTCCGGAGGTCGGAAGGACGGCCGCGGACGCCTCCTTCCGGCTGTACGAAGACGACGGGTCAACGATGAACTACACGCGCGGCGATTACGCCCTTACAAACATCACCCAGACGTTCCGCGCGGACGGTGACACCGGCGTGCTACGGCTGACCATGTCTCCAGCTGCCGGGTCATATGACGGTTTTCCGGACGAACGCACCGTGCGCGCCTCGCTCCACCGCGTCGCTTCGGTGCCATCGGAGGTCTCGGTCGGAAATCGTACGCTGACGGAGCGGGCTTCCACCTCCGATGTACTCGCTCGCGGGGGCTTTCACTATGATGGAGACACAGGCGTCCTGACCGTTCAGGTCCGCCTCAGCACGACGACAGCGCATGCTATCGTTGCCCGTGGCGTTTCTCTACGCTAATATGGCGTTTGATTGAGCATCTTGCCCTCGCACCTGACCAACAGCTATTCTCGCATGAACCGGTTTCTGCTTGTTCTCGGGCTCCTCTTTGGGGGCCTGGCTGGACTCCCGTCCTTCTCCGCCGCTCAGATGCTCTACGACAGCGATCGCTTTCAGGTCACGGACACCTCCGTCGCCCAGGGGGACTTTCGGGCAACGGCTCCGTCGCGCACCATGCTCACGTCGAATTATCAGCGGGAGCGGACGGCGATCAACTTCAAGTTCAGCATCAACGGTCGCGACAACGAGCGACCGTCGGGCGATGACATTCGACTCCGTCTCTCGCCCGCTGGAGGCGAAGTGCTGACCCCCGTCTACGTCTTCGGCAAGCGGTCCCCAACATCTTTTCCTGAGCCTGGGTTTGCTGCGCCGCGACCCTCCGGCACGATGGAGGTCACGTTCCGCGTCGACATGAAGCCGATGCTCCGAGCATTCCGGGCGCAGGGCGTCTACACGCCGCCATCCGGGGACCCAATCCAGGAGGAAGACTTCCGCGGGCTATACATTTTCGGGGACACCGCCCCGCTAACCTGGAATCTCGATGAGGCCTCGTCTGGTGACCGCTTTCGTCTCACCGACCCCGACGGCGACGGCGTCTACACGATCACGCTGTCGTTCGAAACGCGGGACCTGTTTCCGCTGAACGATGAGGGCGCTGCCGTTTGGACGCTGAGTGAGGACATATCGCAGTTCCCCCAGGTAGAGTCCGACCAGCGACTCGTGGACGCACTGTATAACCTGTCACTGGAAGAAGTGCTGCTCAACATCCGGGAGGAGGACGGTGCGTTCATGGCCGGAAAGAAATGGACCGGCGTGTGGACTCGCGACATCAGCTACAGCATTCTGCTAAGCCTCGCCATCATTGCGCCGGAGCAGGCGAAAACGAGCCTTCGAGCGAAGGTCGACGACGCTGGACGCATCATTCAGGATACCGGCACGGGCGGGTCGTGGCCAATCTCGAGCGACCGGATGACATGGGCGCTCGCCGCGTGGGAGGTGTATCTGACGACCGGTGACAAAGACTGGCTGGAGGAGATCTACCCGATCATTCGTCGTTCGGCGGAGGCAGATCAGCACGCCGTCTACAATCCGGACACCGGTCTCGTCCACGGCGAATCGTCGTTCATGGACTGGCGCGAACAGTCGTACCCCGACTGGATGGATCCTCGCGACATCTACCTGTCGCAAACGCTTAGTACCAATGTCGTCCACGCACGGATGTACGAGATTCTGGGCAGTATCGCGGAGGAAAAGGGAGAGGATGGAAGTCGCTGGCATGAGATCGCCGGTTCGATCCGGGACGGAATCAACGAACATCTGTGGCTTCCGGAGAAAGACCTCTACAGCGAGTTTCGGTACGGACGGAACGCCTACTCAGCGGTCCCGCGGACGGAGGCCCTTGGCTCGGCGTTGGCTATTCTCACGGACGTACCTTCTAAGGAACGCCAATCGATGATGGCGCAAAATCATCCCGTCGTGGAGTTCGGCGTACCGAGTTTCTGGCCGTACATTCCGAATATCCCACCGTATCACAACGCAGGCTACTGGCCGTTCGTCGGGGCGTACTGGACGTGGGCGAGCGCTGAGGCGGGCAACACGCCAGGCGTCGAGCACGGCCTAGGGACGATGTACCGGGCTGCTGCTCTGTTTCTGACGAATAAAGAGAATCTCGTTGCCGAAACCGGCCACTTCGAGGGCACGCAGATCAACTCCGACCGCCAGCTCTGGAGCGTTGCCGGGACACTCGCTTCGGTTTACCGCGTCCTCTTCGGCATGCGCTTCGATCGCGATGGCTTGCACATTCAGCCCTTCATTCCGGAGGGCTACACAGGAACGCGAACGCTAGAAGGCGTCGCCTATCGGGATGCTGTTCTCGACATCACGGTGCGCGGACACGGATCCCGCATCGTGCAGATCACGCTTGACGGTCAGGCGCTGGACGAACCGATCATCCCTGCCGATCTTTCCGGGCAACACGAAGTCCGCGTTATCATGACCGGCGGCCTCCCGGACGGCCGCGTGCGGATCGTAGAGAATCGATACACACCCGCAACGCCGGATGTCAAGCGGGACGGCGATGTGCTGACTTGGTCGCTTGTCGAAGGAGCCACGGCGTATCGCGTCATCCGAAATGGCAAACCCGTCGAGACGGTCGAAGCGACGCGGCACGATCTCAAATCGACGCAACCGGCCTCTCTCCACGAATACCAGGTCGCTGCGATCGGAGAGGGCGGTCTTGAGTCCTTTTTGAGTGAGCCGGTCCGCGTCGTTGCTGACCCGGCCGTTCGCGTGATTCCCGCGGATGCGTTTGCCCAGCCACTGGAGTCGACCGATCCGGGCTTCTCTGGCGACGGATACCTGCCGCTGACGAAAGAGCAGAATACGTCCGTCGAGATCGAACTCACCGTCGAAGAATCCGGCATGTACGCCATCGATGTCCGCTATGCAAATGGACACGGTCCCGTGAATACGAGCAACAAAGCCGCGATCCGGACGATGGACGTCGGCGGGACCACGGACGTGATCGTGATGCCCCAGCGCGGCGATGATGTCTGGAACGACTGGGGCTACAGCAACCCGGTTCACGTCCGCTTGCCCGCGGGCACGCACACGCTTCGGCTAAGCTACACCGACTTCGACGAAAACATGAATCGGGAGACGAATGCCGCACACCTCGACCACATCCGGCTCACTCGGATCGGGCTGTAGACGTGTTGATGTGATCTTGTTCTGGTCTGTTGATGTGTTTACGTGTTGATGCACGGGTACCGGTCGCTCTGCCGGTTCAGGACGTTTGCCCTCACCCCTCTCACCCCTTTCCTCATTCCTCACCAATATGGATCTTTCGCTCGGCATCCTCGACTGGAGCGTCATCGGACTATATTTTCTCGTCGTGTTCGGGGTCGCAGGGTGGGCCACGTGGACGGAGCGACAGGGGGAAGAGTCGTCGGTTGACTATTTCCTGGCCGGGCGGAATGTCGGCTGGTTCGTGGTCGGCGCCTCGCTTTTTGCCTCAAACATTGGCTCGGAGCACCTCATCGGTCTCGCCGGGACGGGGGCGAGTAGCGGCGTGGCGGTGGGGCAGTTCGAGGTGCTGGCATCCCTCATCTTGCTTCTCCTCGGCTGGGTGTTCGTGCCGTTCTATGTCAAGAGCGGCGTCTACACCATGCCGGAGTTTCTCGAGAAACGCTACTCTTCGACCGCGCGGTGGTATCTCGCAGCGATCTCGATTATCGGTTACGTCCTGACGAAGATCAGCGTCACGATCTACGCGGGCGGTGTCGTCTTCGAAGCCATCGGCGTCTCGTTCTGGACGGGCGCTATCATCGTCGTCGGCGTAACCGGGTTGTACACCGTCCTGGGAGGCCTTCGCGCCGTGCTCTACACCGACCTGATGCAGGTCTTCGTGCTGATTGGCGGTGCGCTTGCCGTCACGCTCATCGGGATCTCCGAACTCGGCGGCTGGGGAGCGCTCACGGCCAGCGTGCCGGGGTCCTTCTTCGACATGTGGCTCCCGAGTGACGATCCGAACTTTCCCTGGACGGGGATCCTGTTTGGCGCACCGATTCTGGGCGTCTGGTACTGGTGCACCGATCAGTTTATCGTACAGCGCACGCTCTCGGCGAAGAACGTGGACCATGCGCGTCGAGGCTCCATCTTCGCCGGATATCTGAAGCTGCTGCCCGTTTTCATCTTCGTCATTCCGGGCGTGGTCGCCTACGCACTGCAGCAGCAGGGGGCGTTGCAGCTTGAGGCCAGCGATCAGGCTCTTCCCGTGCTCGTCGGTACGCTGCTTCCGATCGGACTTCGCGGCGTCGTCGTGGCCGGACTTCTCGCCGCGCTCATGTCCTCGCTCTCGTCCGTCTTCAACTCGTGCTCGACGCTGGTGACGTGGGACGTCTACCGTGAGCTTAAGCCCGAGGCATCGGAACGCCAGCTCGTCTGGGTGGGACGGATCTCGACGGTCGTGCTCACGCTCCTCGGGCTTGCGTGGATTCCGTTCATGCAGAACGTGAGCGAGCAGCTTTATACCTACCTGCAGAGCGTGCAGGGATACATCGCCCCACCTATCGCCGCCGTCTTCCTCATCGGGATCTTCTGGCGTCGGGTCAACGCGAACGGAGCTATTTCGACCCTGCTCGCGGGTCTCGTCCTTGGCGGATCCCGTCTCGTGCTCGAGCTGATCAATGGGGCAAATGCGGACGGCCTACCATCGGGCACGGCGATCGAGTGGATCGCCGAGATCAACTTCCTTCATTTCGCGATCCTACTCTTTGTGATTTGCGTCGGCATCCTCGTGGTCGTGAGCCTGCTGACCGATCCACCGGCCGAGGAGAAGGTTCGTGGCATCACGTACGGCACGGCGGAAGCCGGTGAGGTTGAAGCAGATGAGCACGCGGAACCCGCTGCGGTCGCTGCGGCTGACGAAGACGGGGCGCTCGGTTCGGCCGCATGGCGCCGCGTCGATCTGTGGCTGACCGTCGGACTCCTGCTGGGCGTGGCAGCACTCTGGTTCTACTTCAGCTAAGGCGAGCAAATGCTCCTGGGTGCACCGGGCACGATTAGCTCTTCCAGGTGTCCGGTGGGCTCATCAGGCCAAAGGGAACGACCAGGACATGGTACAGGGCGGTGAGTACTTCGCCGATCGGAAAGAACGCCGCCAGATCGTCCTCGCCCAGCGTCCGGGTGGCTTCGCCAATAACGAGGCTGTGAAACAGGAGCCGGGCGGCCAGCAGTCCGACGCCGAGAGAGCCGAGCAGAATCGGCGCGAGCCAGAGCAAGACGTGGGAGCTGTGGTAGAGGGTGAGTACCGCCGCTGTCGATGGAGCATAGGCCCGGCCGGCCGAGACGTGACGGCGCTTTTGCTGAAGCCACGAAAGCCACGAATCGGCGCCGCGGGTGGGGACGAAGGTCGATGGATCGACGAGGGGACGAATGGTTGCCGACCCCGTGCGACGCGCGGCTTGGACGAAGAGATCGTCGTCTCCGCTCAGGAGATCATCGCCGGCGATATCGTTGTCAACGTCGAGATAGACCTGTTTTGCAGCACTCAAATTTCTCCCAACCGCCATGTAGGGGTGCCCGATCGCTGCGGCGGCAGCGGTGAACGCACCGGTCTGCCACGTCTCGTAACGGCTCCAGCGATTCAGTAGGCCCGTTTCAGGCTCAACGGGACTGTAACCGATAAGCAGGACCGGCCGGTCGCATTGCGCGTGCGACGCCGCGAGACGTTCTGACCAGACGGTCGGCGGCACGCAGTCGGCATCCGTCTGCGCAATGATGTCATGCCGTGCAGCAGCAACGCCCTCCGCAATGGCCTTCTTCTTGTTCGGTGCGGCCGAGCCACGTCGTTCGATCACGCGGGCAGATGCATGGTCGTCCGCCCAGTCCGTGAGGATGCGCCCGGTCTCGTCCGTCGACGCGTCGTTGACGAGGATGATGTCGAGGTTCGGGTGCGTCTGAGAGGCGAGGGCACGCAGGAGCGGCGGGATTGTGTCGGCCTCGTTATGGGCTGCCACAACGATCGATAGAGAAGGTAGGTCGTCTGGATTGACGCCTTCCGGGACCGGATCCTGTTGGCCGGCGCGTCGGAGCCCGACGACAAGGATACCGGCATAGAGACACTGGATCAGGAACGCTACGACGAAGAAAAGTGTCACTACACGGGGAGGACGGTGGAAGAAACGAGCGTGATAGACAGGATACCCGTCTTGCCACAGAGAATCGAGCCCCTGGATCGCCAGAGGGCGGTTTCATCGCACGTATTTCCGGTGGATTTCGTGACCGTGCGCCGTACGTCTATTGGCGAATAAACCCTAGCGTCGATACGTTGTATTGACTGTAGGACATTTGAGAAAAACCTCTCGTCTTGCGCGGTCGGCGACAACTCCATGCCTGGCGTGGACGGATTTTTTGGGCCGGTATGGTCTCGATGCGTTCCAGCCGTTGCACCGTGCGCTTGACGAGGCTGTCCTACTTTATCGTGTTTTCGGCATTGTGCATGCGCCGTATCCGTCGACCCTGTTCGTCCTCATGGCCATACCTCACATCAATCGCTGGCCCAACCTGGGGAAGTTCTGGACTTTCCCCAATGTGCTGAGCATTGCTCGGCTGCTGCTGGTCGCGCCCATTACGATGCTGCTGTGGCACGACGGGCCGCTGGACTGGCTGTTTGGCTTGGTCATCGTCGCCATCTTTACGGATTGGTTCGACGGTCGGGTGGCACGCTGGTCGAATACGGAGTCGGAGTGGGGGAAGGTACTCGACCCCATCGCGGACAAGGTCGGTGCCGTGGCTACCGTCTCGGCACTCACCTTTCGCGCGACGGAGCCGACGCTGCCACCCTGGTTCTTCGGTGCGCTGATGTCACGGGATTTCTTGATTGTTGCGGGCAGTCTCTTGATCGTTCGGCGGTCCGGGAAGGTTGCGGCGAGCGTCTGGGCCGGAAAAGCAGCCACCTTTTGGCTTGCTATCACCGTGCTTGCTGCAGTTTTGAAGGCCGATCCGCCGGTCCTTGCATTCTGCGTCTGGATGACGACGGCTCTTCTCGTCTTTTCGTTCTTCGTGTACCTCGTGCGTTATCTTAACGCTGCGAGGCGTGAACCACCGATGCCGAATCCCCCGTCCCTTCAGGGCGTGCGATCCAAGGCGGTCGGTACGTCCTCGGCGTCTCTGCCTGGTGAGCCACCGGAGCTTGACATGGTTGAGGAGCCGGAGTCGGACCTGACGGACACCGCCGGTCGAACAGGCGATGGCGAGCCCGGCCCGTCTCCTGAGACGCCATCTAGCATGGACGACGCTGCCGAATCGTCTGCACGCACCGAGGCACCACCCCACTCGTCGTAATCGTCTCTCCGGCGCACGTCTCCCGCAAATGGTTTCCGATGCCATCGGAAGCCGCACCCTGTTTTCTGAACTGTTTCCAATTTGCACCGCTTATATGGGCATTCTCGACCGCTTTATTAACAAGAACGACGAGAAAGAGCAGGAGAAGCTTGACGAGGGTCTGGAAAAGACCCGGTCGAGTTTCTTCGGAAAGATCGACCGCATGGTGCGCGGTAAGGATGAGGTCGATGACGAGGTTCTCGATGAACTGGAGGAGGTTCTCGTGACCAGCGACGTCGGGGTGAAGACGACGCTCGACATCATCGAGAATGTCGAAGCGCGCGTGCAGTCGGATCAGTACGTATCGACGAAAGAATTGAATCGCATCATTCGCGACGAGATCGCCACGCTCATGCTGGACGACAGCAAGGAGCGGCCAGCGGATTTCGACGCGGATCTCCCAAATAAGCCACATGTCATCATGGTCGTTGGCGTCAACGGCGTCGGCAAGACGACCACGATCGGGAAGATGGCCCATCGCTACAAGCAGGCCGGCAAGGATGTCGTTCTGGGCGCAGCGGATACGTTTCGCGCCGCGGCAATCGAGCAGCTGGACGTGTGGGCCGAACGGGCCGGCGTTCCGATTATCAAGCAGAAGCACGGGGCAGATCCCGCAGCCGTCGCGTTCGATTCCGTCGAAGCCGCACGATCTCGCGGATCCGATGTCGTCATCGTCGATACGGCCGGCCGACTTCACACGAAGGGCGGCCTGATGGACGAGTTGTCGAAGATTAAGCGCGTCATGGGACGGAAGGTCACGGGCGCCCCGCACGAGGTTCTTCTCGTGCTCGACGCATCCACCGGGCAGAATGCGATCCGGCAGGCAGAGGAGTTCACGGAGAGCGCCGGCGTGACGGGGCTGGTGCTGACAAAGCTCGATGGAACGGCCAAGGGGGGCGTCGTGATCGGCGTATCGCACCAGTTTCAGGTCCCAGTGAAGTATATCGGCGTGGGCGAAGGAATCGACGATCTCCAGGTCTTCGACCGCAAAGGGTTCGTCGAAGGCATGTTCAAAGGCGTCGAAGTGTGACGAACAGTGGGAACTGCGGTATGAAGGTGTGGAGGTATCAACGTATGAATGTGTGGCGTAGTGCCTTCACACGTTAACACTTTCAAACCTCAATACTTTCACACCTCAATACTTTCACACTTCCAAACGTCCAAACTTCCAAACTTCAACACCGTCTCATGCGCATTCTCTTCATGGGCACGCCGGAGTTCGCTGTGCCTTCGCTCGAACATCTGTGCGACGCCGGTTACACACCCATTGCCGTTGCCACGGGCCCGGATCGAGGACGTGGACGCGGGCAAAAAGTCTCGCCGACGCCCGTCAAGAAGGTCGCGAAGAGTCGCGGGATTGAGACCATCCTGCAGCCTGAGTCGGTGAAGGACGATGCGTTTGCGGAGGCTGTATCGGAGCTGGAGCCTGATGTGATTGCCGTTGTCGCGTACCGCATTCTCCCGCCGCAGGTCTACACCCTGGCGTCCAAGGGTGCTTTCAATCTCCACGGTTCGCTTCTTCCGAAATACCGGGGCGCTGCGCCCATCAACTGGGCCATCATGAACGGGGAGGAGGAGACCGGTGTCACCACCTTTTTTCTGCAGGAGAAAGTCGACACAGGCGACGTGATCTTGAAACGTCGCATGCCGATCGGTGAAAATGAGACGGCTGGTGAGTTGCACGACCGGATGATGATCATCGGCGCAGAGGCCGTCGTTGAAACGGTGCGCCAAATCGAGGACGGCGCCGTCGAAACGTCGAAGCAGGATGACGGTGAGGCGACGCCGGCTCCGAAGATATTTACGGATGATTGCGAAACGCCCTGGGATCGTCCGGCCGGCGACGTACACAACCACATCCGCGGGTTATCGCCGTATCCAGGAGCCTGGACGCGTCATGAAGGAACGCGCCTAAAACTGTATCGAAGTCGAGTCGCGGACAAAGATCTTGTCCCTGGGAATAAGGCAGCCGCTCCGGGAACCGTCCTCCGCGCGGACGAGCACCTCGTCGTGGCCTGTGGGGAGGGAGCTGTGGACGTTGTCGAGCTACAGCAGCCCGGTAAGCGGCGACTCGGAGTTGTGGACTTTCTGAATGGATATGACCTCGACCCCGGCGATGTGATCGGGGCGTAATGTGTTCATGCTGAGGTGTGAGAGTAGCGGCGGAGAGGAACAACGTCTGAAAATCGAAACGATTGCGTGCTGCTTCAGCCATAGCGCCGGACGGATTCGGCACCAGGGTTGCATGTAAGACGGATGCCATCTACCCTACTGATCCATGATGATCGTCTAGCGCCTCCGTTAGACGACCACCGCCCTGTTTGAACGAAGACACTCCATGCCCGACGCCGCTTCTTCGACGTCTTCTCTGCCCCCCTCTGTGCGACCACCGTCATCTGACACGCCTGGCCCGGGTGTGGAGGCGGCCCCCCGTTTGCTCGAAGCCTGCTTTGGAGGTGGAGACTCCCCGGTCCAGCAGGCGACGGTTGCCGGCGTCGTTGACGTTCAGGCAGCGCAGACGCACTACTCAACCGGTTTCGCCCTGTTAATGCCGGTGAAGGCGTCTGTGACGGTGGCATGCCGTCCATCGAGTGGCAGTTCGTCTCGTCTTGTCTTTGCCTCCGATGCGGGACCGTGGACCGCCGCAACGAGTCCCGATCAGCCACCCGAGCCCGACGCCCCGTCCTGGCACCATTTGCTTCACCTCCTGCTTTACGGGAGCGAAGAACAAGATCCGCCCGGGTGGTCGGCATCTGACGAAGGTCGTCGTCCGTCTGCGTATGATATTGCCGTCGTAAGCAGCATCCCGGGCTCGGCGCAGGACGCATATTTTTCTGCCCTCGCGATCGCGGTCACCCGGGCTCTCGGGCGTCTTGCCGACGCGGCGGGAGCAAAATCGGGGATTTCTCGCGTGCGTTCGAACGTCATTCCTGACCTGCGAGAGGCGATTGAGCAAACAACCGCCCGCCCGACGAGCATCGCGTCTCTGATCGCCGCGCACGCAGGGATGGATGGACCGTTTACGCTGGTGGATACCGGCACCTACGAGTTTTTGCCGGTCCAGACAAAAGCCCGTGAAGCGCTCGATTGGGCCGTCATTGATCCCGGGCGTCCCGCGCCACGATCCAATGCCTGGCACTGGAACGTTCGGGAACGGGCGGATGAAGCCCTCGCTATTCTCCGGAAGCACGGGTTCGACGGGCTGCGGTCGTTCCGTAACGTGGAGCATCGCGACTTAGACCGAGCTCTCGACAGCCTTCCAGAGCGACTGCGACCCGTCACGCGCCATCTGGTCACTGAAAACCGGCGCGTCCAGAAGCACGTCGCAGCAATGCGGCGGGGCGACTGGCAGATGATCGGAGCGCTGCTTCTTATGTCGCACGCCTCGCTCCGTGATTACCTGGAAGCAACCACTGCTCTTGCGGATGAGGTGGTCGAAGCCGTTGAGTCGGTCATGCTCGAGGGCGTGTACGGTGCGTGCATGACGTCCCGTGACGGGCTGATTCTGGTGACAGGTCGGCCTCACGCTCTCGATAACCTGCTGGATTCGATTCCGAAAGCCGTCTCGCAGGCTGCCGACGACGTCGATGCTGATCTACACACCATTCGCCCATAGCGACCTGCGCGATTGCACCGGCTTCTCTCGTCCGAGTCGCAATGCCAGCTACGCAAGCATCATTAGACTTTTTTCGCCCGTCTTATGCCCGATTTCGACCTGTCCTACGTTAAGGACCGCATCGCGACGGAGAGTGCCTTCGTCGACGACCTGATCAATGAGATCGGGCGCGTCGTGGTCGGGCAGCGCTACATGGTCGAGCGCCTGCTGATCGGTCTCCTCGGCAACGGTCACGTGTTGCTCGAGGGCGTCCCCGGTCTCGCGAAAACCCTGACGGTCCGCGCGCTGTCCGACGCGATTGGCACGGGCTTTCAGCGCATTCAGTTTACTCCTGACCTGCTCCCGGCCGACCTTCTCGGTACGTTGGTGTATAACCAGAAAGAGGGGAGCTTTTCGATTAAGAAGGGACCGATCTTTACCAATATTATTCTTGCCGACGAGATTAACCGATCGCCGGCAAAAGTACAGAGTGCCCTGCTGGAGAGCATGCAGGAACGGCAGGTAACGATCGGAGACACCACCTTCGAACTGGATGAGCTGTTCCTCGTGCTTGCAACGCAAAACCCGATTGAGCAGGAGGGCACGTATCCGCTGCCAGAGGCGCAGGTCGATCGATTCATGTTGAAAATCAAGGTTGAGTATCCCACCCGGGAGGAGGAACTCGAAATCATGCGTCGGATGGCCCGCACGGGTGAGCAGCCCGACATTCGGCCTGTCGCTCGCCCGGCTCAGATTCTGAACGCCCGGGAGGTGCTCAACGAATTGTACATTGATGAGCGGGTGGAGCAGTACATCGTCGATCTTGTGCTTGCCTCTCGCGATCCTGGCGGCTTTGGGCTTTCGGATGTGGCCCCGCTCGTTCAGTACGGCGCCTCACCTCGCGGCAGCATTAACCTGAACCTGGCCGCCCGCGCCCACGCGTTCTTGCGTCATCGAGCGTACGTGACGCCGGAGGACGTGCGTGCGGTGGCTGTAGACGTTCTCCAGCACCGAATCGTCATCACGTACGAGGCGGAGGCGGAGGATGTGACATCGGGCGAAATCGTTCACCGGATCCTCGACGCCGTCGAAGTGCCGTAGAATCGTTCGCACCGTCCCGTTTCTTGTCAGCTCGACGACTCTATGTTTCAGAAAGAATCGATCACGGTCGACTTCATGATCCGGAAGCTCCGCGACCGGGTAGATGTGGCAGTCGATGCGGTGAATGAAGCAGATGCTGATCGCGAGATCACCGAGAGCAACTTGCACCGGCCCGGGCTGGCATTGGCAGGTTATGTCGACCTGTTTACACATCAGCGTGTGCAGATTCTCGGTAACACCGAACATCGGTTTTTGCACCATCTAGACGCTGATCGTCAGGTCGAAGCGTTTCAGAACATCACGCAGTTTGATCTGCCATGCATCATCGGGACAGATGACAACCAGCTTCCGGACCGTCTGGTTGACCTCGCTACGGAGGCGGACATTCCGGTGTATCGAACGAGTCTTCCGACAGTCGAATTCATGGCGTCGCTCCGCGCTTTTCTGGAGGACCAGTTCGCGCCGCAGTGCTCTGTGCACGGCTCGCTCGTAGACGTGTACGGCATCGGGCTGCTTCTCATCGGAAAACCGGGCATCGGGAAAAGCGAGGTTGCACTTGATCTCGTCGAACGCGGCCATCGGCTTGTCGCCGACGACGTGATTATCGCTACGAAGCGAGACGAGCAGATCTTAATGGGCTCCGGGACCGACCTCGTCCAGCACTTCATGGAGGTGCGGGGACTCGGTCTTGTGGACATCCGGTCGATGTTCGGTATCCGTGCGATCCGCTTTCAGAAGCGCATCGAAGTGGTGGTCAACATGCAACTCTGGGATCCCGACAAGGAGTATACTCGAATCCACATGGTGGAGGATACCCATGAGATTCTGAACGTAGACTTACCCATGGTTCAAGTGCCGATCACTCCGGGTAAGAACATCACCGTGATCTGCGAGGTCATTGCCATGAACTACTTGCTCAAGCACTACGGCTATGATCCGGCAGAAGTGTTTGGAGAGCGCCTGCGTGCCCGGATTCGTGATAACCCGGAGGGTGCATCGCGTCGTCGCGTGGAATACTTCGAGCAGGATTTCGAGTAATCTGTCTCAGACTTTTGAGACACTGATTGTCGCACAAAGGACACTGTGTTCGAGTGCGACGATCCGAACCATGAAGGTACGGCGAAAGGAGGGCGTTACATGCGTCGTCGGTTGAATTTTAGTGTTGCGGTATGGTAGTTGCGAAATGTAGTAATGCAGTTGCAGACGGACCGCTTGGCTAAGCGTGTTGCGGCGACTTGGCTTCCTCATCGTGTCGGGAAACAGGGTGAGTAGTTGTTGTCGACGTGACGTCATCGTACCCGTCGCTGCATCCCGGTAGATTCGGATGGAGCTTCTGTGCCCGGCACCTCAGCGATTTGATTGAGAGGGAGCCGAAGTAAGAGTATTTCTATAAACACTGCTCACCCGTTGACATATGTGTTCGCTACCGGTATCTTTAGCATCTAGGTAAAGTCGGGTGCATGTTGCAGCGCATGTTTTCCACGCCTGTGGCGTGCGCGACAGCAATCATTCTACGGTCGCACCCTACGCTTTTGGATGATCGGTCGTACGTTTTTTGACGACGATAGGTGATTCCTACCTTGTGCATGGCTCCGCGTCCCCTTGAGCCTGCGTCAACGTAAGCGCACGTTTACCGTGCCGAGCGACGGCTGTACGTCTCACTGCATGTGGCATCGTGTCCACGCTACTGAACGTTTCCTTCTTTCTATGAAGCAGAATACACACTACCGTTACGATCCGGAAACCTGCTCGTTTGTCGAGGTTGAGGAGGACCGGCGTGATGTGCTGCGAAAGGTTGGTGTTGTCGTCGGGCTGGCTCTCGTCCTGGCTGTTTTGGCGGCGTGGATGATGGATCTCCACATGATCCGGACCCCAGAGGAGCAGGCGCTGCGCTCGGAAAATGAGGTGCTGGAGCAACAGCTATCTCGCGTGAGCACGCAGATGTCGGCGCTTTCGAAGGAACTCAGCCGGCTGTCGGAGAAGGATCGAAAACTCTACCGAACCCTGCTTCAGATCGAGCCGATCTCCGAAGACGTCCGTAAGGTCGGCGTCGGTGGTACCGATGCACACAGCGAGTTCGACCGATTTGGAACGCATACGGCGGAGCTGCTTCGTGAGACCGCTTCAACCCTCGACCAGCTGGAGCGGCAGGTTAGCCTTCAGGGCGCGAGTTACCGCGAACTGACGCAATTCGCCGAGCGCCGCGATCAGCGCCTTCTCGAACTGCCGGCTATTCGGCCAACCAATGGCCCGATCGTTTCGGGCTATGGCATGCGTCACCACCCGATCTTGAAGGTGCGTAAGATGCACGCCGGCGTCGACTTCCTCGTTCGTACCGGCACACCGATCGTAACCACCGGAAACGGTGTGATCCGACGCGCTCAGTATAGCCCGACCTACGGTAATTACGTGGACGTGCACCACAAGACCGCAGGTTACATTACGCGTTACGCTCACCTCTCGGAGATCGAAGACGACATTCAACGCGGCGTCAAAGTCGAGCGCGGTCAGCGCATTGGCTACAGCGGCAATACCGGGCGCTCCACCGGGCCACATCTGCACTACGAAGTTCGCGACGACAAAGGGCGGACGCTTGATCCGATCGACTTTTTTGTCCCCGACATGTCGCCACAGAATTTCTACCAACTCGTCGAGCGCACACAGCAGTACCAAAATCGGTTCGCGAGCGCAGAGAAGAGCGATAAAGAGACCTCGTCTGGCTTCTCGCTCAGCTCTGGCGGCTGATCGATACATTCGACGTACACGCTTTACGTAAACGTCTCGGCCACGGTCGGGACGTTTTTTTATTACCCATAGCGATCTTCACGGGGGTTCGTTTTCCAGGACGGCACGAATGGCGGGCCAAAGACGTTTTATAGGAACCCTTCGTTGCTTGACGCGAACACACACACGTCCTGATCACACCGCCTCGTTCGTGTTTCTGCTCTCGAACGAGCGGTCATTATTTCCTGCTCTCAGCGTATGTACCCGTCTGATTTGCTTTGTCACCTTACACATCGCCCGGGCTTTTTCTTTCGGGTTGTGTTCGTGACGCTAGTGATGATTGGGGCAGGTATGACCTCTTCCTTAGCACAGGACGCGCCGCAGGAGGAGGACGGAGAGGAAGCGGTTGTACGGAGTGTATCGATAACCGGCAACACGTTCTTTTCCGACAGCGAGCTAAAACGCCGGATTCGTACGGAGCCCAATCGTCGAATTTTGAGCATCCCTGGCCTGACGTGGTGGAGGTGGATTTATCAGTTGGGCGACTCCGGGGTGCTCGGGAAGCGTGTGGGTCGAGCTTTAAAAGCGAGTGGAGAGCCGCCAGCCGTCCTGGATTCGACGGCGCTGAGCGACGATGTCGAACGGCTTCGGCTGTTTTACGAGCAGCAGGGATTCCGTGATGCAGCGATAGCCGTCGAGGTGATCGACACCGAGTGGGAGGATCGCGTACGTGTCATCTTCCGGGTACGTCCCGGACAGCCCACGTACATTCGCACTGTCCGGTATGATGGCCTCGATATGCTAAACGATGAGCAAAAGCGGCGTCTCGTGGAGGAGTCCGTCATCGAACCAGAAGCCGTCTCCGGTGACTCGCTGCTCGTCTACGAGGCGGATGATACCCGATACTCGAAGCCGCGTCTGCTGGAGGAGCGTGGGCGACTGCTTACGTATCTCCGCAATCAGGGATACGCAGCTATCTCTCGGGATAGCATCCGGGCGATTGTCTATCAGCCGAAACCGGATAGCTTCGACGTCACGTTCCGGGTGCGACCGGGTGAACGGTATCGATTTGGTCGACTGACTGTGCGAATCGAAGGCACGGAGCCGGAAGCCGCTCCAGAAACCGATACGCTGGACGTGGAAACCACGGAGGCGGGGAAGACGGTTGCTCCGGTTATCGTCGAAGTACGAGAGGATGGTCGGGTTGGGACCGGCATCGTTCGCCGCGCACTCCAATACAAACCTGGAGCTGTGTACGACCGCTCGAAAGTGCTCGCGACGAAGCGGCGTCTCGAGGGAACGGGCGTCTTCGCTTTCACCAACATCAGCACGGTCTTCAGCGATACGGTGCACGTTCCGGGGATCGAGGATCCGTTCCTTCCGCTACGCATCGACGCGCAGACGCGCAATCGTCATCGCGTGAGAGCGGAGACGTTTGTGCTGCAGCGTGACCCGACAGGCGATCCGACGACGACGACGATTCAGAATGAATTCGGGGTGGGCGTCGGCCTCACATACGAAAACGTGAATGCGTTTGGGGGTGGTGAGACGTTTCGGGCTAACACGTCAGGCTCGATTGCGACTGGGCTGGACTCCACCATCGTAACGTCCGCTCAGTTCGAGGCGACGACATCGCTGACACTGCCGTATCTGCTTCGCCCGTTTCGCTTTTTCGAGTCCGTATACAACCTTCGGAATGCCCGGACGCGTCTTTCCCTCAGTTTCCTGACCGCCCGGCGAAATGATCTGGGCTTGCTTATTCGGGGGCGTGGAAGTGCGCGGATGAGACTGGAGATGGAGCATACGCCGACACTGATCTCGCTGGTCGACGTGCTGGACGTGAGTCTTAGCAATCCGGACGCCTTGCCGCAGTTTGAAGAGCGATTTCTACGCCGTGTATTCGGTGATCCCGATGGCGGCGGTGGCATCACCGATCCCGTCCAACGGACGCAGATTCTGGAAGATTATACGCAGCCGCAGGTGAACACCGCGTTCCGCTACACGCTGCGCTCGGCGACGGCAAATCCGCTGCGTCGCGATCAAGGTCACGTGTACGAGGCGTCCGCAGAAATTGGCAACCTGATCCCGCTTGCGCTCGACGAATTTGCATTTTCGCCCGGACGAATCGAGTACAGCTTGCCGGGGTTGTTCGGCTCGAGCAGTGACGGCACGGCCTCGGATGCCGCGGATGGCGTGCAGGGTGGGCGCCTGATTTATCGACCGTACGCACGAGCGACGCTCGACATTCGACAGTATCATCCGCTGAGTCGCGGAACGACGTTCGCGTACAAGGTTTTTGGAGGCGTCGCATTACCCATCGCCCGGCCCAATCGTGTCCCGTTTGACCGGCGCTTCTTCAGTGGCGGTGCAACCAGCGTTCGGGGTTGGGAGCTGCGTGCACTCGGTCCGGGTGGCGCATCCCTGACCACAGGCGACAGCGACGGAGCGTCATCCGGAGACATTGCAAACATTCTCGGCGGAGACGTCAAGTTCGAGACGAGCGCCGAGCTCCGAACCGTGGTACTACGCAACATATTGGGCGGGAACTGGGGACTTGCAACGTTCGTGGATGCCGGAAATGTGTGGTTCGGGCCGCGGAATCCTGGACTTGACGGCGATGCCAACCGACCGGGAACCGACGGCCGCTTCCGACTGCCCGACGCGGTCGGGGAGATCGGCGTGGGCTCCGGAATTGGCATTCGTATCATGTGGGATTACCTTGTTGCACGCCTGGACTACGCGTGGAAGATCCACGATCCGTCGCCCGCAGAAGATGATGTACTCCGCAGAAGCTTTGGCGCGCCGGAAGCACGCGTGCTTCACTTCGGGATCGGTCATACGTTTTAGCACGGACGGCGAACGTGGACCTTTTATGGCCGAAGGGACGGCGTGGATAGACTCCTGCTCACGATATGAAATGGCGTATCGCGAGTCCCATATGGCAACACGTCCGACGACTCGTCGTCTCACCGTCGAGGATCGGTTTTGCTTTCCTTCACCTATTTGCCCCTGAACATGTCGACGTTCCGAAATCTCGTCCGCGCGAGTGGTCGCGTGATGCGACGCCTCTTCCGTCGCCGGATTGATGCACGGACGCAGGAAATCGTTGATCTCGTGCAGCAGGTGCCAGCGTTTGAACACTGTTCGACGGGCGCGCTGTACGCACTCGCCGAGGCGATGCATCGGCGTTCGTATCGCAGAGGTGAGGTGCTGTACTACGAGGGAGATCCCGGGCTCGGGTTGTATGTGATCGAGCAGGGACGCATTCAGCTCCGATCCGAGGCAGAGCCGGGCGTCGCAAAGATGCTTCGCGACCTGCGCCCCGGGGAGGCGTTCGGAGTGCTATCGATTCTCGGCGATTTCGAGCGTCTGGAGACGGCAGAAACGCTGACGGAGGCGCGGGTTCTCGGGTTCTTCCGGCCCGACCTGAAGAATATCATCAAGCGCAACCCGTCCGCCGGGGCGGAAATCATGATGGCTCTCGCGCGATGGATCGGGGGGCAGCACGTCGAACTGGTGCATGTGGTCTCCGAGCAATCCGGCAAAGACATCGCCCTGCAATCCTACGCCGACGCCGCGACGGCTGTAAGTTCGTGAGGTTTGAGGTATGAGGTTTGGGGTATGAGGTTTGAGGGATGGCAGAAAGGGAGGTAGGGGGGCGACACGATCCGGTGCTGCGAACTCTGAACTTTCCCTTCCGGCCTCTTTCGTTAGAGCGTGTGTCATTTTAGCATTCCCAGGCGTGGTTGCTCCGAAATGTACGGGCGTATGTGGGTATGAGAGTGTGAGAGTGCGCCACGTTCGACGGTACCGGTCATGTCGGAGACGCATGAGGTCCGCTTCTCACTGACATACGAAGACATCCCGGTTTGAAATTATACGGCCCGGTAGCTAGCCCTGAACGTTGAACTCTGAACGTTGAACGCTGAACGTTGAACCAGTTTTTCGAACGTTACGATTCAGGTTTGGCGGGGCGCGTTTGGATCAGCAAATTGTGCCCTTCGTAGCAGCAGAGCAGTTTACACGGCAGTACCTTCCGGCCGTGGTTTTTTTAACGAATCGTAAGCCCCATGGGACCGCTCTCCCGCCTGAATCACTACTTTTGGACGTACAAATGGCTCTTTATTCCGGGGTTGCTGTGCACAATGGCGTCCGCGGGCTTTCAGATTAGTGTCCCGAGCGTCGTTCGACAGACGATCGACTCGATTCCGCGCTTCGTTCAGGTGCACGGTGTGTTCGAAGGGACCGCCGGGCAGCCGATGATCTATAGCTATCTGTTCGGCACCCTGCTCCTTTTCGCGATCACAATTATTGGGCTGTCCGTGATCAGCGGGTTGTTCATGTTCTTGATGCGGCAAACCGTCGTCGTCGCATCTCGCCACATCGAGTACGACCTCAGGAATTCCCTCTACCGGCACCTGCAGAAGCTGTCGCCCCGGTTCTACCAGGAGTATTCGACGGGAGATGTCATTACGCGAGCAACCGACGATATCGAGAAGGTGCGGCGCTACATTGGGCCGGCCATTATGTACGTGACGCGGTCGCTCGTGATGGTGCTCACCGCGATCTCGGTCATGTTTATCATCTCACCGAAGCTGACGCTGTACGCGCTGATTCCGATGCCGCTGCTCGCGGTCTCCGTCTTTTTCATGGCACGCATGGTGCACTGGCGCAGCGACCGATTGCAGGAGCAGTATTCCACTGTCACGAGTCGGGTACAGGAGGCGTTGGCTGGAATCCGCGTGTTGAAGGCGTATACGCGTGAGGATGCGGAATCGGAAGCATTCAGTTCGGAGAGCGAAGAGTACAAGCGTCGGAATCTTGACCTCGCGCTCGTCGAATCGGCCTGGCGTCCGGTCTTTCTGCTGATGGTCGGAATTTCCACGATCATTGTCGTCTGGATGGGCGGACGGCTGGTCGCGCAGGGCACGATCACGATTGGAAATATTGTGGAGTACGTTCTCTATGTGAGCATGATGACCTGGCCCGTCGCCTCACTTGGGTTCGTGATCACGATGATCCAGCGTGCATCGGCATCCGTGAGCCGGCTGCACAAAATCATGGATGCAGATCCCGACATCGCCGACGGAATGCAGACGGACGAGAGCATTCAGGAAATCGACGGCCGGATTACCTTCCGCGACGTGTCGTTTTCCTACGAAGCCGAGCAGGAGCCGGCGCTGAAAAACGTCAGCTTCGACCTGAAACCGGATGAGACCCTGGCGATTGTCGGACGCACGGGGGCGGGAAAGAGTACACTTGTGGAAATGATTCCGCGCCTTCTCGAACCAACGGAAGGCCAGGTCGAGGTGGACGGGCACGATGTCCGCTCCATTCCACTGGAGACGCTCCGAACGAACATCGGCTACGTCCCGCAGGATGTCTTCCTGTTCAGTGATACCGTCGCCAACAATATCGCGTTTGGCAAGCTTGATGCGGACGGGGACGAGATTGAGCGAGCCGCTAGCGAAGCCGATCTTCTCGCCAACGTGGACGACTTTCCGAACGGCTTCGACACCTTCGTCGGGGAGCGAGGGATCACGCTGTCGGGTGGACAAAAGCAGCGGACCTCGATCGCTCGAGCGCTCATCCGCGATCCCCGAATCTTGATCTTTGATGACGCCCTTTCGGCTGTCGATACAGCGACGGAGCGCAACATTCTTCGATCGTTGCGCGATCGCCAGGGAAGCCACACGCTCATCATCGTCAGTCATCGATTAAGTGCAGTCCAGGAGGCCGACCTGATACTAGTGATGGACGAGGGGCGGATCGCCGAGCGGGGCACCCACGACGAGCTCATGGAGCAGGACGGGGTCTATGCCGATCTGTACAGGAAGCAGCTACTCGAAGAAGAAATCGAAGCATACGGTTAAGAGTTCAGAGTTCAGTGTTCAGAGTTCAGTGTTCAAAGTTCAGAGTTCGGCAGGACGGTGTGAGCGTGGCACGACCGTGTCGACCTGCTTTAAGAATTGCGGTCTAGCCTATTCGTCCTTCCGCCCGCTCCCCCGTTCACCCACACCCCCCGCACCTCACACTCCAAACCCCAACCCCCACAAATGCAGACGACGGTGATTCCTCTTGGGACCGCGGGGGCTGTGCCCATTCGGGATCGACACCTGTCAGCCGTTGCGGTGGAGCGAAAGGGGCGAATGCTGCTGTTCGATTGTGGAGAGGGAGCGCAGTATCGGCTTCTGCACGCCGGTCTCAACCGTGCACGTGTGGACGCCATTTTTATCACCCACTTGCATGGGGATCACATCTACGGATTACCGGGGCTGGCCGCGACGATTGGTCAGTTGCACCGGCACGAGCCCATCACGGTCATCGGCCCCGAGGGATTGAACCGGTTTCTTTCTGCCGCGGCGGGCGTGTCCGAGCAGGAGATGCCATATGGATTGAGCGTGATGGAGCTGGATCCCGCGTCGACCGTTGATGGCGCCGTGGTTTACGAAACCGACGAATTTGTCGTCACCGCGCGTCCTCTCCAGCATCGTATTCCGACGGTCGGTTACCGGCTAGAAGAGAAGCCCCGACGCGGTCGCTTCCACCCGGAGCGTGCGCGAGAACTGGGTGTCACCGATCCCCGCGACTTCGGGCGGTTGCATAAAGGCGAACGTGTCACAATGTCGGATGGACACGTCGTCGAGCCGGAGCAGGTCGTCGGGCCGGAGCGTCCGGGTATTTCCTTCGCCTACTGTACGGATACCCGCCCGTGTGCGGGCAGCCGGCAGTTGAGCCGCGACGTCGACCTTGTCATTCACGACGCCACGTTCGCGCACGAACTCCAGGAGCAAGCCGTAGAGACCGGGCACTCAACCGCCAGGGAGGCCGCCGAGGTAGCGCGGGACGCGAAGGCTCGCCGGCTTCTCCTGACGCACATCAGCGCACGCTACGAAAGCGCCGATCAACTGGTGGCCGATGCGCGGGACGTGTTTCCCCATACGGAGGCGGCGATCGAACTAAAACGATACATGCTCGACCCGCGGGAGAAGTGGGCAGGGAATTAAGGATTGGGTATTGCGAATTTCGAATTGTGATTCGCGCGCATCTTCTGGGGAAGAGAACGTTCCAACGTCCAAACGCCGAAACCTGCACGATAGTGCAGATCGCTCATTCCGTAATCAACCGGAAACGAACGTAGGGTCACCCGCGCCGCACGCAACATGGAGCGGTTGCTGTGAGTTGTCCCTATCTGGCATTGATTCTTGCCCTCCCTGCCGCGTCCCCCGGTTTGTCCTGCAATTCCCTTGGCTCCATCCGACTCGTCACATTCCAACGATCAAACGAAACGGACCAGCACGGGTCCGAGCGATATCGATTCTGACGATGTCGAATCTTCAGAAGACGTTGAAGACGTTAATCCGTATGCGGATGAAGAGCCCAAGGACGACGGATTCAAGTTCGACGGACGCCTCATTCGGCGCATTGCGGATTATCTCAAGCCATACAAGGGTTGGGTCGTTCTTGCGCTGACGATAACCCTCGCGGCGTCCTTCCTCGGGCCGATTCGTCCGCTTCTGGTTCAGCAAGCGATCGATAATTACATCGTCGTCGGCGACCTGGAGGGGTTGCAGACCATCATCCTCTTGCTCGTTCTAGCGCTTGTCGGTGAGGGGATACTGAAGTTCGGGGAGAACTACCTGACGCAGTATATCGGGCAGAATGCGATTTATGATCTGCGCACGGCGGTTTTTCGGCACATCCAGAACCAGCCACTGAAGTTTTTCGATCGGACACCGGTCGGGAAGCTAATCACGCGTACGACCAGCGACGTTGAGGCGCTTAGCAATGTGCTGTCGTCGGGACTCGTCGTGGTCATCGGCGACCTCCTCCGCATCGTGTTCATCGCCGCGCTCATGTTCTACATGAACTGGGTGCTGGCACTCGTGACGCTGTGCGTCATGCCGCTGATGGTGTGGATCACGTTCTGGTTCCGTCGGCACGTTCGCGTGCAGTATCGCGAAGCCCGCAATCAGGTCTCCCGGCTCAATTCCTTCATCCAGGAGCACGTGACCGGCATGTCGATCGTGCAACTCTTCAACCGCGAGGACGAGGAGATGCAGCGATTCGAAGCTATCAACAATGAGCATCGGGCTGCGTGGATCCAGACGATCTTCTACTATGCGATCTTCTGGCCCTCCATTCAAATTATCTCTAACCTCGCCATCGCCGGTGTGCTCTGGTTCGGCGGCCTGCGCGCCATTGCGGGGAGTGCGCTCACATTGGGGGTTCTGTTCGCGTTCATTCAGTACGCGCGAATGTTCTTCGAGCCGATTCGCGATCTGTCAAACCAGTTCGACACGCTGCAGAGTGCGATGGCCGGGGCCGAGCGAATCTTCAATCTGTTGGACGACGATCAGAGCCTGAACGACCCCGATGACCCGGTCCAGCTTGATGAGATTCGAGGCGCGATTGAATTTGAGAATGTGTGGTTTGCGTACGAAGAACATGACGGAGAGCCCGACTGGGTGCTGCGCGACGTGTCGTTTCGGGTTGAGCCGGGCGAAACGCTTGCCTTGGTCGGAGCGACGGGGGCCGGAAAATCCACGATCATGAACATCCTGCTTCGGTTCTACGAAGCGCAGCGGGGTCGCATCACCATCGACGGGGTAGACATCCGCGATCTATCGCTGAAGGATCTTCGTCGCCACATTGGGCTGATTCCGCAGGACGTCTTCCTGTTCAGCGGTTCCATTGAGCGAAATCTGACGCTCAACGATTCAGAGGTGACCGACGAGATGATGCACCGCGCGGCGGAGATCGTTCGTGCCGATGACTTTATTCAAAAGCTTCCTCAGAACTATCAGCAGGACGTGAAGGAGCGAGGCGCTTCCCTTTCGCACGGTCAGCGGCAGCTGCTCGCCTTCGTCCGGGCTCTCATCTACGATCCGGAAGTGATGGTGCTCGACGAGGCAACGTCGAGTGTCGATACGGAGACGGAGGAGCTCATTCAGGAGGCCCTCGAGCGGCTGACCGAGGGGCGGACGACCCTCGCCATCGCGCATCGTCTCTCCACCGTGCAGGACGCCGACAAGATCCTCGTTCTGCACAAGGGCGAAGTCCGCGAGCGTGGCACGCACCACGAGTTGCTAGCGATGGACGGACTCTACCGCAAGCTCCACGACCTGCAGTACGCTAGCGACACGCACGTCCACGGCGACGGGGAGGCGACCAGCGATGTACCCGCCGCACCAACCACGTCGGAAGAAAAAGCGCAAGGATAGACGGTCCGAGTGCTTGTCTGAAGCTCGAACCGTTCGCACTCCACCTGTAGGTTTCCGATTCGGCTGTGAGCACCAGTCGGTCACAAACTGAACTGGACACCGGCGCGCGAAGACGGTATGTTGCCTTTGCAGGTTCAGCAGGTTCGCCCGTGTAACGTCGGCGACTCTCCTGCTACAGACTCATTGCCCTCGCACCTCCAACGTCTCCAACACCCGATCTATGTCTGATTCGTATTACAAGCCCGACCATCTTCCGCGATTTGGTGAGATTGAGGAAGGAAGCCCTGAGTTGGCCAAAAAGTTTTTCGAGTACTACGGCTCGGTTTTCGAAGATGGTGCTCTGACAGCGCGAGAGAAAGCGCTGATTGCGCTTGCCGTTTCCCATACGGTGCAGTGCCCCTACTGCATCGATGCGTACACCGATGATTGCCTCGAGAAAGGGGCCGATCTCGAACAGATGACAGAGGCGGTGCACGTGGCCACGGCCATCCGCGGCGGTGCGTCCCTCGTCCACGGCGTTCAGATGCTCGATCAGGTCAAGGAGAAAATGATGTAGTCCTACGTTTTTCCATTTCTCTCTACCTGCGCGATTTTCGCTTCGTTACTGTATGTCTGAGAACGCTTTCATTCCGCTGGATGTCATTGTTGGAGATGGTCACACCGAGCGGGTCGATGGGCCTCGACCGACGACCAGTCTGCGCTACCGGCGTGAGCCGCTCTCCAGCCCGGAGGCGCAGTTCCGAGCGCTCAATGCTGTTGAAGTGAAGGGTGGGCCGACCGGAACCGGCGATTTCGACGCGGATCTCGAGGCATCCGGATGGGAAAATCTGCAGCCGTCCGAGCTCGAGATCTTTCAAATCAATCTCGGCAAGCTGTGCAACATGACGTGCCGGCATTGCCACGTGGACTCCGGGCCCGACCGAACGGAGGAGAACATGGATCGTGAAACCGTCGATGCCTGCCTCCGGGCAATCGACCGATCGGGGGCGCATACCGTCGACCTGACAGGAGGGGCGCCCGAGCTCAATCCGCACTTCGAGTATCTCGTCCAGGCGTGTGTGGACCGCGGGCTCCACGTGATCGACCGTTGCAACCTGACGATCCTCACCACGCGACCGTATCAGCACCTCCCCGAGTGGTTTGCCGAGCGGAACGTTGAGGTCGTTTGCTCGCTGCCGCATTATCGGGAGTTCAACACCGATGCCCAGCGAGGGTCGGGAACGTACCGGAAGTCCATCAAAGCCCTTCACGCCTTGAACGAGGCTGGTTATGGACAGGGCGATCCCGACCGGTTGCTCACACTCGTTACGAATCCTGTTGGCGCGTTTCTGGCAGGAAATCAGGCATCGCTCGAACGAGAGTGGAAGGAGGCGCTCGACCGCAACCACGACGTGACCTTCGATCGCCTGCTCGCGCTGAACAACATGCCGATGTCGCGCTACCTCGAGTGGCTTCTGGAGAAAGGGCAGACGGAAGCCTACATGCAGCGGCTGGTGAACGCATTTAACCCGGGCACGATTGCTGGACTCATGTGCCGCAATACGCTGTCCGTGGCGTGGGACGGCACGCTGTACGACTGCGATTTCAACCAGCAACTCGAGATGACGATGGACCTGCCCGACGGCGTTCGGCCCCACGTCGACGACTTTAATCTCGAGGACTGGAAGCAGCACAGCATCCGAACGGCGCGACACTGCTACGGCTGCACAGCCGGTGCGGGGAGCGGCTGTGGTGGCGCGATCGAAGAGTAGTCACCGCCCATCGGACAGCATCGATGGCAGAAGACGAAGCAACGAGTGGATGTCTCTTTCCGGGGGCACCCTAATAGAGCGCCATGTCGAATCTGCGTCGGTGTTTCTGCGTGACCGCGTGTTGCGGTCCGAGTAGCGTAAATAGCGCAATGCACGCACGCCGCGGACCGTCGTCATCGAAGTGACGATTGACCTGGACCGCCTCAATGAGGTGCTGGACGGCCGTGTCAAATTGTTTATCGGCGAGGGCGCGAGCACCCTTCAAATACGCCTCGCGTGCGGGATCGTCTGGGAGATCGTCGGGGGCGTCGGCAAGGTGGACGAGGCGCGCGACCATTTGGACCGCCTCGCGGGTCTGTCGGAGCGTCGGGTCGGCGACATCGGCCGCGTCAGCGAGTGTCTTGGCGCGTTCCGGATCCTCGAAGATCAGGGCCCGCGCCATCACCACTTTTGCCTCGGGGTGGTCGCCGTTCTGGTCAACGACATCCTCCAACAGACGAACAGCCTTCTCTTCGTCACCAGATTCGAGCGCCTGCCGCGCTTCACGAATGCGTGCGGTCGTTTCGTTGGGAAGATGTTCGTCCAGCCACTTCTGAATGGCGTGCCGGGGGAGAGCCCCGGTAAACTCTGCTTCTACGGTCCCATCAACGAATAGCTTCACGTTTGGAATGCCTCGGACCCCGTATTTCCGAGACTCGGATGGATTGTCGTCCGTGTTCACCTTGACGAGGGACCACGAATCGGCTTCGTCGGCGAGGTCTTCGAGCGCCGGGCCGAGCTGGCGGCATGGGCCACACCAGGGAGCCCAGAAGTCGACCAGGACCGGCTGGTCGTAACTGGCGTCGATGACATCGGTCTGGAAATCCTGGACTTCGTAACTCATAGCTCGATGGAATTACGTCGATAGAGGATAGGGCAAATCCTCCGACACGCATACGTGCGGAGAGGTGACGTTAAAAACGTGTTTGGCGGACAGCCTTCGGTCATCCCGAAGGACGGACCTTCCGACGGTCGGCCCTCGGTGTCTTCACATGACTAGGTCTCGTTGACTTCGCGCACGGTTTCTACTGCGTCCGTGCCAAGGGATCACCATCGGGCCTGCCAATAGACATGAACGGTCACGGTTACGTTTCGCGATCCATCCGCCAAATAGGATTTAACCGCGCAAGTGTCGCGTAGTATGACGCCCCATCCCCCAAATATTTCCCGTTTCGTGAACGCTTTGCAATCTCTTATTCTGGTGCGTTCATCTGCGCATGTGCGAGAACCTGATGCGGCAACGTGTCCGGAGAGTGGTCCTTGGTTGCACGCAGGGCATAAACGGCACCAACGTTTCGCTGTGTGAAACACTATTTTTAGACAGGGCTAAAACATGGGGCTCTTACGTCGTGCTATTCTGTCCCGCTCGTTTACCTCCTGTTAAGATTGGTCTCCTTCCGTATGAGTGGTCTGCTCCGATTGCCGTCATCGCTTTTCCGTGTTGTGATGATGGTCATCGTCTCTGTTTTTCTCTGGACCGGGTGTGTAGACGGCGAGAGGTCGGAAAATGACAACCCTCGCGTGGTGGCGACCACTAGTATTCTCGCGGACCTGGTCCGGAGTGTCGGAGGGGATAGCGTCTCCGTCGAGGGGCTCATGGGGCCTGGCGTCGATCCTCATCTGTACAAGGCCAGTGAGGGAGATGTGACGGCCATGGCCAGCGCGGATCTCATCGTGTACAACGGGCTGGACCTGGAGGGCAAGATGACGGACGTGTTCGCAGAGATGAAGCAGCGTGGCCAGCCGACGACGGCTGTCGCACGAGAGGCCATGCCCGATTCGCTTCTGCTCTCGTCGCCCGATTACGCCGGCAACTTCGATCCGCACGTCTGGATGGACGCCCAGCTATGGGCTCGCGCGGCTCGACACGTATCCAACGAACTGGCCGCGATCGATACAGCACGAGCGCAATACTACCGCAATCGGGCTGCAGCGTATGCCGACACTCTGAATCAGCTCGATGTAGAACTGAAGTCCATGATCCAGCGGGTGCAGGAAGACAAGCGCGTGCTGATCACCTCCCACGATGCGTTTCGGTATTTCGGTCGAGCTTATGGCTTCGAGGTGCGTGGTCTCCAGGGGATCAGCACGGCATCCGAGGCGGGCACGGCCGACGTGCAGAACCTGGCTACCTTCGTCGCCGAGCGAGAGATCCCGGCGATCTTCGTCGAGTCGAGCATCCCGCGCCGGGGAATCGAGGCTGTACGGGAGGCGGTTCGGGCTAAAGGGTTCGACGTGGCAATCGGGGGAACGCTGTACGGGGACGCACTCGGAAGCCCGGGTACACCGGCTGAGAGCTACACCGGGATGCTCCGAAGCAACGTGAAAACCGTGACGACGGCCCTTTCGCCCGTTCCAGCCGATACGCTTGCTCCCTAAACCACGTGCCTACGGCCCGTATTTTCCTCTGACTTCCGGTCAAGCATGTCCAAAACGCCCGCACTTACCGTCCGCGATCTCACGGTTGCGTATCGCGAGCAACCGGTGCTCTGGGATATTGATCTGACCGTTCCTGAAGGGACGTTGATGGCTATTGTCGGGCCAAACGGTGCCGGCAAAACCACGTTCATCAAGGCGCTGCTGGGGTTGGTCGATGCTGCTGCAGGTGAAGTACGGATGTTTGGCGAGCCGTACGACGAGGTCCGCGACCGGGTTGGTTACGTTCCGCAGCGGGGAACGGTGGATTGGGACTTTCCGACCAGCGCGCTCGACGTCGTTATGATGGGACTGTACGGTCAGCTCGGGTGGTTTCGGCGACCCGGCGCGAAGGAGCGTGAACAGGCACGCGAGGCGCTCGATCGTGTGGGCATGCTCGACTTCGCGGATCGGCAAATCAGCCAGCTCTCGGGCGGGCAGCAGCAACGTGTCTTTCTCGCACGCGCTCTGGTTCAGGAGGCGGATCTGTACTTCATGGACGAACCGCTTCAGGGCGTTGACGCAACGACCGAGCGGACGGTGATCGACCTGCTTCGCGAACTCCGAGAGAATGGCACAACGGTTCTCGTCGTCCACCACGACCTGCAGACGATCGAAGAATATTTTGACGCCGTTATGCTGTTGAATGTGCGTTGCGTCGCCGCCGGAAAGGTCAGCGAGGTGTTCACCGAAGAGACCATCCAGCGAACCTACCGAGGCCACACCGTCAATGAAGAAGCACAACCCTGAACCCTGAACTCTAAAAACCTGTTTGGCGGACAGCCTTAGGCGATCCAAACGTACGGACCTCTCGATGGTCGGTCCCTGCGACGCTCGCCACACCAGGCTTCGTTGATCTCCGGTATACAATATACATGAATGGCGGTACGTACTTCTTAGCGACTAATCCGCCAAACAGGTTATGAACCCTGAACCCTGAACCCTGAACCGTGAACTCTGAACCCAAACGATGTTAGATTACACGCTTCGAACCGTAGCGATGGGGGCAGCCACCCTGGGCGCCGTGAGTGGTGCGCTCGGGGTCTACGCCGTTCTCCGGGGGCAGAGTCTCATCGGGGACGCTATGTCGCATGCCGCACTGCCGGGGATTGCGGTCGCCTATCTTGTCACCCAGTCCAAGCTTCCGCTCGTGCTGATGGCAGGCGCGGCCGGGACGGGCTGGCTCGCTACCCTCGCGGTCATGGCGATCGTTCGCCGTTCGCGCGTGAAATACGACGGCGCCCTCGCGCTCGTCCTGTCCGTCTTCTTCGGCATTGGCCTGGTACTTCTGACGTACATTCAGGGACAGCCAGATGCGGGACAAGCGGGACTCGATACGTTTCTCTTCGGACAGGCCGCGGCGCTCATTACGTCGGATGTGATTACGATGGCCGGGCTTGGCGCCGTTGCTCTCGCGGGCGTCGGGCTGTTTTGGAAGGAGTTCAAGTTGCTGGCTTTCGACGAGGCGTTCGGCAAGAGTCTGGGCTTCCCGATGAGGGCGATTGACGTCGGGCTCACCACGCTTACCGTGATTGCCATCGTGATTGGGCTTCAGGCCGTTGGTGTCGTCCTGATGAGCGCGATGATCGTTGCTCCCGCGGCCGCCGCACGCCAGTGGACCGACCGCCTCGGCGTAATGATGGGGCTGTCCACGGCATTCGGCGCCATGGCAGGGGTTGCGGGTGCACTCCTCAGCAGCGCAACGGCAAACCTACCCACCGGGCCGACCATCGTCCTCTGCGCTACGGTGATCGTTGCCGTCTCGATGCTCCTCGCGCCGCACCGCGGACTCGTTTTCCGCTGGTATCGACGTAGGCAAAGGGTGTAGCCTCGCGAGCCCAACTGGATTTAACAAACACGCAGTATTTGCTTCTGAAGACCTGGTCGTGGCGCTTTCGTACACCGGTAACTGGTTGCACTCAGCATGACCTCCGCACAGTTCGACATTCAACTTGTGGCCGTGATGACGGCCGCTGCCTGCGCTCTTCCGGGATCGTTTCTGATTCTCCGTAAGATGGGGATGATGACGGATGCGATCAGTCACGCGATCCTTCCCGGCATCGTTGTCGGCTTTTTTCTGACGGAAAACCTGAGCTCGCCCTTCCTGGTGATCGCCGCGGCCGCGACGGGCGTTCTCACGGTCTTTCTCGTCGAGGTCATACGCGACACCAAGCTCGTAAAGGAGGATGCCGCGATCGGGCTCGTCTTTCCCGCGCTCTTCAGCATCGGCGTGGTCCTCATCAGCCGCTTTGCGGGCGACGTGCACCTCGATGCAGATGTTGTTTTGCTCGGCGAACTGGCATTTGCTCCCTTCGATCGCATGATGCTATTCGGGGCCGATGTCGGGCCGCGCGGGTTGTACGTGTCCGGCGGCGTCTTCTTGCTGTCGGCCGCCTTCATCGGGGCGTTCTACAAGGAACTCAAATGTTCGACCTTCGACCCGGCACTTGCCGCGGCGCTCGGACTCGCGCCCGGACTGCTGCACTACGGACTGATGAGCGTCGTCTCCATGACGGCGGTCGCGGCGTTCGACGTCGTCGGCTCCATTCTCGTCGTCGCGATGTTCGTCGGTCCTCCCGCCGCAGCCTACCTCTTGACGGATCGGCTGCCGGTGATGCTCGGCGGAAGTGTGGGGATCGGTGCAGCATGTGCTATCGCCGGATACTGGGTCGCTCACGTGCTGGACGTATCGATCGCCGGCTCCATGGCGGGCTGCATCGGCGTCGCCTTCGGTCTCACGTTCCTGTTTTCGCCGGAGCGCGGCATCGTTGCCTCGTGGCGACGCAGAAGACGGCAGAAATGGGTGTTCGCGGCGCAGATGCTGCTGGTTCACCTGTTCCATCACGAGGACACGCCGGAGGAGGCGATCGAGAATAGGTCCCGCCACCTGCAAGAGCACTTCGGATGGACGGCAGACGCGGCGGAAAAGACCGTTGACTATGCAGATGAGCGCGACTGGCTAACGGTAGAGGACGAGCGGCTTCGGCTCACTTCTTCTGGCCGAGACGAGGCCCGGCGTGTCCTGCGCCGTGGAACGGGAGGGGCTCGAGCACAGGCCCCGGTGGGCAGCATGGCGCATGCATCGGCCCGGCGGGTGGCCGAACCGGCATAAAACACGACATCGTGACGCTGTCACATACAATTGTCGGAATCACCTATACGGGTGCGAAGGTAGTGGAGATTAACTGGATGTATTGAACCAGCACGTGTCGCTGCGTTTCGCCGTTCTCGTGGTGACGATCTGAACTTCACCGGGCGAAATTTATTTCTCGCCTCCGTACAGTGAAGTCAAACCGACACGTTTCGATCCGCAGCGCGTGTTCTCGACGCCACGTCAACACATTGTCGTTTGCGCTGTAACGAGAATACAGGCATGACCGTCATCTTCCTGTGGCGCGCCCGATTTGAGCCGTACGTCCGGCGTCCAGAAAAACCTTCTCTCGTCTGCGGGGTACACGATCACACCGATTGATCTGCCGAGGCACCTGTTTTCGATGCCTCCGGCTGCACCACCGCGGACGGACGATACACAAGACCCTACCGTCGTGAATCAGCTTCAGTCCTGGTATTACCGCCAGCCTCCGGCGCTGCGCGTGATTCTCGCGATCAACGTCACCGTCTATGTGCTGGCGCAATTCCTGCGCGTGCTATGGCCGGGCGGATTAGCGTTTATCGTCGACCACTTTGCGCTGCACGCCACATTTCCAGACATCCTTCTGGAGCCGTGGCAGTTGATTACGTACAACTTTATGCACACGAGCGCTGGTTTCGGCGGGTTGTTGCATATCGCGTTCAACATGCTGTGGTTGTTCTGGATCGGACGCGAGTACGAGGAGATGCATGGCTCGGATCGGATGTGGACGGTTTACATCCTTGCGGGAATAGGCGGGGGACTCGTATCTCTTCTCCTGATGCCGCTAGGCATTTTCGGGAATCCGAACATCCCGATTGTGGGAGCGTCCGCATCCGTGCTGGGTGTACTTATGGCGGTCGCCATTCTGTATCCTTATAAGCAGATCGCGCTGCTCTTTATCGGCGTTGTGCGTCTCATCTGGGTCGTTATCGGCTTCCTTGTCATTGATGTTTTGATCAACCTGGGAAGCAACTCCGTCGCTCTAACCGCACACTGGGGTGGCGCGTTGAGCGGATATCTATTCGCAAAAGCTGAGCGCGGTGGGATGAATCTGACGGGCTGGACCCGCATCTTTGGTGGCGGATCGAAGAAGAAGCGCGGGCGGCGCGGATCCAAGAAGGGGGAATCGCTCGGTCTTCTCGGTCGTCTGGAAGTCTGGCTGGGAGGAAATCCGAATCCGGATCCGGACTCGGGGTCGACGTCCCCTGTATCCTCGCGCTCGGCGAGTTCGTCGTCGGGGTCGTCGAAAACCACCACCTCTTCGAAAGAAGACGAGGTCGATCGGATTCTGGAGAAGATCAGCGAGCAAGGATATGACGCGCTCACGGAGGAAGAGAAACGAATCCTGTACGAGGCGTCTCAGGACTAACGACCAGGTGAATCGATTCCGGCGTACGTGCATTGCGATCCTTCAGGTTGCGGTCCACACCAAACACCCGTCTGCGTGTCACGGTGTCGTCCTTTCCTGTCTTCCTTTACCAAATCACTATACCTGCTCGGGAGCCTTTCTGTAGAGGAGCCGTACAGCAGACGATGAACGCCCCGAGCGCTCCCTTCGCCCTCATCGATTGACCGTTTGTACCATGGAACGCCCCCGTCGCGAGTCCCGCCCCGTTCAGGTCGGCGATGTACAGATTGGTGGTAACGCCCCGATCTCCGTGCAGAGCATGACCGTTTCGAAAACCCACGAGGTGGAGACCTGCCTGGAGGAGATTCACCGACTGGCAGATGCCGGTGCGGACGTCGTTCGTGTCGCCGTGCCCCGGCCGGAGGATGCCGACGCCCTGAAGGATATCGTCCAGGGTAGCCGCGTCCCGATCGTGGCCGACATCCACTTCAACCACCAGTACGCGCTCAAGGCCATTGAGGCCGGCATCGCGAAGGTGCGCATCAACCCGGGTAACATTGGCAAGCCGGAATGGGAGCGGGAGGTCCTTCTGGCCGCGAAGGAGAAGGGCATTCCGATTCGGATTGGCGTGAACTCCGGGTCGCTGGAGAAAGACCTGATGGACAAGTACGGCTATCCGAAGCCGGAGGCGCTGTTCGAGAGCGCGATGCGCCATGTCGAGATCTGCCAGAAGAACGGCTTCGAGGACATCGTCATCTCGGTGAAGCACAGCGATGTGTTCTACATGATCCAAGCCTACCGCATGGTCGCCGAGCGGACGGACTATCCGCTGCATCTCGGCGTCACGGAAAGTGGTTCGCTTGCGACGGGTACGGTCAAAAGCTCGGTGGGAATCGGTACGCTTCTCGCGGACGGGATTGGCGACACGATCAGAGTGAGCCTGGCGACGGATCCGGTGGAGGAGGTAAAGGTGGGTCACCGCATCCTGAAGTCGCTCGGCATCGGCCGTCCTGGGGTCAACATCATCGCTTGCCCGACCTGCGGTCGTCTCGTCGGAGACCTGTTCACCATCGTCGAGGAAGTCGAGGAAGCAGTAGCGGCGCAGAACTTCGACAAGGACCTGAACGTGGCGCTGATGGGCTGCGCCGTCAACGGACCGGGGGAAGCCTCGGGGGCTGATCTTGGCGTCTCTCTTGGTCGCGGTCGTGCACACCTCTTCAAGCGCGGTGAAATCGTGGGCACCGTCGACGAAGACGAAATTGTCGAGGCGGTGATCAAAGCGATCGAAGAGTGGGACGAGGACGAGGAAAACGACGACGCGACGGTGACAGACGGTGTCACGGAGTCCTCGGGAGATGGCGAGGCGGGGAGTAACGTCAGGAAGCCCAATCTGCCGACCTCGTAAGGCCCGCGCGGCTCGTGAGTGGACACCGGCTTCGGTGGCGCAGGTGTTCAGCCGACAGACAGGAAATCAATGCGACGGTCGTCTCCAAAATGGAGGCGACCGTTTTTCATTGCCGAAAGCGCTCATGGGGACTAAATCTAACGGTTCTGTGATCCCCAGCAACTTTTTTCTTTTGGATGTCGGCTGTGCGGCTGAGGTGTCGTCTATAAAGGTGAGGTAAGGCCCCCACGTTACTGACGAGCTTTGCTTGTCTGAAAAGCTTTGTTTGTCTGACGAGTTTTGGTCGTGCGACTGCTTTGTTCTTCGAGTTTGAGAGCCAGACCGTAGAGGAAGAAGCCGTCTTGTGGATCGGGCCATTGCCGCTACGCCCGCAGTGTTGCAGTATTTCGGGCGAGATGAACAGTGAGTTCGACCGCCCTTTTGCGCCCCCATGTATTCACGTCCTATGCATCGCTTCTCGCTGGCCGAGGACTCGTCTCCCCCATCGACGGATGGCACGGATCAAACGCAGAGACTCGACAATGCCGTTGCCACGATTGCGTCTATGCTTCGCCCGGAGGACGATCGCCTGAGTCCGGAAGAGGTGGATGTGCTCCAGCGTCTTTCGCTAGATCGCCCCGATGATGATGTGCTTAGCATCGTGCTCGGGCCATTGAACCTGACGAAGTCTCCCGCCTGGTTGTCGCGAGAGCAGTGGGATCAGCGATGGGCCGTGCTTCTGAAAGGCATGGCGCTATGTGCGGGGATGCACAATCCCACGATCTCGCTCGGAGAGGCACTCGCTATGGTTGGCTGGGCGGAAGATCGCTTTACGCTCATGATGGAAGCGAACGATGAGGCGATTCTTACTTTCGTTGAGTGGGCGTCCAGCGATTTTGCTGACGCTGAACAGGTCGTGAACTGGGATGATGTTCGACGTCTCCTCTTCAAATCCGGCGGACACGCCCGCCAGATTCGGCTCCGAATTGCGAACGACTACTTTCGGACCATCTATGCTCTTCGTCGCGGGTCGTCCTGAGCAAGCCCCCGTCTACGAGCATGGTCTATACGTACCGATCGACCCGTGCAATGCTACGAGCGGACCGTCATCTGCATCGAGAGGTCCAGTACCGTCACGGAATGCGTCAGCGCACCAGACGAAATGGCGTCGACACCCGTTGCCGCGATTGCGTTCACCGTATCTCGAGTCACGTTACCGGAGGCTTCCGTACGGCAGGTCCCGTCCACGATCGCGATGGCTTCTTCAAGCATCGCCACATCGACTGAGCCATCGGAGCGTGCCTGAGCCATGTTGTCGAGGAGAATGATATTGGCTCCTCCATGCTCGACGACGGCGCTGACCTCTTCGAGCGTTCGCGTTTCAATCTCGATGTCGAGGTCTTCTCGTTCGTTAGCTTCGCAGTACACTTTTGCAGCATCTAGCGCCTCGTGAATTCCGCCGGCTGCGGCAATGTGATTGTCCTTGATCAGGATCAGGTCGTAGAGGCCGACGCGGTGGTTCGTGCCTCCGCCGAGTTTGACGGCCCATTTGTCCAGCCCCCGCAGTCCGGGCACCGTCTTTCGCGTGTCTAGGATGTCGGGTGTATGAGGAGATGCTGCTTCGACCATCCGTCGGGTCGCGGTCGCGATGCCGCTCATCCGCTGCAGTACGTTCAGCGCGAGGCGCTCAGCGATGAGCAGACCGCGGGCCGGCCCTTCGATCGTACCGATCTCCACGCCCGGTTCCACGACTGTGCCATCGGCGACCTGCCAGCGACACAGGATGGCCGGGTCTACGTGGGCGAAGACACGTTCTGCCACCGCGAGTCCGGCAATCACGCCGGGGGCTTTGGCGCGAATGGATGCCGAGCCGGTTTGGTCAGAGTTTACCGTAGCTTCCGTCGTGACATCTCCGGGGCCGACATCTTCCTGGATGGCGCGTCGGATCAAATTGGTCAGGTCGTCGGGGCTGAGATAGGAGGGAAGCTGCATCGAAGCGTTCGGGTTCGCAGAAGAAATGGATGTGAGGCGTACCGCTGGTGAAGCCGAGTCAGCGTCCGTGAGTCCACCGAACGGGTCGGCACGTGGACGGGATACTGGACGTCAGGTCGCATCGGGGAGGTGCGGAAGAAAAGCGTCGCGCACATTTTCTGGTATCCGGACGGGGCGACGACGCTCGGCGTCCATGAAGCAGAGATCCGTGTGGCCGGTGGCGAGGAGGTCGTCGTTTTCCCTGCGGCGGACGACGTAGTCGATGGGGACCCGAACCGTTGGCATTTCCCGAAACTGTGCTTCCACGATCACCACGTCGTCGTACTCCGCGGATCGTTTATATTCCACGTTCGCCGACACGACCGGCATGATGATTCCGGAGTGCTCCAGGTCGCGATACCGTACGCCGAGATCGCGTAACGCTTCGGTCCGCGCCGCCTCGAAGTAGTCGAGGTAGTGCGTGTGATAGACAACGCCCATCGGGTCGCATTCCCGATATCGGACGCGGTGCTCGTGCCGATACGTATACATGCCGGAGAAAGAGGTGGCGGTAGAAAGACCGTCTCGACTACGCTGGCGTTGCTTCCGTCGTGTAGGCGCCGATGCCATCCAGTTTCTCGATGCGCTGATCGAGAAGCGTATCTTTGTCGAGGGCCGTGAGCGTTTCCAGCGCCTGGGCGATCGCGCGGCCCGTATTGTCGAACGTTTGATTCGGGAAGCGATGCGCACCGCCGACAGGTTCGTCGACGATCTCATCCACGATTCCGACGTCGAGAAGATCGGTGGCCGTGAGTTTCAATGCGCGTGCTGCGTCTTCCTTGTAGTCCCAGGAGCGCCACAGAATCTGCGAGCAGCTTTCCGGGGCAATCACCGAGTACCAGGAATTCTCAAGCATGAGAATGCGATCGCCGACACCGATGCCGAGTGCTCCGCCAGAGGCTCCTTCCCCGATAATGACGACGACGATCGGGACCGGGAGGCGTGCCATCTCCAGCAGGTTGCGGGCGATGGCTTCAGCCTGGCCCCGTTCTTCGGCCTCGAGGCCGGGATACGCACCGGGCGTGTCGAGCAGCGTGACGACCGGTTTGTTGAACTTGGCGGCCATTTCCATCAAGCGGGCGGCTTTGCGGTAGCCCTCCGGGTTGGGCATGCCGAAGCGCCGAAATTTGCGCTCCTTCGTGTCGCGGCCTTTCTGGTGGCCCATGATCATCACGGAGCGGTCGGTGCCGCCAAAGCGGCTTCCCTTGAACTCAGCGATGCCACCGACAATAGCGCGGTCATCAGCATACTTTCTATCGCCGTGAAGCTCGACAAAGCCCTCGGTGAGCGCTTCGATATGGTCGAGCGTGTACGGACGCTGAGGATGCCGCGCAATTTGGACACGCTGCCACCGCGTCAGGTTGCGGTAGATCGACGTGCGGAGTTGTTCGACGCGCTCTTCCAGCGCGCTGATCTCGTTTGAGAGATCGTCCGCATTGTCCTTGTTGAGCTCGCGCATCTCGGCGAGCTTCTGTTCCAGCTCGTACAACGGTTTCTCGAAGTCGAGCAGGTAGGTGTCGTCGGCCATGACCGGATAGGAAGGTGAGGAATACGCAAGCGCTGGCAGATACAACTGCCCGCTTCCAGAACAACGGTTGCCCCAAGATGAGTGTTCGCAGGCGGAAAGGCAACGCGCGCGCATCCCTGCAGCACGTCGGGCCGCTCGATTCGGTGATTTTTTGCTACAACTGCTTCTATGCCGCTACATGCCCGACCGTGGATGCGTGCCAGCGCCACGATAGACACCGTACAGTCGCCGCGTGAGATTTCCGCACGGTCCGAACGCACGGTTGGAACGAACGTACACAGAGGCGCTCAAACTTATGATCGTCTCACGGGACGTGCCCGTTGCGACGAGATATTTTTTTTATGCCCTGCCCCATCGTATACGTGTCCGATCCAACCGACACATCCTCGGCACCCACGTCTGGATCCTCGCCTGACGTGCAGCCTGAAGAAACGCCGGCTTCCGCGGCTCATGCTCGCACGGGCGCCGCGGAGACCGTCGGAGCATCGGCGGCAGCTGATTCGCCCTGGGAACGCTTCTGGGCAGAAATTCCGCCGACGCTGCGCCTGGCGGGTCCGGTCGTAGCCGCTCAGCTGGGGCAGATGTCGATGGGGTTTGTCGACACCGTCATGGTCGGTCGGCTCGGCCCCGATGCGCTCGCGGGCGTCGCACTGGGCAATACCTTGTTTTTCTTTCTGCTGATTCTCTGCACCGGCATGGTGCAGGCGGTCAGCCCGATGGTGTCACAGGCGGTGGGGGCGGGCGAGCCGGATACGATCGAACGCAGCGTCCGACAGGGACTCTGGCTCGGCGTCATCCTCAGCGCGCCCGTCATGGTGCTGCTGTGGAACATCGAGCCGATCCTTGACCTGTTGGGGCAGTCCGAGGTGGCCGTTGAGGGAGCATCATCGTACCTGCGGGCCATCATGTGGGCATTCCTCCCGGCGTGCTGGTTTATGGCATTGCGCAGCTTTGTGGAGGGCCTCGCTCGACCTCTGCCCGTGACGCTCATCACTATTTTCGCCGCGTGTCTGAATGCGGGCGCCAACTATGTGCTGATGTTCGGGGCACTGGGGGTTCCGGCACTCGGACTCGTGGGCACGGGGATCGCCAGCACGATTGTGTTCTGGACGATGTTCGGTCTGCTCAGCCTGCTCGTCGTCACGCGACGTCCGTTCCGCGAATACACGATCTTCGGGAAGATTCGTGTTCCGGATTCGGAGACGCTCCATGAACTGGTCGACATCGGATGGCCGATGGGCGTCGCGCGGGGAATTGAAGCCGGACTGTTTATGATCACGGCGCTCATGGTCGGCACCATCGGCGCGACGTCCCTCGCAGCGCACCAGGTCGCCATCCAGTGTGCCGCGTTCACGTTTATGGTGCCGATGGGAATCGGAATTGCTGGTCAGGTGCGCGTCGGTCACGCAGCCGGACGGAAGGATCGGGCTGCGACGCGTCGGGCCGGCTACGCATCGATCAGTGTCGCGACGGCGTTTATGGCGATCTCGATGGTGTTTTTTCTGGCCGTTCCCGAGTGGATCGTGTCCCTCTATCTCGATACCGGAGCACCGAAGAATGCACACGTGATACCGCTTGCCGTGCAACTGCTCGGCATCGCGGCTGTCTTCCAGGTGGTAGACGGACTTCAGATTGCCGCTGCGGAGGCTCTCCGTGGCCTCAAGGATACGCGTGGACCGATGATCATCGGCTTCTTTTCGTACTGGGGCATCGGCCTCAGCCTTGGGTATCTTTTCGGCGTGCATCTCGGCTTTGGCGCGCCGGGCCTCTGGTGGGGGCTCGTCGCAGGTCTCACCGCCGCATCGATCTGGCTCACGCTCCGGTTTCACCGGCAGACGAAGCCGCTTTAATGTCTCTCCCCGACGCTGACGACCCCTTTCGTATTCTGCTTTCAGTTCGTTTCCTCCCGCATGATCATCAGTCACAAGCACCGGTTCATTTACGTGAAGACCCGGAAGACCGCCAGTACGAGCCTGGAGATAGCGCTGTCAAAGTTTTGCGGCCCGGACGACATCATCACGCCAATCGATGAGCGGGGAGAGGCGAAGCGACGGGAGCGGGGCTACCGCGGACCGCAGAATTTCTACGTTCCGCTGAAATACTACGACCGCTTCGACTGGGCGACGCTGTTGCTCCGTCAACGTCGGAAAGAATTCTATAATCACCGTACGGCGGATTTTATCCAGGACCACGTCGAGCCTGGCATCTGGGATTCGTACTACACGTTCTCCTTTGAGCGTAACCCGTTCGACAAGGCCGTCAGTTTCTATTACTACAAGACGAACGAGCCTCGGCCGAACTTTAACACGTGGATCCACGAATGTCGAGAAAGCCGTCTGACGAACTGGCCGATCTACACGATCAACGGACACATGGCGCTCGATCATCTCGCCCGATACGAAAACCTTGAGGCCGAACTCGCACATCTTCGCGATGCGATTGGCCTTCCGGACGACATCGAATTGCCCAAGGCAAAGAGTGGATTTCGGCCCGAGCGGTCGCCCTACACGGAATTGATGGACGATGCCGCACGGGAACGCATCGAACTGGTCTGCGCTCGTGAGATCCGCCTGATGGGCTACTCCTTCGGAGACTGAGATCTCGTTCAACACAGAACGCGGTAGTAGGAAGAGCGCGGTCTTGCAGGTCGATCACTGCCCGGTTACTGGATGAACTTTCCGATCCAGTACAGCAGGCCATTGACATCGGAGATGCCGATCGAGGTCTGGTGCCCCGAGTACAGGTTGGTCTCCGGGTGGCGTAATAGAGAGGGGAGCAGGAGCCCGAATCGAATTTTGCCACCGAGAATGTAGAGTCCGACATTGAGTCCGGTATACCGCCACCCATCGCCCGTCCCGGTCGTCGCGATTCCCTGCGTGATGCCGACCTCCACGCTGTTCACGATGAGGCGGCGTGGTCCGGAAAAAATCGGTTGCTCCAGCCCCAGCCCTGTCAGGAAGAGTCCTGGCTGGCCCTCGAACTTATTGTACCCGAGCAGAAGGGGGATGCGTGGCGCATGTCGCGGGCCGGGGTAGTATCGCGGACGATAGGAAAACCCCCACCCTTTTCGCGCGACGGGGAAGATGACCTCGTTCGGGACGACGGTACGCCAGATCAGCCGACGCGAAATTGCAGGCGCATCCACACCTCGACGCTTTCGACGCTCTACGGGCATCGACGAGCTGTCCCACGAAAAGCCGGTTCGCCCCTCGATGGCTAGATTTCGCTGGATGAAGTACGCGAGTGTGATGTGATCGCGAGCCGTGGCCTCATCCATCGTGGCATCAATCTCGTGCTCATTCTCGATCAGAATCTCAAGGGCAGATTCCAATATCCGCGTCACGGTTTGATCTGCGTTGGCCTGCATCTGCAGGAGCAGGCCGTCGTCCGTAATCGCGTCGCACCGAAATTCGCCATCTGTTTGCACTCGGCGACCGGCTTCATTTACCGATGTCGCTTTTTCAGCTTGGCAGGCCTGCTTTTCCAGAGCAATAAATCGGTCAGGCGTGATATACGTCTCGATGTGTTCAAAGAGTCGCCCAAAGTTTTCGGCCGCACCCGATGGCTCCGTACCGTGGGTGCGTTCCCAGTCGTTTACCGCACACGATAGGGCCAGGTACACATTCTGACTCGACGTAAACGGCTCACAGACCCGTTCCTGGGCAAATTCATCCCGATGGAGTGAGAGAAGGAAGTCGTGCTCCGCTGTTTGGAGCTGGGGTTCGAGAACGTCGATCAGGGCACGCACGCGAGCGCCGACGTCCGATCGGTTTGTCCGATCATGTACCGATTGCTCTGCTGCAAAATGTACGGCGTCGTAGAGTCCGACGAAAAAATCATGCTGCCGGAATAGGTAGCTGAAGAACGCACCGAAGCTGATCAGACTCTCGCCCATGATCGCGTGATACCGTGAGGACTGCACGATGCGCTTGCGATCGGTTTCCGTCAGGTCGCGGGCGAGTAGCTCCATCTCGTATTCCCGTGCCGTCGTAATCGCTTTATTCAGGAAGGAGTTGTAGGCCCGGGCACTAATCCTGCTCTTGGAACGAGATGTGATTTCCGCCTGTCGTTCGGCAGGTGGCGTTCCACGTCGATGGTTCTGATTGACAAGAAGGGAATAGACCGGGACACTCCTCGGGTCTGCCCTTCGTGGGCCAACGTACGCTCGGAGTTTCATGTCCTCGTCTGGCCGCTCATTGCGGAGCCGCGGGTTATACAACGCACTGGACAGACCGAGCGGGTTGTTATCGAATACGCCGCCATCGATGAAGTAACCGGTTTCCCTGGGCTCGTCCGGACCGGATGAAAAGGTGATTTCGACCGGGGCGAAGGCGAGCGGAAAGGCGCTGGAGCCCAGGGCGACACGCACCATCGGATCTACGCCGAGGTCGTTCTGTGAAGGCGCGAGGTCCGGAAGCAAGAGTTCGCCATACTGCTGTAGGTCAAGGCCGGTGAAGTCGAACGGACGGAATCGCATGCCCGGTTCTCCCTCGATGGATGTCGACGCGAGCCGCGCAATGCTGGCGTAGCGAATCGTCCGTACCGGGTCCAGACTCGGTGCGAAGGGGACATGGCCAAAGGAGTCGATGCGCGTTAGGGTAAGACCGACCGGCACTTCGCAGCCTCGGCGAACGGGGTGATGCATGGCTTCCTTTAGCCGAGGTGCCACCTCCGTGTGGAAGAACTGCCGTGAAAAGACAAAGTCGGGCATAAACGGTTGCTCCGGGCGCGTCTCGGGGAAGAGTTGCTCCATCCCGACCGGAATCCAGACGCGCCAAAACAGGCTTTCCTGCGGCGACTGCTCGATAAACGTTGAGTCACACCAGGAGACGGCAGCAAGGAGCGCGTTGATGTTACCCGCGGACGCACCGGTAGCAGATACGAGATGGTAAGCTGGTACATCGAAGACGTCTCGAATCCGAGGGTCCTCACGCGAGAGGCGCATCAGGTACGTGAGACCGTAGACAAATCCACCCTGGTACGCCCCCTTGCTTACGCCACCACTGACGGTCAGGGCGATGCCCTGCTCCGCATCCGAGGCGCCGGGAACGGTGCGAAGGCCCGGCTGCTGTGCATGTGTCGGCAGGGCGACAAGTCCCAGCGCAAGTCCAATAACGAACGCGACGAGAGAGTATCCGCGGAGGATGTGGGGTGACGGTGCGTGAATCATGTCCCTTGCCGGGCTGGGACAGAGGAGGAGAGGACGCATCGAAGAGGGAAATGGTGCTCTTCGGACGATCGCTGCCAAACATGGACGATTGCAGCTTTGTCGTTATCCTCAACTACCGACAACACGAAGATGAAATCGGTAGCCTATTTGATACGTATGGCCCTTCTTTTTTGACGTGCTTCTGTTATCCCTCGGATGAAGGAAGGCGGCTCGCGGGAATCCACGCCCATTGCAGCGCGCCGGTCACGGCCGTCTCGCCGTCCGCAAGCAATTCGACATCGACCATCACTTTGCCGATGGGGCGTCTGGTGATGCGCTGCTGCGTTTCCTCGCCGAGGGCGGCCTCCGCGTGGACCGTCCCGCGTGCCATCCGGCGGAAATCGACATTCATCGATCGAAGCAGCGGCACCGAACCATCGGACAGGTTCAACGCGACCACCAGGCCCGTTGCTGCTTCAGCCAGCAGCGCGAGAGCGGCGGCGTGTGGCGTTCCGACGTGATTGTGGACCGGCGGCCGATCCGGAAGCGTCACCACGACGCGCTGCGGTGTGTACACGTCAATGTTCACGCCTGCCGTCGACATGAACGGAATCGTGGAGCCGACGGCTCGCGTGATTTGTTCGGCTCGCCGGTCCTCGCCTGCATCACGATGCTGCTGGAGGATCTCCCGAAATGGATTGCTGCTATGGTCGGCCATGGATGGGGAGAAAGAGGAACGTGAGCCAAGGGTGTGGGCGTGGACCCGGTTATTCGGACCCAGGCGACGGACCGGAGGTGGCGTCCGTTTTTGATTTCTCAGCCTTTTGGGTCTCTTCAGTTTCCTCGCGAAGATCCGCCGTGAGCGCATCGAGGTCGAGGTTGAGCAGAGACGCCAGAATGTCTCCGACCTCCGTATTGTCCATGTTGCCGCGGAAGTTCTCGACGCCAGGTCCATACGCGTAGAGATTCACGTCGACGGCGGTGTGGCCGCGGGTGGTCCAACCGATGACGGCGCGGCGCTCGATGAGGTCTGAGACGGTGTAATTGAGGTCGTACGATCCGAGGCTGTTCTGGATGGACGCCCGCTCCGCATCCGTGAGGTCATCGATGCCGGCCATGTTGCTCAGAACGGCTGCGACGGCATCCACGGAATCGGTCGCCGTGGCACCGTCCGGTAGATGATCGTAACGCGCGGAGACGGCATCGAACATCGCACCATGCGAGCCTTCCACACGGTGGAGGACCTCCGGATGCCATGCATAAACGCCGTCCACGCCGTCTTCTTTGTGGATATCGCGACCCAGCGTAAGGCCGCCGGTTTCATGGTCGGACACACTGACGACGAGCGTGTTGCCATCTCGGCGGGCGTGCTTGAGTGCAACCTCCATCGCCTCGTTGTAGGCGATAATGTCTTTCAGGTGCGCTGCAGCGTCGTTGCCATGCCCGGCGTGATCGACGCGGCTCGCTTCGACCATCATGAAGTAGCCATCCTTGTCCTTGGAAACGAGACTGAGGGCTTTGTCCGTCATCTCCGCCAGGCTCGGTTGGACCGCTGGGTCACGGTCGATCTCGTAATCCAGGTGGCTCATGCTGAAGAGACCGAGCACGGGACCGTTGGATAGGTTCATGAGGCCGTCGCGGTCATCGACGAACGTGTACCCCTTGGCTCGTGCCTCGTCGATCAGATTGCGGTCGTCCTCCCGCTCGCTTCCCTCTGCCGAGGACGGTAGGAAGTGCCGCATTCCGCCGCCCAGAATGACGTCAGCTCCACTCTGGATTTGCTGCGCGGCGATCTCATTTTCCATCCAGCGTTCCGGCACGTGGGAAGAGAAGGAGGCGGGCGTCGCGTGGGTGATCCGACTCGTGACCACCATGCCCGTTGCCATGCCACGTCCCTCCGCGGCGCGAAGGAGCGTTCCGAGCGGACGTTGGAGCGTGTCAACCGCAATGGCTCCATTGTACGTCTTTACGCCCGTCGCATAAGCGGTTGCACCGGCGGCGGAATCCGTCACTCGGCTGGATGTGGAGAAGGTGCGGACGCTACCGGTTTGGATCGAGTCCATCGCGAGCTCGCCGACGCCCTCGTACTTTCGAAGGTAGTCGCGTGCCATCGTCGCGCTGGCGGGACCGAACCCATCCGGAATGAAGAGAATCACATTGGTTGGCCGGCGCGCATCATCGGCAGCCGTGGGTTGGCCCGATACAGGCGACATCATCCCGCTGCCGGCGGAGAGCAGAAGAACGGCCGAGAAGAAAAGGACGAAGCGTTGCATGGAGCAAGGCTGGGATATGAGGGACACGGAGGCGGGAGCATCTGATAATCGGTCAAATTGCCGCTCTGTCCGTCAGTTCCCGCGGCAAATGGCAGTAGCGGCAGAGAAGCGCCGTCGAGACCGGTTCCGTCTAAATCATAATAGAAGCGTAAATTACGGAGGACGAGGCCAGACATTGGCATCCATTAGATGAACGTTCACCTACCGTATTTCGTGTTGCGTCCATTCGAACCTTCTATCAAAGGAAAAAGCGCAGCCTCCTGTGAGGAAGCTGCGCCTCGTTCCTATCGACCGTATATGCGAAGGACTATGCTTCCTCCTCCTCTTGTGCTTCCGGGTCGACCATGATCTCCCGATCGGTGGTGTTCAGCGGGCCCGGAACGACATTTCCGTCTGCATCGAGCAGTTCAAGGCGAACGATGTACGTTCCCTTCTGAAGCCCTTCGACGAACGACGGTACCCACTCGGTCAGTGTCGTGGAGGCGATCACCTCGTCGCTACCTTTTTCACGGATCTGGTACCGTGCGGAATAGCCGTCGGCGCTCAGTTCGACGTTATGCAGGTAGAAGTCGAGCATGATTCGCTCAGCTCCGGCGCCCGTGTACGAGCCTTTCGGGCGGCTGTAGATAATCGTGGGCTCTTCGGGGTTCAGCGGAAAGTCGCCCGCCTCTTCTCCGACGTAGAAGTTTACGAAATCCATGGCGCCCTCATTCTTGACGCTCTCGTGGTAGGAGCGGCTGGGGAAGACGACTGCCGTGTGGGCCCCGTCTTCGAGCATGCCGATATTGAACGGTGTGCCGGGCTCATAATTTGCGTGGTACGGTCCGCCATCCACGATGATATGAACGTGCTGGCCCTTCGACGAGTTGGCAATCGAGTCCGAGCGCGGCGTGTCCGTCTGCACCTGCGTCTCAAACGATTCCACGTTGACGGTTACCATGACGTCCGATCCCGCGTCGAGGACCTCCCCAGATTCCGGGGCAGCGAACGTGGCCGTGGCCCCTGCAATTTCTGGAGAGCGCTCCCCCTGTTCGATCGTGACGCTCATCGATGTATCAGCACTCATGTCGGCCTCATTTGTGCCGATATCGGTGTCGTCAGTGTCGGCGTCGCATCCTGCCGCCACGAGCGTGACGAGAAGGGTCATCGCGAGCATCCAGGAGAAAGAGGTAGTGCGAAAAGTCGTTCGCATAGTAGGTTGACTGGTTGGTAGCATCGAGCGAATCGCCCGGGCCGCTGGTGTCGGGCGAACGTGGAAAACGTACGGATGCTGTTGCCGGGCTGTCAAGACGACGTGGCCGATCATGGCCTGAGTCACGATGATGTGACAGTTGGAGGGGGATTGGAAGTGCGAAGTGCGAAATGCGAAGTGCGAAGTACAAAATGCGAAATGCGAAATGCGAAATGCGACGTTCGAATTGCTAGGTGACTCGACCGCTTGTGGAACCCGAAACTTGATCGCTCCCGTTACACCGCTTCCGACCCTGACTCCTGTTTGATTGATGCATCGAATGGACGCTTCCCTGCGATTCTCGCCCCCCTTCGTTTCTCTCATCACTCTGCTCTTTGTTCTGAGCTACGGTACCGTAGCGTGCCAGGCGCAGCCTGCGGGAAACGGTGGGCCCACGCCTGCTCACCCGGAGATCGATGTGCAGCACTACGACTTTCGAGTGACGTTGTCGGACCGTAGCGACGAAATCACTGGCGAGGCGACCGTTCGACTCCGCCTCACGACCGATACGCTAACGGCGATCCGTCTGGATCTCGATGATCCACAGACCGACAATGTAAAGGAAACCGGGATGACCGTCACGGCAGTGGAGGAGGAAGGCCGCTCCGTCTCATTTCGACAGGTGAACGATCATGTGGTCATCGAGCCAGAGGGCCAGCTGAAAGAGGGTGAGGAGCGCACATTTACGATACGTTATTCGGGCACACCAGCCGATGGTCTCATCATTGGAAGCAATCGCCACGGCGATAGAACCTTCTTCGGTGACAACTGGCCCAATCGTGCTCGGCATTACGTACCGGTTGTCGATCACCCGTCGGACAAGGCGACGGTGGCCTGGACGGTCGATGCTCCGTCTCGCTACGATGTTGTGGCGAATGGCGAACGACTCGGACAGACGGACCATGGCGATCGCCGCGTGACCCGCTATCGTACCGAAGCAACTCTACCGACGAAGGTGATGGTCTTCGGGGCGGCGGAATTCGTCGTCGACTCGCTCGGCGTTCAGGGCGACATCCCGATGCAGAGCTGGGTATATCCAGAAGACCGCGGGCCGGCCATGCGAGATCTGCAGGTCGCTCCTCGCATCGTGCGGTTCTTCGAGGGGAATATCGCGCCGTACCCGTTTGCCAAGCTGGCCAACGTGCAGTCGACGACACGCTACGGGGGAATGGAAAACGCGAGCGCGATCTTCTACAGTGAAAGTGCTATGGCAGACGGTGAGCCGTCGACGGGTCTCGTCGCCCACGAGATCGCGCACCAGTGGTTTGGTAACACGGTAACAGAGGCAGATTGGCCGCACCTCTGGCTCAGCGAAGGCTTCGCAACGTACCTTGAGAAACTGTATCTCGAATATGCGGAAGGAGCTCAGGAGATGCGGGAGTCGATGGCGTCAGCCCGAAATCAGGCACTGGCGTTTCAGCGTCAGAACCCAGACGAGCCGTTGGTTGACACGACGTATACGGATCCCGCGCAATTGCTCACATCCAATCCGTATCTGAAGGGCGCCTGGGTCCTGCACATGCTCCGCTTCGAACTTGGCGACAAGGCCTTCTGGTCGACGCTGCAGACATTTTACGAGAGAAAAAAGTCTGGCAATGCAACCACGGCAGATTTTCAGTCGGCGGCGGAGGATGTCTCTGGGAAGAGCCTGGACATCTTTTTCGAGCAGTGGACCCGGCGTGCCGGATACCCGATTCTTGACATCGAGTGGCACTACAGCGATCAGAACGAAGCGGTCGAGTTGACGGTCGAGCAGGTTCAGAGGTCCCCCGTCTTCGACGTGCCGCTCGAGATCGGTCTTGCTATTGGCGATACCGAAGATCTCGCCACGCTCGACATCACGAAACGGAAGGAAACGTTCACGGTCGATGTGCCAGCGCCTGTGTCGGACGTCACGGTCGATCCGCACACGTGGCTTCTGGGGGAGTGGGATGTTCACTCGGCGTCGAAATGAGCCGATGAATTGAGGTCCGCGCGGAGTGAGCAGGCAAACAAATCGACGGCGGGCTGTAACCTCTAGCGGCCGGTATTCGTGTGGCGGGGTGAACGACGGAAGGGAGACGATCCCGAGGTTCCGGTCTCACCATTCTACCGACTCAGCCGTTTCTACACGATGACGTCTTCGAAGCAATACGCTCCACGCCGCGCCTTCTCCAGTTCGGTTCGCTACATGCAGGATCACGGAAAGAAACGCGAACTCAACCCCTCCGTCGACCTCCTTCCCGATGAGCTTCTTCCGGGCATGATGGCGTCCCGCGACGCGCGGCGCCATTCGATGCAGAACAAGGCGATCCTAACGAGCCTCATCGGCCTGGCGCTGGTTGTAATTATCGCAGTCTCCTCTGCGTTCGCTCTGACGGAGCCGACGCCCGAACCGTTCGCCGTAGAGTCGGACGCCGAGGTCGTCACGATGCAGGACCTCCCGACGAGCTAACCCGCTGGCTGGAACGGACGGCTGCGGTTTGGCGTGCACCCGGTGTCTCCCCGATGACACCCCCGCCGCCGGTTTCCGAACCATGACCCGTTCCGCTGCGTCGTCCATTTCGTTCGCCTTGCTGGCATTGGTCGCTGGTGTGCTGACCTTTGCCGGTGCAACTGGAAGCACCGGCAGCGCACAGTCGTCAGGCGTCGCCGACGATACCACGATGCTCTTTCGAGACGCGACCGTGAAGCACCTCCCGACGTCGGAGCTCACGGGATACAGCATGGACGCGGCCGTGGCAGACGTGAATGGAGACGGCGCGCTCGATGTGGTCATTGCCAACGAGTTTAAGCCGAATATCCTGCTTCTCGGAGACGGAACCGGTCATTTCCGGGACGCTTCCGAACGCATTCCCTCGCACGATCGTGACAGCGAAGATGTAGCTGTCGCCGATTTTGACGGCGACGGATACCTCGACATTGTGGTCGTCACGGAGGACGACACGGTCAACGAGTTCTACCTGAACGATGGCTCGGGCCACTTCAGGGACGCGGGCGATCGCTGGCCGGTGGAAGGCACCTCGAACGCTGTTATCGTGGTCGACCTGGACGATAACGGCTTTCCAGATCTTCTTGTCGGCAACAACGGGCAAAACCGTGCGCTCATCAACGATAGTACCGGTCGTTTCTCGGATGAAACGGCGTCGCGCCTACCAAGTCGCGATGATGTCACGCAGGATCTTGAACTCGGGGATGTCGATGGTGACGGCGATCTGGATCTCATTGTCGGAAACGAAGACGTCAACCGCCTGCTATTGAACGACGGTCGTGGCCGCTTTCGGGATGCTGACCCGAGAGCTCTGCCCATTCTCGATGTCCCGGAGGAAACCCGGGAGGCTGATTTCGGAGACGTCGACGGCGACGGCGACCTCGACCTGATCTTCGCCAATGTTCGGCTTTTTGTCGAAGATGCCCGGCGCCAGAATCGGCTCCTGCTAAACGATGGTAGCGGCCGGTTTCGGGACGCGACCGCGGCTCGCATACCGATCGACGACCAGAGTTCGCTCGATGCAGACTTCGTCGATCTCGACCTTGACGGCGACCTCGACATCGTGACGTCGAACGTGCTCTTCGACGGTGAATCCATTAAGAGCGCACCCTACGGCATTTTACTGAACGATGGCGGTGGGCGCTTTTCGGACGCCACACGCTTCGCTCTGCCGAAGATTATCACCGGGCGCGGGCTTGATTCGGAGGCGGCCGACTTTGACTCGGATGGCCGCCCGGATCTGTTTCTCTGCAGTCGCGGCACCGTGGACCGGTTACTGCTGTCCGTCCCGCCGCCTCTCCCGGACACGATCGCAGTGGACACGCTGACGACCGATAGCCTCTCGCGCGACACCATGTCCCGTGATTCGGCATCGTCTGACTCGATGCTTCAGGACACAACGTTAACGGATACCCTTTCAACCGACTAGATCATACATGGACTGCTTCAAGCGCATCGCCACGAGCACGCCGACCCGCTCATCGTCCCGCTTCTGGTATCGGTGTCTGGTTCTGATGCTCTGTGCGGGAACCGCCGGATCGGCGCCGTCCCTGGCCGCTTCGCCCGAGCATGGGGAGGTGAAGGAACGGGTGGCGCCTCGCGACACCGCAGAAGCGGCCGTCCGCGGCGCGATCGAAGCGCTCTTTGACGGAATGCGAGCCGGTGATGCTTCTGCAGTGCGAGAGGCCTTCCACGACGACGCGCGCCTTTTCACCGCAACTGCAGATTCGCTCCGGTCGGGTAACATCGAGAGCTTTGCCGAGGCCGTCGGGTCGCCGCGGGACCAGGTGTGGGACGAGCGGACGTACGAGGTGACGGTCGACATCGACGGTCCGATGGCCTCTGCGTGGGTGCCGTACGCGTTCTACCTGGGCGACGAACTGAGCCACTGCGGGGTCAATGCCGTGCAGCTCGTCAAGGGGAACGGGCAGTGGAAGATTCTCCAGCTCGTTGACACCCGGCGCACGGAGTGCGACCTACCGGATTCGGTCACATCCCCGGATGGCGAGTAGTTTCGTTTCCTCGGAGTGGTTACTGGAGAAGGTCGATCGCTTTCTGCACGCGACCGGTCAGGTCGTTCACGGCACGGACGTAGATATCGACCCACCGGGCAAGGCCGGAGGCGGTGCCGGCTTCGACCTCGTAGCGAAGTCCCGGGAGCATCCACGAGGCGTATCCGCTGAACGGGTCGGGCGATGCATACAGCGACCGTTTGAGCGGGTGGTTCTGGAGCCCTGGGGGGTGAAGAAACGCCTTTTCGAGCCCGATCATCGCCTCGTTTACCTGTTCGAGGTTCGGGACCGTTCTATCGTTTGCGAGAGCCGCATCGCGTGCCTCTGTAAAGGTCGTCGCGGCATCGCGAAGCGAGTCGATTGCCGAATCGAGAGCCGTGAAGTCAGCTTCCACGTCCTGTTCACTGGCACGTTCTGCGAGGTCATCGAGGTGAGAGCGCAGGTCCGTCGCGTAGCGAACGACATCGTACGGAAGCACCTCCGCGTTGGCGAGGCGAAGGGCAAGAATGCCGTCGACGCGAGCCAGGGCGGGGCCGTGGACGAAGGTCGTGTCGGCGAAGCGCTCATACCACGCGAAATTGTCGTAGGCACTATGGTAAATCGGTGCCGAGCCTCGCATGCCGGCGCCCAGCGAGGGAACGCCCGCGAACGTGTAAAAGCCGACGTGGTCCGATCCGCCGCCGAGATTGCCGAGAATGCTGTCGTCATCCGCCCGTGTCTGGGCGCGCTCGAGCACGGTAAGTGAGTCGGACGACGGATGATCGACCGTGGCCGCCGCGTCGAGGAGCGGCTGCTTGAGGGAAGGAGCTGCAGCACCGCCGAAGCGATCGCCGGAGACGGCTGCATCCGCGTTAATGTACGCCACGCCGCCCGTTGTTAGTTCGTCCTGCAACTGCTCCACCCATTCGGTTGAGCCGAGAATACCGTACTCTTCTGCATCCCAGTGGCCGATGAGGATCGAGCGACGGAGGCGACAGCCGTTTTTAGCCATCTCCCCGAGCGCCTCTGCGATGAGGAGAAGGCTCGCCGTGCCGCTGTTCGGGTCAACGGCACCGAACGTCCACGCGTCGTAGTGTGCTCCGAGAACGATCCACTGCTCCGGGTACTCGCTCCCCTCGATGCGACCGATCACGTTCGACGCGCGCACCATCTGCTTCGGCTGGTCGACGCGCAGACGAACCGTGAGCTCGGAGCCGCCGGTCACGCGGTACGCGAACGGGAGCGCGCCCTGCCATCCCTGCGGGACCGGCTGCCCGTCCATTCGCTCGAGGATTTTCTTCGTCGAGGCGTGCGGAAGCGGGGTCACGGGGATCGTCGGGAGATCGGCCTCCTCAGGGGAGAGTCGTTCGGCCCCCTCACCGTTCGGCAGCGACGGCCCGGCCGGGGTGAGCGGATCGCCAGACAGGGGCGTGAGCACCGAGCCACGCTGGATCGTGCTTTCACTCGCGTGGCGCCCCTCGGGATACGGTAGGCCATCGGCATATCCACCGTCCGCTGGATCCGTGTACATGATCAGGCCCGCAGCGCCCGCTTCCTCCGCGTACTTGGCCTTGAAGCCGCGGAAGTTGCCACCGTAGCGCGCGAGAACAATTTTCCCCTTGACGGAAATGTCGTTTTCGGCGAGCCACTCGAAATCCTCCTTGCGCCCATAATTGGCGTACACGACTTCTGCTGTCACGTCGCCCGACCCGGAATACGCGTTCCAGGCGGGATCGAGGTTCGGGTGATTCGAAAACCGATCCTCTTCGAGGATGTATTCCTGTCGATTGAGCGGCTGGCGAATCGGAGTGACGAGCTCCACGTCGATATTGTGCGCCGCATCCGGAGAGGGCATGTAGAGGTCGTACGGGTAGCGCTCGACGTCCAGGCCCGCCGCGTTCATGACGGAGTCGATGTAGGCAGCGACCCGCTCATTGGCTGCCGAACCGGCGGGATGCGGCTCCTTCGTCAGCCGTTGCAGGTGAGCGCGAAATGCTGATGCCGTGGGAATATCCGTGAGTCTCGACTCGCACGTCTGCTGGGCATCGGACGAGGATGGGGAGAAGCCGGTGAGGGGCTGCGCGGCAACGCGTTGTGGCTGCGCGCTGAAGGTGAGAATGACAGCGAGAGCGACAACGACGGCGATGAAGCGTGGAAACATAAGAGAAAGGGCCGGGGGAAAAACGTGCGATTGGGACGTCGGGCGTCGCTCATTTGACGTCGGATGGGATGTGGAGCGAGGGCGGAATCGGGCTCGTCGCCATCTCCGCGGTGAGCAGGGCGAGTCGCTGCTGTTCGGGCCACGCCAGTTCGCTGCAGGCATCGGCTGGCGTGAACCACCGGTACTCGTCGTGTTCGGCGTTGAGAGTGATGTTCGCGTCGGGCAATTCAGCGGCAAACGCCGGCGTCAGGCTAATGCGGTCTGTTTTCCACTCGTAGAATGTATTGACCGATGGCAATGCCCAGAGCCGATCCGGCGTGCATCCCGTTTCTTCGAGCAATTCCCGCTTCGCGGTTTCCCAGGCGGCCTCTCCCGAATCGATTCCGCCACCGACCATGCGCCAGGTTCCTTCGTACGAGGTGCCGTCCGCCCGGCGCAAGAGCAGTAATTCAACACCCATTCCCGCTTCGGGCGTAAGGCGATACGGGTAGACGTCAACGACGCGGATCGAAGCGTTCGGCATAGGGAGGAAAGATGGCAGAGTGAGGGAGGGAAAGGAAAAATCACCCGCTCGCGCGGGTAGCGTTATCGATGGTTCGGTGTGTGGGGGCAGTGCTCAATCCGATGAAATCAATAAAAGACGTCGCCATGCCCGGATCAACTGAGAGGCTAATCTTGCTCTCCCGCTATGCTTCGGCTCCGACACACGCTCGATGCGTGTAACCTTGTCCGCCGTATTTCGTACCGTGCGCAGACGCCCCGGTGCACAAAAGGGTGGCTCAGATGGTTCGTCGTATACATTTATTCTTCGAGGGTAATATGTCAGCGTTTCTGCGTGGGGTGTCGGTAGCGTGCCTTCTGATTCTAACCAGTTTGCTCGTTCGTCCCGTCGGGGTGATGGCGCAGGCAGGATCGCCGGATATGGCGCGGTACTACGATCAATCGTTCTTCCTTTCCGCGCCGCCGGCTTCCTTCGGTGACGGACTGTTCGGTACGGCAAATCCTGCACTCGCAAGAATGGTTGGATCTGGAACGGCGTTCATCTGGAGCAGCGATGGAACGGACGTGGGCTCGATGCAGAACTGGGGAGTCTTTTCCAACCTGGGCGGCCTCTCCGCCAGCTTCACTCGGTTGAATCGTGGACCGCTCGAGGTGAATCGGTACCACATTGGCCTGAGTGGCGGTACGCGGAGTGGTGCGATTGGCATTGCCTATCAGGGCTTTGGCGGCGATGCGACGGCACTCGGCCGGTACAACCGCTTCGTGGCGGGCTCTGTCTTTCGGCCAACGCGCTATCTGTCCGTCGGAGCTGTCGGTAACCTGGCACTGGAGACGGACGACTGGGAGGTCGTCGGGGAGATCGGGGTGCGTCCATTCGGCACGTCGCGGCTGACGCTCTTCGCAGATGCGTCCATGGAGGATGGCGAGGCGATCCAGGATGCGCTCTGGAGTGCAGGTGGCGCGGTAGAGATTGTCGACGGCGTGCAACTCTTCGGGCGCTTTTTCGAGAATGAGACACAGACCATCGGGCTCCGCATCGACGTCGGCCGGGGCGGCGTCGAATCCTTCTCGGGCATCGACACGGACGGGGACTACAGCGGGCAGGTCAGTCGGATCCGGATGGGATCGCATCAGCCCAGCGCGCTTTATCGCGCCGTCGCATCGGGGCGTCAGCGCATCGACCTCGACCTGTCGGGGTCGTTGCCCTATCGCAAGACCAGGATCGCGAGTTTCTTTGGCAGCGCGCCGCCACGGTACTATGAGGTGTTGCGCACTATTCGGCAGGCGGCTGAAACGGGAACAGTTCGCGTAATTACGCTCAATCTCAGCGGCGTAAAACTGGGGACGGCGAAAGCCTGGGAGTTGCGGCGCGCCTTGCAGACGGCATCAGACCGCGGCATCACGGTGGTCGCCTATCTGGAAAATGCCCAGATGACGGATTACTACCTCGCGAGTGCGGCGGACGTTGTGGTTCAGGATCCGCGAGGAAATATGATCCTGCCCGGGTACGCGCTGAGCCGTACGTACCTCGACGGCACCCTAGACAAGCTCGGTCTGGAGTTCGATGAGTGGCGCTTCTTCGAGTTTAAGTCCGCGGCAGAGACCCTTTCCAGAAAAGAGTTCTCAGAAGCCGACAGCACGCAACGCGCGGAGTACCTCGAGGACGTGTACGCTACCGTCGTTCGTGGCATGTCAAACGATCGGGACATCGACCGCGACTCTCTGGATCTCCTAATCGACGAGAAAACCATTCTCACGGCCAGAGATGCACAATCGGCTGGTCTGGTTGACTCATTGGGGCGCTGGCATGATCGCGATCAGTTTGTAGACGATTTGCTCGGGCATGGCACTCGCATGATCGATGCCGAGGAGCTAGACGAAGTCGCGACTGCGACACGCGCCTGGAGCGAACCGGACAAGATCGCTGTGGTGTATGGGATCGGTCCGACGTCGATGGACACCGGCATCGAGGCACGCACGCTGCATAAATCGATCCGTGACCTCAAGTCGCGTGATGATGTGTCGGCCGTCGTTTTCCGTGTGGACTCGCCGGGAGGGGACGGTATGGCCTCCGATCTCGTCGCTCAGGCGCTAAAAGAGGTGGCGGCCGAGAAGCCGGTCATCGTTTCTCAGGGACAGGTCGCGGGATCTGGCGGCTACTGGATCTCGGCGTACGCCGACACGATTCTCGCCACGCCGACGACCGTCACTGGATCCATCGGCGTTATTGGCGGCTGGCTCTACGCCGACGGCTGGAGCGAGAAAACCGGACAGACCTACGATGTCGTGCAGGAGGGCCGTCGTGCCGATCTGTTCACCGGATATCGACTTCCGATTATCGGGGCGCAGATTCCGGCACGTCCGCTGCGGACGGACGAGCGAGAGCGTGTGGAGGAGCTGTTTCAATCGTTCTATACCGATTTCGTACAACTGGTGGCCGAGGGGCGAGATACGACCGAAACCCATATCCGAGAGGTTGCGGAAGGACGAATCTACTCGGGCATCGACGGCAAACAGGTCGGACTCGTGGATGAGATTGGCGGCTTCCTCGATGCCATCGATCTCGCACGGCGTGCCTCCGGTGTCCCGGCCGATCGCGCGGAGATCGTAGAGGTAAATCCAGAGTCGGGTTTCTGGAATCTGAGCCGGGTACTGCCCTTCCCATTCCGCCTCATTGCACGTGGCTCCGGTGACAGTGAGACGGAGTCGCCGGCCGAGGCATTCATTCGCACGGCCGTCGAGAATCAGCCGGCCCCGTTTGTTATGATTCCGCCGGGACTGTACCCGGTCGAGCCGCGCTAGGAAGGCATCGTACAGGATCGGTCGACCGAAACAAAGAGAGCGGACGTCGCACCCTCTTGGTGCCGGCGTCCGCTCTCTGTTTGATGCATCATCGTATCTCTTATCCGGATCGCTCTCCGGCTTCAAAATCGTCGTTCAGGTGCTCCGGAGCGCCTCTGCCGGCTCGATGCGTGCTGCCCGCCGGGCGGGAAAGACACCCGCGAGCAGGCTGATCAGCACCGCCCCGACGAAAATGACGGCCATCATCGCCGCGGACGTGCTGAAGACCGTGATGGGCGGCACGCCGAGGGAGTCGAGATACATGTTGACCGCCGCGTCGAGACCGATTACGATCAACCCGCCGAAGATCAGACCCGCAATTCCACCGAGCGCGCCGAGCGTCGCGCTTTCGATGACAAAGAGCCGCTGCAGGTCCTTCGCGTCGCCGCCGACCGCCATCATGACGCCGATCTCTCGGTAGCGCTCGCGAACGTTCATCATTACCGTGTTGGCGATGCCGATGGTTGCGACAATCATAGCGATAAAGCCGATGATGCCGAGCGCGAGGTCCATAATCAGGAACAGCTGCTCTAGGCGGTCGAACTGCTCCCGGAAGCTGGTTGCGTACACGCCCATCTTTTCAATCTCCTGACGTACTTCTGGGAGTGTACTGGCGTCTTTGAGTTGCACGCGAACTGCCTGATACCCGTCGAGCGTCTCGGCATTTCGAAAAAGCAGATCGAGTGTCGAGAAAAAGGAGATTTTGTCGAGCGACTGCGCGTACTGGACGGGGACGAGGGCCCGCGTGAAGCCGGTCAGCGGTTGCTGGTCGTCCTTGATGATGCCGGACACCGTCGCGTCATAGCTGTGCTGTCCCATCGGTAGCGCGTTCAGACCGCCGCCAAACATCTGGGCAAGGTTCTGCATCTTCGACATGTTGAACGCAGCCGTGATGATCTCGACGGGTTGCCCGACGGCTGATTCTGGCGTTTCGAAGCCGAGTCGTTTCGCCATTGATGGGCTGATCAAGACGCCGGCCTGGTCGGGCTGGTCGAAAAAGTTGCCATACTTGGGCCGATACAGGTCGATCTGCTGAAACTCCATCGGGATCGCCTCCGCATTGATGACGATCTCGCGCCCGTTGGCACGAAGCTTACCGGGGAAGTTGTCTTCCGGATAGGCTGCGAGCACGCCGTCGATCTTCTCGATTTCGTGCACGAGACTATCGGTGAGTGCAACCTGGCCCGTCATGCTGGCCGTGTCTGCGACCTGCATGGCGACACGCCCCGGTCCGGTCAGGGCGGGAATGCGGTTGGACGTGACGCGGAGGGTGTTATACAGCTCCAGGGCGTTGAACTCACGCTGGGCGTTCTGCTGCAGTCCCGAACCGTAGGCGAGGAGCGTCATGAGCGCGGCGACACCGATCAGGACGCCGATCACAGTCAGGACGCTACGTGTTTGGTTTCGGCGGAGGTTGTCCCACGCCAGCTTGAAGAGGTCGGCTACGCGCATGAAGATGGAGGAGGCGTACAGGATGAATCGTCGGAGGCAGTAAGGCGGCTGCTCGTCTACACACGCCCGAGGACATCCGGGGTTGAGCGAAGACGGCAGGACAAATTCGAATTTCCCGTTCCGTTTGCCAGGAAGGAGTCGGCCGGCGAGGTGGAGAACGCAGTACGTGGTTCAAAAGGAGAACCCGACCGGAGGCGAGATGCCCGGTCGGGTTCGATCGTCATTGCGAGAATCGAGTCGGGAGTGTCAGATTCGGCACGTGCGGATGTCGGTCACGATAATGCCTTTCGCGCCAATCGCCGTCAGTTCGTCCATGATCCGGTTGATGTCGCCCTGCCGGGCCATCGCCTTCACAGCGACCCAGCCGTCCTTGCTTAGCGGCGACACGGTGGGAGACTCGATGCCCGGTGTGATGTCTTTTGCCTTTGCCAAGTGCTCCTTCGGCAGGTCGTACTCCACGACGATGTGCTCGCGCGCTACAAGAATGCCTTTGATGCGCTCGGCGAACAGCCGTGCCGGTTCAAGCGCTGCGACATCGTTGTTCTGGGCGATCAGGATGGCCTGAGTGTTCAGGATCGGATCGCCCGTCGTCGTAAGTCCTGCCTCATCGATCGTGCGGCCGGTCTGCACGACATCGGCAATCGCGTCAGCAACGCCAAGCTGGATCGAAATTTCCACGGCGCCGTCGAGGTGCACCACCTTCGCGTCAATGCCGCGACGCTCCAAGTCCTGGCGGACGAGGCTGTCGTAGGAGGTCGCGATGCGAGTGTCGGCGGTGAACGTATCGGGCGTGAGTCCGCCTTCTTTCGGGACGGCGTAGCAGAACCGGGCCTTTCCGAATTTGAGCGGCATCAACTGCTTGACGTCCGCGCCGCTGTCATGGAGCAGGTCCAGGCCGGTCACACCGAGCTCGACGATGCCCTTGCTGACGTACGTCGCGATGTCGCGGGGGCGGAGGAAGATGAACTCGACGTCGTTGTCCGCATCCCGGACCGACAATTCCCGGCCACGGCGCTTCGCATGATACCCGGCCTCCTCGGCTAGGGTGACGGCTCCGTCGGAGAGGGCTCCTTTGTTAGGGAGGGCAATCTGAAGCATAGGTGGGTGGGGTTGAGAGAGTCGTGAGGTAGAGGGCAAAACGGGCGGACGCCAGCCCGGCATCCGCGGGCGCCGTCGGGCTTGAGGCGCTTACGGCTGGAGGTTGAAACGGCTTTTCTCTGGGCTATAAATGCTGTAGCAAGGCTACAGATTGTTATAGCTTCGCTACAAGTGTTTATAGATATCGTCCAGGTCGAGGTCGCAGGCAATCATCATGCACTGCACGTGATAGAGAAGCTGCGAGATTTCTTCTGCCGTCCGCTGGCGTCCTTCGTGCTGGGACGCCATCCACACCTCTCCGGCTTCCTCGAGGATTTTCTTGCCGATCGCATGAGAGCCTGCATTCACTGCTTTCACAGTGCCGGATTCCGGATCCTGTCGGTCGACTTTTTCCTGGAGTTCGGCAAACAGCTCTTCGAATCGTTTCATACGCGAGCGATGGAGATTAAACGAGCGACAACATGGAGAGGCAGATGACCACGTCGTATGTCGCCGGGTATTCGGCTTCGCGACGCTAAACACAGAATAGGCGGCACAGATCGGTTCGCACAGGGCGTACCGGACGTTTGTCTCAGAATTCGCAGAGGACGACGGGGGAGGAGAACCCACGTAGCCGGAATAGACAACGGGCGGTCCCCGCTGGAGGGTGGAATTGTCCGCGTCCTGCCGACCGTTCCGGATCGAAACGCATCTACGGGCTGAACAGCCTGCGAGCGCGGCCGTGATCTCGTGGACGGACGGGGCCGTGGGGCGTGGAGGCACGCCGATCGCCGCCATATGGGCGATGCACCGGCCCCACGGAAGCGGCGGCCTGGCACGACGGGGGACGGAGCGATATGCTACGGCCTCCTGAAGGGTGGGCGTGGTTTCGCAAAAAACCTTCCCATCAAGCACCGGATTTAGCAATCTTCGTCGGCCAGGATGCGGCCGTCGCGGAGTTTCAAAACGCGTTCGGTAACGTGCTGAACTTCGTCGAAGTGGTGGGTGACGACCACGACCGTTCGCCCTTGCTCGTGGTGGACGTGTTCAAGCAGGTCGATAATTTGCTCTCCGGTTTCAGAGTCGAGGTTGCCGGTTGGTTCATCCGCCAAGAGGAGCGGCGGATCTGTGACGAGCGCCCGGGCGACGGCCACGCGCTGCTGTTCGCCGCCGGAGAGCTCCGCCGGGCGATGATCCATGCGGTCACCGAGTCCCACAATGTCGAGCGCGTTGGCTGCGCGTCCCTGTCGGTCCGAAGGAGCAACGCCGGCCAGGATAAGCGGAAGGGCCACGTTTTCTCGCGCCGTCATCGTCGGCACCAGATGAAACTGCTGGAAGATGATGCCGATCATGCTTCGGCGGAAGCGGGCCTGCTGTTGTCGGTCGAGGGAGCCAAGGTCCCAGTCGCCGACCGTGATCCGGCCGCGGCTTGGTCGATCCATGGCCGACAGCAAGTGCAGAAACGTGGATTTACCGGAGCCGCTCGGGCCGACGACCGCGACAAACTGACCCTGCGGAATCGTGATAGAAATATCCGTTAGCGCTGTGACCGTTTCCGATCCCATCTCGTAGGTTTTGGCCACATCGTCGAAGGTGACGAGCGAGGGCGCCGAATTCGAAGACACCGCGTCCGACGAAGCGGCGGAGGGGGCAGGGGACGACGACATGAGCGATCGGTAGGGCTGAGGGGATCAAGAACGGCCGCTTGTACTTGCAGCCGCAGGGCAGAGTTCGACAAAATCCCGGTACGACGACACAGCGTTCGGGAGTGTCCGATTTCTGTTGAACATTTCGACAAGCAGTGCGACGGCTGGAAGTTCTTGTTGCCTGTCAGTATCCTCATGGTTGATGAACCGTGGACGTCCGGTGGCTCCCCGTGCGGCAGGCTCACCCGCGAACGACTTTGTTCGACAATGCCGTGACCGGCCATTCCGACGTTCATTCGACGCTCGCGACCTCATCCTGACTGCGCCCATGATCACAGACACACTCTCGCTTCGTTCCTCGCGATCCGCTATTGTCGATCGCCTGCGCTCCGATGACGCGTCCGCTGCTCTTCAGGCGCTCGGTGTTGTCGGCTTTGCCCTGCTGACGGTTCTGGCCGCCGAGTCGAGCGTCCGCCTGTACCTCTGGGAAGTGCCGATTACTCTCCAGACGGCTGCCGTCTACGGGAGCGGCCTGTACCTGGGATGGAGAAACGGCATGCTCGCGCAGGGTCTGTATTTGCTGCTTGGCATGTTTCTCCCGGTGTTTGCCGGTGACGGAGCTGGCCCCTCGTACCTGCTTGGCTTGATGTCGGCGGGATACCTGCTTTCGTATCCCCTTGCAGCCGCTGCGATCGGGTACCTCTCCGAGCGCTGGAATTCGCTTTCCGGATCGATGCTTTCGATGCTTGCCGGAGCGACCATTTTCTTCACCGCCGGCGTTGTGTGGTTGCACTTTGCAGCTGGGCACGAGACGTGGATGGAGTCGATCGACAAAGGATACCTTCGCTTCGTTCTGATCGACACAGCGAAGATCCTCTGCGTTGGCCTCCTCTACACAGGCACGCGGTCGTTCTTCACCACGAAAGACAAGTAGCACGCCGTTACTTCTGAGCGGTTCAAAGCGTCTCTTCCTGCACCGGGGAGGGACGCTTTTTTTTAGTTCAACGTTCAGAGTTCAGGGTTCAGAGTTCAGGGTTCAGGGTTCGGGATGGGCGTGAGAGCTTTGAACGATCGTCTCGGCCTTCTCGGATGTCATCGATTTTTCCGTACACGCTCCCTCTCGCTCTGGCGCCCTCTCGTCCCTCGAACCCCAAACCTCATCCCTCACAAAGGAACAGCCCGATTTTAGGGTTGGTACCATATCGACGACGGTTTCTACACACGGTCGGAATGCTGCATGAATGACTTTTCCCTCTTGACGTGGTTGCGAGGCGTGGCAGTCGCCATCGTCCTCGGTGTCCTCTTTGGTGCTCCAGCGAATCAGGCGACGGCGAGCGTGTGGCAGCGGGCGATGGTGGAGGACCCGGTGCCGGACCCGCAGAGCTCCGTGCTCGATACACCGTTTGTGCGGGAGCATGGCGCGAAGGGCCTCGAGCTTCTGTACAACATGGAGTTTGACGAGGCTCGAACGCACTTCGACAAGATCGATGCTCGCTATCCGGATCATCCGGTGGGTCCTTTTCTGAAAGGGCTGAACGTCTGGTGGAAGATTCTCATCGACCTTCCGGACGCCTCGCACGACGAGACGTTCTACAACGCGATGAACGAGACCATCGATCGGTGTGAGGAAATCCTCGACGAGGATCCCGATAACTTCGACGCCACCTTTTTCAAGGGCGCCGCGCTCGGGTTTCGCGGTCGGCTTCGCTCCAATCGGGGCGACTGGTTCAAGGCCACTCTCGACGGGAAACGGGCCATCGGGTACGTTCGGGAGGTCGCCCAGCAAGATCCTGAGAACGACGATTACGTCTTCGGGAAGGGCATGTACGACTACTACGCAGCCATCATCCCGGAAGAGTACCCGGTGTCGAAGGCATTGATGTGGATGATGCCCGACGGGGACCGAGAGCGGGGCATTCGTCTGATCCGCCAGGCGGCAACCGATGGGTACTACATCCAGACGGAAGCCATCTACTTCCTCGCGCAAATCTACTATATCTACGAGGATGACTACTCGAAGGCGATCCAGTACACGGAGGAGCTTCGCGAACGGCACGATTACAATCCGTACTTCCACAACATGCACGGCCGTGTGATGGCTCGCTGGGGCCGATGGAAGCAGGCGAAAGAGGTCTTCAGCGAAGTCGTTGCGCGCCACGAGGAAGGCCGAACGGGTTACAACGCACACATGGCGGAAGTGGCGCGGTACTACCTCGCCCGCGAGCGGATGGTGCGTCGCGACTATGACGGTGCACTGCAGCATCTTGCAGCACTTGAGGCGCTGACGAGCCGCGACAAGGGCGACACAAAGTTTAAGGTGCTTGGCTACCTGTATCAGGGCATGGCGTACGATGGACAGGGGCGGCGTGATCTCGCAGTGAACCGATACCGAATGGTCCTGCGCATGGACGACTACGCAAATGCCCATGATCAGGCCGAGCGGTACCTGGATGATCCGTACGGATACTGAGAGAAGGCACGTGCGGGCTCGCGGTTAGAGCCAGGCGGACGTGTATCCGCTCCCAGATGGGTCCCGCGAAATTGCTGTGCATGCGGATGCTCGCAGGCCGTGATGCGTTAGGAACGAAAATGGTTTTCCTGAACGAAACGTCGAATTTCTGATGGCCGATGTTCTGGTGCGAAACAACGCATCTGCTATTGCGCCGCGCGGGATGTGGATTCTTGGGATGTTGCTGCTCTGTACCGGTCTCGCGTTCGCCGGGTGCGGAAATCAGCAGTCGGAGAAGAGCTACGCCGATCGGATCACGCAGGAGCGCGTCTCCCGTGACATGGAGATGCGAGGCGATCGCAGCGTCATCCCGGCAAAGCAGCGCAAGTCCTTCCGTGGCCTGCAGTACTACGACATCGACAGCACCTATCGCTTCGTCCGTCCGGTCGATCGGCCGGCAACGCCGGATACGGTCCGCATGGCCCAGAGTACCGGTGGCGTCGCCGACCAGTTGCGCGTTGGCACTGTGGCAATCCCGTTTCCACAGCGGGGAGACACCCTGGCCGTCTTCGAGGTCACGGAAGGAGAGGAGCGCGGGCAATGGTGGATTCCCTTCACGGATGAGACGAACGGCGGGACGACGTACAAGCTGGGGCGATACGTCGACGTCGAGAAAATGGACGGCGATTCCGTCATCGTCGACTTCAACACCGCGTACAACCCGACGTGCGCGTACAATCCGCGGTTCGCGTGCCCGATCCCCCCGGAGGAAAACGCCCTTGCGTTCGACGTGCCGGTTGGCGAGCAAAAACCGTTGTTTTAGATGGTTCAGGGTTCAGAGTTCAACGTTCAGGGTTCAACGTTCAGGGTTCATTTAAGCGACCGCAGGGGGCGACCGCGTCGATCCGTGCCCACGTCCGCGGATGATCGGTGTGCCCCGGCCATGGCCAACGCGTAACATGTCCGGCGAAAACAAAGGGTAACACCGGGTCGTACATTCGTCATCACCAGATTCCACGATCCACGGGGAGAGACACCGGCCATGCGTTTCCGTTACACCGATTGGGACCCCGCACGCCACGGCAGCGAACAGCCGCTATTCGATCAGCTGTTCGACCTCTTCAAGAAGCTGCTGCAGCACACGGCCGGCGACGCACAGGAAGCGCTGAATTGGCTCACGCAACTCGACGAGCAGTACGGACTCACCGACGGGCACGAGGAGGGTATCGGCGACTTCATCGAGGAGCTCAAGAAGCGCGGCTACCTTCGCGATGACGAGGAGACGGGCTCGGTGCAGATCACGGCGCGAACCGAGCGCACCATCCGGCAGTCGGCGCTCGAAGAAGTGTTCTCACAGCTCCGCAAGCACGGGCGCGGAGCGCATCGTACGCCGCACATCGGTCAGGGGGACGAGCGCCTTCCCGAGACGCGCCGCTGGCAGTTCGGCGATGACGTCAACCGTCTGGATGTCACGAACACGCTCTCCAACTCGTTCAAACGGTCCGGCATTGGAAGCGACTGGAATCTGGCCGAGGACGACTTCCGGGTGCACGAAACCGATCACAAGTCGACGATGGCCACCGTGCTGATGGTCGACCTGTCGCACTCGATGGTGCTCTACGGCGAAGACCGCATCACGCCGGCGCGGAAGACGGCTCTTGCGCTGGCGGAGCTCATCATGACGCGTTACCCGAAAGACACGCTGGATGTCGTCGCGTTCGGCAACGAAGCCTGGGAGGTGAGCGTCAAGGATCTGCCGTATCTCGACGTCGGGCCGTACTACACCAACACGCGAGCCGGACTGCAGCGGGCGCGGGACATCTTGCACCGCCGCAAGAACCGCAACAAGCAGATCTTCATGATCACGGACGGCAAGCCCAGTTGCCACTTCGAGAACGGCAAGATGTACCGAAATGCCTTCGGCCTGGATCGCCGGATCGTGAACAAAGTCCTCGACGAAGGCGTCATGTGCCGCCGGGAGGGGATCACGATCACAACCTTTATGATCGCCCGTGATCCCTACCTGCAGAACTTCGTGCGCGAATTGACGGAAGCCAATCACGGGCGGGCCTACTACGCCGACCTCGACAATCTCGGCGAGTATCTGTTCGAAGATTACGTCCGAAACCGGCGCAAGCGCATCCGTTAAGCGTCGACACCGTTCGATTGCCAGCGTGTTCACCGAGCCGTCCTTGACCACGGGCGGCTTTTGGTTTGTCCGTGGATCATCTATCGTTTGGTGAGCACAGCGCGTAAGATCGTGCCGGGTGCATTCGCTTGAACCGCGCCCTGCATGTTCGACGTGGTTCCTTCTGCATTACCGTACCTGAAACCTCATTTCCATGCCCGACCGCGTTCCCTTCCGCCCCAAGCAGAGCCTGGGGCAGAACTTCATTCACGACCCCAACATGATCGCGAAGATCGTGGATACGCTGGAGGCACCGCCCGATGCCGCCGTCGTCGAGGTGGGCGCGGGAACGGGAGCACTGACCGAACGTCTCGTAGCGAAGTACGACAACCTGTTGGCCGTGGAGGTCGACGAGCGTGCGGTGGAGGTCCTGCGCGGCACCCTTCCCGAACTCGACGTCCGCGAGCAGGATGTCCGAGAGGTGGATTGGGAGGCCGTGGCCGAAGAGCGGGGGCGACCACTGCACGTGATCAGCAACACGCCGTATTATCTCACCACAGAAATCCTTTTCGCCCTGCTGGAGGCGCGCGGGCACGTTGCGGAAGCCGTGCTGACGATGCAGAAGGAAGTCGCCGAGCGGATCGTGGCGGAGCCGAGGACCAAGGCGTACGGGATCCTCAGCGTGCTGCTTCAGCTGTTTGCGAGTCCGCACTATGCGTTCACCGTTTCGCGCCACGTCTTCTATCCGCAACCTGACGTCACGAGTGCCGTTTTGCACGTGACGTTCGATGCAGACGCGGGGCCGGTTAATCTGACGCTGGACGAGGTCCGCCCGATCGTTCAGGACGCGTTCAACCAGCGCCGCAAAATGCTGCGAAACAGCCTCAGCGCCTGGACCACTGAACGCGACCTCCCTGAAGAGATCGGCCGCAAACGCGCCGAGGCGCTCTCGCCCGCCGACTTCGCCGACCTCGCCCGCTACCTCCACGGCAAAACCGACAGCCTCCCCTCGTAAGCCGCCAGGCCAATCTAGATGCCGAGGCGGTGGAGCCCACGTGCGGGTAGATCGCAGTCGACCCACGTACCGCTTACCTTTTTTCGCCTGATTCCGGTTTTTCCCCGAGCGCACTCGCTTCAATCCAAGTACGGGTCGACCGCAGTCGACCCGCTACAAGAAGATAGCACCACCGTCCAGGCTCAGCACAGCATCTCAAATCCGGCAACACGTCCCAACCGCTCCTCCGCATGCCCTCCGCCGCGCCCGACACTCCTACCGAAGACCGTCCCGCCGGACTCCTCGAGGTCGATGCCGGCGTCGTCGACGATTTTACTGCGCTCCTCTCGCACGGGCAGCGCGGCATGGTGCTCAACCTGATCGCCGACCTGTACCCGGCCGACATCGCGCTCCTGCTGCGGCACCTGCCGTTTGATGAAGCGCGTCGGCTCCTGCGCTGGCTGCCCCCGGAGACGGCCGGAGACACCGTCGCCGAGCTCGAGGACACGTTCCGTGCCTCCCTGCTCGAAGACCTGCCGCAGCACAGCCTGACGCAGCTCCTCGACGCGTTGGACACCGATGACGCAGCCGATGTCCTGGCCGACTTGCCGGAGGAGATGGCGCTCGACCTCCTACCGACGCTCGAGGACACCGAGGACCTCACCGAACTGCTCGACTACGGCGAGGAGACGGCCGGTGGGCTCATGGCCCGCGAGTTCGTCGCCATTCGCCCGGGGTGGACCTTTGCGGAAGCCACCGAGCAGGTCCGGCGCTCGTCCGAAGAGGTCGACGAACTGTACACGGCATACGTCACCGAGTCCGACGGCACCCTCGTTGGCGTCCTTTCATTGAAGCAACTGCTGCTGTCGCCCGCCGACGTCCTCGTGCGCGACGTCATGGAAACGGACTTCATCTCCGTCACCACCGGCGTCGATCAGGAGGAGGTTGGCCGGATCGTGCAGCGCTACGACCTCGTGTCCGTTCCGGTGCTGGACGAGCACGGACGCCTCATGGGTCGCATCACCATCGATGACGTCGTGGACGTTATTCGCGACGAGGCCGAAGAGGACATCCAGATCATGAGTGGTCTGACGGGCGATGAGGGCACGTCCGATACCATCTTCCGGATCAGCCGCGGCCGTCTGCCCTGGCTCATCGTCGGGCTCATCGGCTCCGGACTGTCCGGGAGCGTGATCACGACGTTCGAAGGCGCACTGCAGCAGGCCGTCGTGCTCGCCACGTTCATACCAATCGTCACCGCCATGGGCGGGAATGCCGCGGTTCAAAGCGCGGCGATTGCCGTTCAGGGCCTCAGCAGCGGCGAGCTCTGGGTGGACGACATCTTCCGCCGCGTGGGCAAAGAGGTGGCCGTTGCCATGGTCAACGGGGCGGTCGTTGCTGCCCTTCTGTGCACGGCCGTCGCCGTCTTTGACCTGGGCGACCCGAGTCTGCTGGTCGCTACCCTCGGCCTGACGATGCTCACGATCAGTGTCATGGCCACGACGAATGGCGCCCTCATTCCCTTCATCCTCACCCGGTTCGGCATCGACCCCGCGAGCGCCATGGGGCCGTTCGTCACCACTCTCAACGACATCCTCGGCCTCACCGTCTACTTTCTGATCGCGTCGTACATTTATCTCTGATGCTCACTCGGTCACTGAGTCGTTATGCCTCCCGTGGCTCCTGTGCCCCGGGAGGCTTTTTTATAGGTGAAAATATAACTGCCTCAGGAGGCCCGGACAGGGTGCTCCGCCCACCGTTCTGCCGGGCCGCCTGCTTCCGCGGGGCCGGTTCGTCGTTGGTGTTCGGCCAAACCGTTTGCCGCCACGCCCCGCGGCCCCGTCCGGCCACGAAAAACGGGCGACGCTCGACTACACGCTGAATGCCGTCGACGGATGGATTCCCCTTATTAGAACATTTGACATTTCCTCCATAATCCGCGAGACTTCAATCATTCTAAATATTTTCGTGCGTAGTGCTTTGGGTGCACTTGCACGTTCGCGAACATCAACTCAGAGAATAAGGGGGGACTATGATTCGACTCGATACGATTTGGACAGCCGGGCTCGTCGTGCTCGGCGTACTGTTTTCGGGAGTGCTTTCAGTTTCCGCACAACCAACAGTGGATGGAGACCTGACGGATGTGCAATACACGGAGATTGGAACGAAGCAAAACAGTAATAACAGCTTTAGTAACGGAACGGATGTTCAGAAGATCGTGAAGTACGCCGACTCGTCCAATGATATGTTGTACCTCGGGATCGTCGGAGCAATGTCCACGTCAACCAGCGACGGGATCGGAGTCTGGATCAATATTCTAGGCCCCGGTGCCCCGGATGGCCGGGCGGCTGGCACCGCGCTGGCGGTTTCCGGAGGAGGGCACTACATCGGTGGTAGTGGTGGCACTGACTTTTCGGCCGCTTTCGACGTGGATGCGATGTATGCATTCAACACTGGCAGTTCAAATACGGACGTCTATTTTGATGCAGCAAACGTCATAGGCGGTACTCCAGCCGCTACATACGTCGGTTCGATGGATCAATCCGGAACGTCCGCGACGGGTACGGGCCCGGCGGTGCGACATTTACGTTCGCAACGGACAATTCGGGTGGAAGTGACACAGGCATCGAACTTGCCATCCCATTTTCTGAGTTCGGTGCGACGAGCGATATGTATGTTCAGGTCTTCGCCGTTGTTGTGAGCAGTAGCGCCTTCTTTTCAAACGAGACTGTTCCTGGCGATTACACAGGGTCGAGTCAGCCGGGCTTCAATGCATCGTTCGACACGTATTCGGGTGGACCGTATCACACGGTTGAATCGCAGCTTCCCGTCGAACTCTCGGCCTTCGATGTCCTACCGAACGGCCGGAACGCCATCCTCTCGTGGAAGACCCTGTCCGAGACGAACAACGACCGCTTCGTGATTGAGCACGCGGCTCCCGGCGCCGGATTCGCAACAGTAGGCTCGGTCGAAGGGCAGGGGACCACCACGCAGCAGACGGACTACCAGTTTACGGTGCGCGACCTCGCACCGGGTACGCACCAGTTCCGTCTCCGCCAGTTCGACATGGATGGGGCGTCCGATCTCAGCGAGGCCATCTCGCTTGACATCGGGGTCAATGGTCTTGCCGTCTCAAGGGTCTCGCCGCATCCGATTGCGCGTGCCGCGTCTGTTAGCATCAGCGCGGAAACAGCATCGCCGATCAAGGTCGAACTCTTCAACCTCCTTGGTCAGCGCGTTCAGACACTGTACACGGGGACGGTGAACTCTGGGCGGACGAAAGTCGTCGATATCGATGCCGACGGGATTCCGAGCGGCACGTACTTCATCCGTACCACGTCGAACATGGGCAATGATGTCCAGCGGATTTCCGTCGTTCGATAGGAGACCATCTCCACAATCGACATACGACGAACGCTTCCGCCACCTTCGGGCCCAGGCGGGAGCGTTTCTGCGTTGGCGGTGGTTGCCAGGTTCACTGCTCCATCTTTGAGGGCAGACACCAATGAAAGGACGAGCATGGAGAGATTGGCGGAGCAAAACCGGGGATAGAGGTGCTTACGCGGACATGCGCCAATCACTACAGGGTTGCCCAAACCCGTATCGTAGCTTCATTCGTGATCAGTCCCTGATTTTCCTCCGGATCGAAGTCTTCCCCCCTCGTCCATCCACCCCGCATTCTTATGAGTGAATCATTGAACCCGGCTCTGCACGAGGACGAGCGGTCCATGATCGAAACATTGCGCTCCGTCTCAGCATCCCTCCGCGACTTGCCGCAGCTCCTGCGTATCGTCCGGTCCGCCTATCGTAAACGAGATCGAAAGCCGCACCTTGAGCCGGCGTACGTCAACTGGATCGAGCGCTACGTGCGATTTTACCAGACCAAGCCGCTGGGCCTTCTCGACTCGAAGCACGTATCCGCGTTTCTCACGCACCTGGCCCGACGCCCCGGGATCTCCCCGGCCGATCAGGAACAGGCCCTCGACGCGTTGAAATTCTTCCATGCCGATGTGCTTCAGGCTCCGATAGACACCGTCGGGTCCTACACCCGTGCCAAGCCGCGTCGCCGCAGTTCAACGACGCCGGACGGGGAGGGACGCTCCTTCTGGCGCCTCGACTCCTCCATGCCGGCCGACGACTGAAGCAGCCGTCACGCAAAATCGTTGTCACGCGGACCGGGAACGACTCGCGGACGCGTAACACGACAAAAGGCCCTCCAGATTCGGTCTGGAGAGCCTTTTTCATGACGATAATTCTGGGTGCAAGACCGGTCATTCCTCAGGAAGCGCAGATTCGAGTGCCTCGAAGAAGCGCTCAACCCGACGCGCATTTACACCAAGATCACTGTGGCCAACCCGGCTTGCGCTCCGGATGTGGAGCGTGCTGCCCGACTCGCCTTCCGACGTGACGGCGATGTGCACATCATCCTTGAAGATGAGGACCACGCGATAGACGGCGTGAGCACGCCGGGCGTCGTCGTTTACGTCCAGGTCGGCCGGGCCGAGATCATCGAGCGCCGTTACGGCAGCAGCGAAGAGCGTGTCCGGATCCGTCTCGTACGATCGCTGCGTGAGCTCGCAATTTGGTGAATCAGGGCAGGGCTGTAGGGGAGAGGACGTAGCCACAGGCTGGGCGAGGACCGAGGGAGAGCAAAGGAGGAGCCATACACCGAGGATGCCCGATACGAGGAGCGACCGAGGCATTCGGCAGGAGGGCAGGTCTAGCGAACGAAGCAGAGCGCAACGACTGGGGTTATTGAGCGGACGTCGAGGACGGCGCGTTGCTTGCCTCTTTTCCTTTCAGCCCGCGTGCGTCGTTGTACTTCGACGGGCATTTCACCAGGATGCTTTCCGCGACAAAGGCATCATCGCCTGCGTATCCTTCCACGACCAGCTGCTCGGCCTCCTCAAAATTCGCCGGCTTCGGATTGGCGTACCGAACGCGCTGGATCGTTCCCTCTTTGTCGCGCATGTGGAAGATAAACACGTTCTGCTGCCGGTCGTAGCGCGTCGGCATATCTTCAGCCCACGTACCCACGACGTGCGCACGCGTCCCGGTCGCTTCGGCCTTGGCGAAGTTCTGATACCCGCCGACCTGAGAACCGAAGTTGGCGAACAGCATTCCGCCGAATGCGATGATGGCGACGACGCCGAGGATGGTTTTGATCTTCATGGTAGAAATGGGGTGATGCGGAATGAAAAGCCGCCGGGTCAGACAGCAAAAACTTAACGGTCCTGTTCGATCTCGCGTTCCAGTGAGGTAATCCGTCGGTCCGTTCGGAAAAGAAAGCCGAGAATCGCGAACCAGATGATCAATACCACGGCGAGGACAACGAGGATTTTGCCGTCAGCGATCATCGTCTGCTCGAATCCTTGGGGCTGTTTCGTGGGGATCTCCGTCTCGGCGGTCCAGACGGAGTCGTACGCGGAGGAGTCCTGCGTGGTCGCTTGTGCGCTCCGTGCTGTCGTCGCGCTGTCCTGTTCTGCAGATATCTGTAGACGAGCGTTCGACGCAGCATCGAGTCTCACATACGGAAGCGTATGAGGGACGGCGGAGGCCGGAAGGGGGGTGATCGTCATCGAACAGGGGATGTCGCGCGCAGAAAGACGGGCGGGGTGATCTTACAGTTCGGGTTCATCACGGGCGTCTTCCTCAAGCCATGCGACCCGAACGCGCTGTGTGTAGATCCACCAGGCCAGGCCAAAGAAACCGAGGACGGCCGGGTAGAAGATCCAGCGCATCGCCGGGGCGAGGTCTGTCTGGCTAAACGCCGGGCTTCCCTCTGCACCGGGATGAAGACTGTCCATCTGTCTCGGAAGCACGTACAGTAGGAAGGGCATCGTCACCACGGCGAACAGATTATAGACGGCTGCGATGCGACCTCGCTTCTCCACAATATCGATGCCTGAGCGCAGAACAAAATACGCGCCATAGATGAGAAGTAGGATCGCGGCCATCGACTGCTTCGGGTCGAAGTTCCACCATTTGTTCGTGCCCTCGTACCACGTGAATCGCGCCCACATCATACCCGTCACGATACCGATCAGGCCGAAAAGCATCGCAACGCGAGCCGCTTCACGTGCGCGTACGTCCCGGAGCAGATCTCTCGTCTGAAGAAAGCGGAACGAGTGGTAGGCGGAGACAACCGTCAGTCCCATCAGCGAAAACCACATCGGGACGTGGAAATAAAGGTTCCGCGCTGTCTCTTCCAGGATCGACATCTGCGGGATTGTGCCGAGCAGACCGGCCACGATGACGTACGTAAGCGTTAGCGTCACAAACACGCGAACCGCCGTGTACATACGCGATCCAACGTCAGCGACGGGAGATGGGGAAGCGGGAGAAGATGTCGCCATATCGATCCGGCGGGCCGGAGAAAGATGCTTGATGTATTGGCAACGTCAAGGCAACTCAAAGTGTCCGCACCCGGCTTGAAAAAATAATACAGTTCAGGGTTCAGGTAGGGAAGGTTCAGAGTTCAGGGTTCAGCGTTCAGAGTTCAATGGGTGCTTCCCGGGTACGTGAGTCGTATCGGCAATTGTTTTAGCTTCGAGCCATCCTGATTTACACCGAACTGCTACGTACTGGAGTATGGTTAGCCTCTGTGTAACGGTTGCTGTCTTTTCTGCGAAGGCTGTCACCATACAGTAGAGTCTTCCGCCTCCGCGGCGCAAACAATGATGTGTGAGATACCGAAATCCGATAAGAATTTGGTTACAGGCACGACGAAAGAGCAGGCCAACTTCGTCAATTGAAGACGACAACGTCCTTCCCAACCTTGAACTCTGAACCTTGAACTCTGAACTTCTTTCAGTCCGTCCAGACGTAATCGAAGAGGAGGGTGGCAGCAGAGATGGTTGCCCCGGCGAATCCGATCAGGGTCATCAGTTCGCTTTCGGCAGCGGCCCACTCGACGCCGAGAATGGCCTTCCTTGTGGCTGTCACGGCCGAGAGGAGAAGCGGGACCAACAAGGGTAAGAGCAGAACGGGAAGCAGAGGTCCGCTTCGCGCAGCCCGGGCGATGAGCGCTGCAAGCAGCGTGGTGGCTCCGGAAAGTCCCAGCGCGCCGAGGGCAAGGGTCGCCGCCAGTAGACCGGGCGATCGAACGGGAATCCCGAGAATGAGGAGAAAGACGAGGACGGCCACGGTGTTGAGACCAAGCACCAGAACGAGCGTGTAGAGAAGCTTACCGGCGAAGACCATACTTGCCCGCGTGTTGAGCTGCAGGAGTAGCATGGTCCCCGTCTCTTCCTCCGAGACGAACGACCGTCCGAGCCCGATCGAGGCCGAAAACAGGATGACGATCCAGAGGAGAGCGGACTGAACCCGTTCACTGACCGTTTCTTGTCCGATCGCAAACAGAACGAGCAGGAGGGCCGACAGGACGAACATGAGCAGAACGTTCACCGCGTACCGGCTACGAAGCTCCGTACGAAGATCTTTGCGGAAAACGGCCCAGGCCCCGCGAATCCAGTTCATGTAGCGTCCGTTGGTGATGACAGGTAGCACGCAGCGCTCGACACACACGGCTTACGCCGACCACGGATCCACACCCACCGGAAATCCGGCGTCGATGTTTGTTCGGCGCCCGCTTTTTTTCGCTCCGCTCATCAGAATGACGACCCGATTATATGGCTTGCTCCCCCGACCGCATTCTCGGTACGTGTCTCGGCACCGCCGTCGGTGACGCCCTTGGGATGCCGATTGAAGGCATCAGTCATCAGAATGTCCGGACCTACTACAAGGGTGTCAAGGAATATCGGGATGATGAGCAGCGAAAAGATCTCGACGCCGGGCAGTGGACGGACGATACGCAGATGACGTTTGCGCTCGTTCGGGCGCTGGCCTCCAATGTTGAGCCAGCGACCTGGCCGCAGGCAGTGGCAACGCAGTATGTTGTGCTTCGCGATGATGCACGGCGCTGGGGGCCGACGACGAAAGCAGCCATTGATCGGCTCGCGGAGGGTGTGTCCCCAGATACATCCGGAAGCGCGAACAATCCGACGAACGGAGCGGCGATGCGTGCTGCGCCTCTCGGGGTGTGGTGGGCGTGCACCGGAGCGTCAAGGGATGAAGCCCTGGATGCAATCATCCCGGTGCTGTCCGTGACGCATCGGCACCCGGCTTCCCTTGCGGCCGGCTATGGGCAGGCTCGGGCGGTCGCTCTCGCCATAGAGGCAGACGTGGAGACGTTCGACAAAGAGTCGTTCTGGAAGGACCTGATCGAGCACGTCATCTACGCCGAAAACAGCGTGTCGGGAGATGGCGACTCGGACCGGCGCGTCTCCGACCGACTCGAACGACTGCGCATGCACCTGGACGAATTTCCGCTCGACATGCGCGACCTCTGTGGCGGCGCCGGCGTTCGGGCGGACGAGGCGTGGCCGTACGCCTGCGCGATGTTCGTGCGACGGCCGCATCTTCTGGAGAATACGCTGCTGTCGAGCATCAACGTCGGTGGGGATGCCGATACGCACGGAGCAATGCTCGGCGCACTACTGGGGGCACTCCACGGCTGGAAGGCGTTTCCGGACGAATGGCGAGACGGACTCGAGGCCCGGGCGCGGCTGGAGGAGGAGGCGGGTGCGTTTGCACAGAACCTCGAAACGGTGAAGCGCTGATCACCTGTTTGGCGGATGGACCGCAAAATCGCGAGCGCAGAAGGCCATCCGTTGGCACGGACGGACTAGACCCGGTGCGTGAGATGCACGACGTTTCATTGCTTCTAGCGTCGCGAGGACCGACCGTTACGGGCGTATTCCGAAGCGAATGCAGGATGTCCGCAAAACAGGACCCGATTCCGGGCAGACTCGCGCATCCGTTTGGAAACGTTAGCTGTTCGCCTGGGCCTGTCGCTTCTTTGCGAGGTCGGCTGCGGTAACGAGGTCCGGGTCTTTCGGCACAAACGTCGGTGTTTCCTCGGAGGGCTCATCGAACTGACCGATGAATCCGATTTCCGTCTCCAGACGATACCCCGTCTTCTCTTCGACAACGCGTTGAACGTACTGGATCAGTCCGATCAGATCCGCGGCCGTTGCGCCGCCGTCGTTGACGAAGATATTGGCGTGTCGGTGGGTCACGCGTGCGCCACCAATTTTCGCGCCTTTCAGGCCGCATTCATCGATGAGGCGGCCCGCGCCGATGCCCTCGATCTTCTTGAAGATGGATCCGACGCTGGGCTCCGTATCGAGCGGTGGATGACGGAGGGAGCGCCACTCCAAATTTTGCTCGACAATCTCCCGCATCCGTTCCGGGTCACCCGCGTCGAGTTGGAAGGTGGCCGACAGTACGACGTCGTCGCGGTGGTGAAGGATGGAGTCGTCGTAGCCGAACTCGAAGTAGTCGACGCCCACCGTCCGGCGTTCATTCGATTCCGTCAGGATGTCGGCCTCCTGAAGGACCTCTTCGATAAACATCGTGCGCTCGCGTGCCGGCGCAGGGGAGAGGAAGTGCAGGTTCTGCCAGAGAGCGCCGCCAACCGTAGATGGAATGCCCGCGTAGTGTTCGAGGCCGCTCAGTCCGGCGTTGATCGCCTGATTGATCACGGTTGGGTACATGATTGCCCCGCTTTCGGCCCAGAGCGTCCCTGCATCCGCATCAATCTCAGTGTGCGTGGCCGCATTGCGAATCACAAGGCCCCGAAAGCCTTGATCGCCCACGAGAACGTTCGCTCCCATCCCTAACAGGAAAAAGTGGACGTCGTGCTCACGGGCAATGCGAATGGCTTGTGCAAGCTCGTCGTCGGTTTGAGCTTCGACATACACATCAGCAGGTCCGCCAAGCTGGAAGGTCGTGAAGGGGGCGAGGGGGACGTTTTGCTTGACGCGATCGGCACCGAACAGATCTCGCAGTGCGTCAAGGGCGGGGGCAGGAATAGGGGGAGTCGACACAGTTTGAGGGAGTCAGGAGATCACGACGGAAGAGCGTATCGAATGCGAGTGGGTTGTTATAGTTAGCGCTAGCGGGAAGGTTTGCTGTCTATTCGCGTGCCGAACGTCTCCTCGGGAACGTCCAAATGTGATGAAGTTGGTTTTATGCCGGTACAGTTTGTTTTCCCAACGGAGTGAGACAAGGGAATCAGAACCCCGTCTGTCGCGCGAGTACCTTGATTCGTATCGTCAACTCAAGTAGTGCGTCGTATCCGTCTGGCACGATTGCGGAACATGATTTTCAAGATTCGCCTTGACATCTTCAAGGATGGCTCGCACATTGTTACCGATTCATAAAGGAACATGTCAAGGCAGCATAGCGCATAGCGTTATTCAGTCATAGACCAGCGCTTAACATTAACCCGGAATCCGCGCCTATTGTGATTGTCAGTTTGAAATCATGATTTAGCGAGATATATTCCTTAGCCAGCATGAGGCGATAATCACTTTTCTGCAAATCATCAGGAAAGAGAACCGTGCCCATGCTCGCTATGGTAGCCGGATCGCTAGGCCATTTCAGCATGATCACTTCGCACCGCTTCATTCCAGAACTGTACCAACCAGGTATTTAGACTGTATAGAACGCGTAAGGGGTGAGTTGAAACAGGAAATGAACGCTGATACTCGTATTAGGCCGAATGCGTTCAGCCGCCTGGTACGCATGTAGAGGCGTGCACTCAGCTGTTCCGTTGTTCTGATCAAGATGTGGTGCGCAGTAGACAACCGCTAAACGGAACGTGCAGTGTGGTCATTCGACTGTGCGATTCCCAGCTTGGTTGGCCCACCTATCTCAGATGTGGTGCTGAAATCTGACTTCCGCTTGACTTCATCGTTCTTTTTGCGAAACTTATACTCGTCATGCTCCTGAGGATGACATGAACGTCAGCCTCAGTGCACAGCACTCTCTCCGTTGCGCCGACCGCGTCCCACTGCGGCTCGCCGCCGGGTGACGAGTCCCAATTCATGGCTTCAGGACGTTTTTTCCACTGTTCAGCCATGAAGTGAGTGCTACAACGTTAGTTCACACACGCTCGAGGTTCGGTTGCTGCTCGGTCTGCGTCCCACACGCACCCAGCTGGAGTATCGGAATCTCGATCGGATCTCACCGTTTCTCGGTTTCACCAGAGGACATCAACCATGAAGGCATTGTTTACTAAACTTCTATGCGGGGTGGCAATATTGCTCCTCGCACCTGCGACTGTGTTCGCACAGGACGGGACATTATCCGGTACGGTTACGGACGGAGCAACCGGCGACCCACTGCCGGGCGCGACTGTTCGAGTTCAAGAGCTCGGTATCGGTAGCGCAACAGATGCAGACGGTAACTTCGAGTTTGACGTCCCTGAAGGGACACACGAGGTTCAGGCTTCGTTCGTCGGTTACAATCCGATGATGAAGACCGTCGACGTCGCTGCGGGCGAAACCACAAGTCTGGATTTCGCGCTGCAGCCGCGGACTGAAGAACTCGAAGAGGTTGTCGTTGTCGGTTACGGCCAGCAGCAGCGTCAGCGCGTTTCAGGATCTGTGTCGTCGATTGACGCGGCCGAGGTCGCTGAGGCAGGTGTTGTGTCAACGGAGCAGCTGCTCCAGGGCCGCGCCTCCGGCGTGCAGGTATCGACGGTTTCCGGTGTTGCCGGTGCCGCGATTTCCGTTAAGGTTCGTGGACCGTCATCGATTCAGTCTGGCACCGAGCCGCTCTATGTAATCGACGGCATCCCGGTTATTTCCGGTACGTCGGCATCCGACTTCGGGCAGCAGACCAATGCGCTCGCCGACCTGAACCCGTCTGACATCCAGTCCATTGAGATCCTCAAGGATGCGTCCGCCACGGCGATTTACGGATCGCGAGGCGCGAATGGTGTGGTTCTCATTACCACGAAGAGCGGATCAGCATCAGGGCAAACCGAGGTCAGCTTTGGCTACGAAGCGGGTGCGGTCACGCCGGCGGTTGAGAAGTGGTCCATGCTTAACGGTTCACAGTGGGCCGAGGTGTATCGCGAAGGGTTTGCTAACGCGAGTGCTTTCTTCGGTTTCCCAGCCGACCCGAACGTTGGTACACAGGTTTTTGGCTATCCGACACTGCCTGAGGTCGATGAGGCTCCGACCTATAACTGGGTGGACGAGGTCTTCCAGACGGGCGTTACGCAGACGTACAATCTCTCTGTTCGCGGAGGTGATGAGAAAACACGTTTTCTCGTCAGTGGGTCGTACGACGATCTGCAGAACTACATCATTGAGAACCAATTCCGTCGTATCAACGGACGCGTCAATGTTGAGCATGACCCGACGCCGTGGCTACGTACCGGTGCTAACCTGACGGTTACGCGATCCCTGAATGATCGTGCCTCGTCGGATAACCTGGTGTCGGCGCCGCTGACGTCTGCTGCGCTGGTTCCACCGGTGGTTCCGATTCGTGTCGATCAGGAAGAAGATGGAACGCCGGAGCCCGGTGATTATCGCGGATTCAACTTCCAGAACCCGTGGAACATCGCCGACAACGTCGTCGCATCGTCCAAGTTCAACGAAGCGGACGCCTACAACTGGCGTACGTACGGTAATGCATTCATCCAGTTGGACCCGATCGACAAACTCACGCTTCGGGCGGAGGTTGGTGGTGACCTGCTCGTCGTCGACGAGTACTTCCGGTACATTCAAGAGTCGACGGATGGACAGCCGAACGGATTCGGTGCTCAGTACTACCGCGAGCAGCGGAAGTACCTGATGACGTACACCGCCAATTACGTGGACACATTCAACGACATCCACGACGTAAGCATTCTGGGTGGGTCAAGCTTCGAGTTTGACCGCCGGAATAATGTGTTTGCGGAGGCAAATAACTTCGCAAACAACGAACTCCCGAACGTAGCTTCCGGCGCGACGCCGGTAACGACATCGTCAACCGTCGATCGAAAGAGCGGTCTGGAGTCTTACTTCTCCCGCTTGAATTACACGCTGAACGATCGCTACATCTTCGAGTTTTCCGCTCGTGTTGATGGTTCGTCCCGCTTCGGTGAAAACAACCAGTACGGATTCTTCCCGGCTGGATCGGTTGCCTGGCTCGTTTCCGACGAGTCGTTTATGGAAGATGTCGATGCTCTTTCGGAGCTGAAGCTTCGCGCGAGCTACGGTGTGACTGGAAACGACCAGATTGGTTTTTTCCCGCAGCTGGGCCTGTTTGCCGCTGGAAACAATTACAACCGGACGCCGGGCTTCGTACCCTCACAGATCTCCAACCCGGACCTGAAGTGGGAGCGTGTCACGCAGCTTGATGTCGGGTTTGATCTTGGTCTCTTCAATAACCGGATTTTCCTGACGGCAGATTACTACGACAAGACCACCAATGACCTCATCCTTGAGGTTCCGGTGCCGCGAAGCCAGGGATACAACTCCTACTTCCGCAACGTCGGGTCGATGAAGAACCAGGGCGTCGATCTCGGTCTTGAGACGCGCAACCTTACGGGCGCATTCTCCTGGACAACAAACTTCAACCTCTCGTGGCTCAAGAATGAAGTCACGGATCTGGTTGAGGAAATTCCATCCGGGGTGCAGTATGCCACAGAAGGCGAGCCCCTCGGTTATTTCAACCTGATACCGTATGAAGGTGTTGACCCGGTTACGGGTAAGCCTCTCTGGAGAGCCGCAGACGGTAGCCTCACAACCAGCCCTTCGGCGGGTACGGATCGCCGGAACGTTGGAAAAGTGCTTCCGACATGGACCGGCGGATTGACCAACCGGTTCAGCTACAAAGGTGTTAGTTTGAGTGCCCTTCTGCAGTTCGAAACAGGGCATGATATCTACAACGACACCTACCGGTTCATGATGCTCCCGGCAACGTTTAACCTGCACGAGAACTACATGAACCGTTGGCAGGAGCGAGGCGACGTCACGGGCGTACCGCGTAACTACTTCGCGGACATCGCCGACAATCACACGCGGCAATCCACACGGTGGCTGCAGGATGGTAGCTACCTGCGTCTTCGCGACGTGACGCTGTCCTACAGTCTTCCGTCTAGCGTGCTCAACGCGCTTCAGATTTCCCGAGCGCGGATCTATGTGAAAGGAACGAACCTCCTGACCTTCGACAAGATTACCGATGGAACAGGGGATCCGGAAGTGAACACCGGCGGAAGCTTTGGTGTCCTGAACTCCGGTGAAAGCTTCTTCACGGCTCCGCAGCAGCGCTCGATTACTGGTGGCTTTAGCCTCACGCTCTAAGCGGTAAAAGCCCCGCGTTCCGATGGCCACCCAACAGCTCCCTTTTTCTCGGCGTTTGTCCGGGAAGAGGGAGCTACCTGGGGGCTCGTGCGCTGCCTCCTCGACTTACTGAAATACAGGAAACAACTCATGATTGCTCGACACACCTTTACGATTCTCGTCGCCGCCGTGCTGGCCCTCGGGTTGGTCGGTTGCGACACGCTCGATGTGGAGCCGGAGCAAAGCATCCCTGAAGAGGAGGCTTTCACCTCCGTCACGGATGCGGAAGCTGCACTTAACGGTGCTTATGACGGCCTACAGCTTCCCGGCAACTACGGCGGGTTCCCGGTCGTGGCTGCGGATTTTCAAAGTGGAAACTCGAGTTTCTCGGGATCCTTCAGCACATGGTCTGCGGCCCAAAGCTTTAATATTACGTCGACGCACGGCCCGAGCCTGACGGTATGGGACGATCACTATGATGTCATTTTGCGTCTCAACACCATCATCGCTCGCGCATCTGAGGTTCCGGATATTAGCTCTGCCGACCTCGATCGCATCACCGGCGAGGCACAGTTCCTTCGCGCGCTGATGTACTTCGATCTCGTACGGTGGTTTGCACAGCCGTACAACATCGGTGGCACGAATGACCAGCTAGGCGTCCCGCTCACCCTCGAACCACTACGTACGCTAGAGCAGGCGACCGATTCGGAATTTACCGATCAGCCGCGTGCAACGGTCGACGCGGTGTACTCCCAGATCTATACGGATCTGAATGATGCCGTCAGTAAACTCGGTGGCATCTCGAATCGGAACCGAGGATCGGGTACGGCCGCTCAGGCACTCCGGGCCAAAGTGAACCTCTATACGGGGGATTACCAGGGCGCGATTGACGACGCCGAGGCGGTCATCGGCTCCGGAGATATGTCTCTCGTTGAATCCGTTTCCTCCATCTATGCTTCTGTGAGCGAGACGAACACGGAGATCATCTTCAGTGTCGCCAACAATGAAATCGACAACTCGGGTACGAACGATTTCCCAAGTGCATTTTATCTGCCGAGTGACTTCGGTGGACGTGGCGATATCAACCCCACATCGGATCTAATCAGCCTGTACGAAACCTCGGACGAACGCGGATTGGGCCAGGCGAGCGCGCCGAACAGTGGCGACTTCCTGATCTATGCGTATGGCGGTGCTCCATGGACGAACAAGTGGTCTGATAGCAACTTCGGTGATGACGCCATCGTGCTTCGCGGTGCTGAGATGTATCTCATCGCTGCGGAAGCTATCGCACGCTCCGATTATGCTGCTCGCGAAGACGACGCGGAGGATTACCTGAACACCGTTCGGACCCGCGCAGGCGCCTCCTCGGTGAACACATCGTCGCAGCAAGATCTGATCGACGCGGTTCTCCTTGAGCGCCGCCTTGAGTTGGCGTTCGAAGGCGACTACCGCCATGACCTCGTGCGCACGGGCTCCCCGATGCGAACGACGGTCCAAGGCGATCCTCAGCGGATCCTGCCGATCCCGCAGACCGAGATCGAAATCAACAGCGAAATTAGTGAGGATGATCAGAACCCGGGATACTAAACCTGGCGAATGATCTGAACCGCTCCTCTCTGCGTTCGGAACTGTGGAACGCAGAGAGGAGATTCCTCCGAATTACCGATGATCCCCTCTTGTTGACATGAACATATTCTCTACGATGCGCCCATCCCTATCCTGGCTTCGTCACGTGGCCCTAGTCCTGGTTGTAATAGGACTCATGGGATGTGATGAGACGGCAGATCCGACGATTACGAACAGCGAGATCAACATTGCTGAACGGCTGAACATCCTCAATGAAACGGGGACGCTCGCCAGTCTCGTTAGCGCTTATCCAGCCGACACGCCGCTGGCTGAAACCTTTAAGGATGATTCCGCGGGGCCGTTCACTGTATTTGCTCCGACGAGTGGAGCCATCAACGCTACGCTTGCCTCGCTCGACGCCGATGGTGATGGCGTCGTCGTTGGCGACGAGCTGACGGAAGCCCAACTCGTCGAAATCCTTCAATACCACGTTGTTGCTTCGGAGACGTTTTCCGAAGACCTGGGATCTTCGCAGCAGGTGCAAACCCTGAATGGCGAAGAGCTCACCATTACGTCGGGAACGGCCAATGGTGAAACCGTTATTGAGATCAACGGTGATGCACAGGTGGTCATCGATCTCGCCGACATCGAAGCTTCAAACGGTGTCGTACACGTGATCGATGGTCTTCTCATTCCCCCGGGACTCTAAGGTTTGCAACGATCCACCGGATGGATGTGCCATCCGTGTTGGATTTACAAACAAAGCGCCACGAGCCGGAGTCTCTTAGCGAGGCTCCGGCTTTTTTTGTGTATCTAGCCAAGGCGTGCGAACCGGTATCCTGCTGGTTGCAGCGACCTTTTACAATCCTGAAAACGAGAGCGAGCGTTTGAACAAACGTAGAAGACCTGGGTATATAAGCAATGTGTATCATGTAATTAGAAGGGGGTTATCATGCATATTTATGCAGCCATCGCTCTATATCTGAGTACCTTCTTGCAGGTTGGCGTGACTTCGGACGCGCATGCAGGTCGGTTTACGAATCCAGGGCTCTGCGAACAGGGCGTTGTTTCGCTTGATGCAGAAATGGATCGTCTGTCAAAGGAGGAATCCCGCGTGTCGAAGCAACGAGCCGCGAAACTCTATCTCTGTATTCTGCAACGTGCGAGTGCAGACCAGCTTTCAGTTGAAGACCGAGACGCGGTGCGAAAGCGATTCTCACAGATGGTGTTTATGCTCGCGGACTCAACCTACGACGCTGTTGTGAGCGAAGGAGACCGGGACGAGCCAGACGAGTGGGTGTTCGCAGATGAGGCTGGCGAGCGGTTGCTGGCCTGGTGGCGAATGCAAGACGTAGTGCCTTCGACGCCGGGCAATGAGCGACTCCTGGAGCACGTCGAACGGGTTCAGATTGCGGAGCGAGAGTATGCTTCGTCCGAGTCAGTTAGCGGTTTTGATGATCGGGGGCTCATCTATGTGAAATACGGACCGCCGTCCCGCGTTGACCAGGTGAACTGGGATGAGATGCACAACCTGTCTATGATTGACGGTTTTCCGGAAAACGAGATTTGGAGTTACCCGGCCCTAGCTCAAAATGGATCGTTTCTTTTTATCGAAGACGACGATGAATTTGAGCTCGGTAGGTCAACGGATTTGATACCAAAACGGCAACGAGCTTTGGCGCTCAGTCCATCTAGGCGCGGTAATCAAAATGCGGTGCGCTTGTTGGGTATTATGTCTCTTGTATACGAGCGTCTGGCCTACTACCAGGACCATATCGCCTTTGCTTATCTGGACACGTGGAAGTACGCTTCCTTGATTGAGGAGAACAGGAGGGTGGCTCAACTCGGGGGGATGTCGTATCCAGTAAACGAACAACCATCGGTCGTGGCCACTCGCATCGTGTCGGAGGTGGAGGCCGCGGATAGAAACTTTGAACGACGCCGAGATAAGGAAATGCCAGCGCAGGCGACGGAGGTCATCAAGCTCCCAACGGCTGATCTACAGTACATCACGTCTCGCTTCTTGAATCCGGATGGCACGACGAGGGTGGTGCTAGATTGGGCGATGGAGCCGGAGGAGCTGCAACCGGATAAGTCGGTCGTGAAACGCTTTCGACGCTCCTCCCTTAGTCGATACCAGGACCGCTCCGTGGAGGTAAACGTCAGCATACGCGACCCGTCTTATCAGTCCATCGGGGCCGAGCGCCAACTCGTCGTATTTGAAGATGCTTCAGCGGATGTGAGCAAAGGCAGAACGAATAGCCTCACGTTCGCTTTACCAAAAAATGCAAAGCATCTCGCCCTCCAGACGAACGCGCACATGTCGACGATCAAGGAAGATGTTGTCCAGTACGGGCCTCCGTTCTCCTACGCCGTTGACTGGGAGCGTGACCTCTCCCCGCTGGACGAGACGGGGAGACGACTCCTGCTCAGCGACATTCGTCCCATGCTTCTTCCACGGGATGTCGAGATCCAATCGCTCGTTGGCTCGTCCATAGAATCTGCCGCGACGCCTACGCCGCGGATGGAGATTCAGCCGGACGATCAGCTTGTAATCTACTTTGAGGCGTATAATCTGCGATATGGATCGGACGACCGAGTCCAGTATACCGTCCAGTACGACGTAGAGGTGAGATCGCCGCGCTGGTTACTTCGCGATCAGTTCGAGCGTAGCTCCACGGAGGTGACGCAAGAAGGCTCTTCCAGCCGCGTTGAGGAGTATATTCTGGTTGACCTGGGAGACGTGGAGGTCGAAGACGGAGATACCATCCGCCTCACTGTTGAAATGACCGACGATGTTGCACAGTCTACATCGTCACGAACCATTGAGCTTGACGTAGCGGAGCCGTAGAAATACCGATTATTGACAATATAGAACGCCTACCCCTTGTCTACTTCCCGGTCCTCCTTCTACGAACGCGTCTGGCACGTTGTAGCCAAAATTCCCGTTGGACGCGTCGCGACGTACGGCGACATTGCGGAATACGTTGGCACCCGAGCGGCGGCGCGGACCGTCGGGTGGGCGATGAACGCTGCGGTCGGAAGCGACCTTCCCTGTCACCGCGTCGTGAACCGAAACGGCGAACTGACGGGCGCACGATTTTTCGAGACGCCGACGGTGATGGAGGAGCGGCTTCGTAGTGAGGAGGTGGCCTTCGATACGGATGGCAGCGTTGTTATGGACACGCACCGCTGGGTACCGGCGGAGCACTTGCCGCCGGCTCGCGACTTTCTCGATGATGGACTGGAGGACGCGTAAACTCGGCCGCCACTAAAAAAGCGCCCCGATCCGGGTACACCGGTCCGGGGCGCTTGTGTGCTTACCGTGGCACGTCCGATGTTACTCATCAGCAGCCTTCGCGTCCTCGACGATCTGCCGGACGTCCTCGAGCAGGGCAGGCGCGTCGTAGATGATGCCGTCTTTAATTGTGTATTTCACGCCTCCGACGCGGGTTGGCTCGTCGGTTTCGTCATCCAGCTTCAAGGCCCCGATGCCGTAGAGGACTTTCAGATTCTCGAGAGGATTCTCGTCGACCACGACAAAGTCTGCCTTCTTGCCAACCTCGATCGAGCCAATCTCGTCGTCCATGCCGAGCGTCTCTGCGCCGTTCAGCGTCGCAGCCTGAATGACCTCCAGTGGGTGAAAACCGGCCTCCTGAAGCAGCTCCAGTTCGCGCACGTAGCCGAAGCCATAGAGCTTGTAGATGTAGCCGCTATCGGAGCCGGTCACAATACGTCCTCCACGGTTTTTGTATTCGTTCAGGAAGGTCATCCACAAACGGTAATTCTCCTTCCAGTCGATCTCGTGCTGCGTCGTCCAGTGGAACCAGTAGGAGCCGTGGGCGCGGCGGCTGGGCTGGTAGAATTCCCAGAGGGATGGCAGCGTATACTCGTCGTGCCAGGGGGCATGACGGGCGCGCATCAGGTCTCGACTGGCTTCGTAGATTGTGAGCGTCGGGACCATCGTGAAGTCGAGGGTGATGAGCGAATCCATGACCGCGTTCCAGTGGTCGCTGCCCGGGGCTGCGGCCTGTTTCCAGAGTCGGCCCGCCTCGCCAAATCGGTGCTGCTCGTTGTTGTAGTTGTAGTCGGGCGGATAATCCTGGATGACCCGGTCGGTGAAGAGCGCTTCCGGTAGGCCATACCAGTGCTCCATCGTCGTGAGCCCCCAGCTAGCCGACGTGAGTGCGTCGACGCGCGTCACGTTCAGTTGAGCATGGTGCATGGCTGTGCCAAGGCCCTGTTCCTTTGCCTCGTCGAGGGCGGCCTTCATGACGTTCGGCGCGGCACCGAAAAATTTGATACCCTCCGCGCCGCGCTCCTTCACGCTTTGCACCCAGGAGCGTGCGGCCTCAGGCGTGGTTGGAGGCTGATCTTCGCCCATTCCGAAGCCGACGTAGGCTACGATCCGGGGGGCGACGATATCGTTGGCGGCGCTCCGCTCTCGGTGCTCGAAGGTCCAGTCCATCCCGTTGAAGCTTCCAGGCTCTCGCACCGTCGTAATGCCGTGGGCCATCCAGAGCTTGAGGACGTATTCGGCCGTCGTTCCCTGACTGATGCCTCCGAGGTGAGCATGCATGTCGACGAACCCCGGCAGGATGTAGTGGCCGGACAGGTCGATTTCTCGGTCACCGGGAGCTGGACGCTCACTCTTGTCGATGGGAACGCCCGGGTACCCCACACTGCGGATCTCGGTGATACGGTCATCCTCAACGACAATATCGACTGGGCCGATCGGAGGCGCGCCCGTACCGTCGATCAGCGTGGCGCCTCGAAGGATGAGGCGGTCGTAGGGGCCATCTCCTTCGGTGCGGTCGGGGGCGGCGGGAGGCGTTTCCTGAGCGAGAACCGGCGCAGAGGGGAGCGTGACACAAAGGGCGACCAGAAGGAGCCCGAACAGACGAAGATATGCACGATGCATGGAGGGAGTAGGCAAGTCAGAAAAGGCAGGGGGGCCGGGCGGGCGTGGCGTAAAGGATCCGTCCACATGTAGGCTCTAACTTACCGTGGCTTCGCGAGACGATCCAGTTCGTCCCAGAACCCGGGAAACGATACGCGTGCGCACTTCGCGTCGACGACTTGCGTCGGACCGTGGGCGACGCAGGCTGCAACGCCCATGGCCATCGCAATGCGGTGATCGTCAAAGCTTCGCACCGTCGTGCCAAGGAGGTTCGGCCCGTTTCCTTCGATGTCGAGGCCATCTGGGCGCTCGTCGATTTCCGCGCCCATGGCCCGGAGGTTCTCCGTGATGGCGTGAAGGCGATCGGTTTCCTTGACGCGCAACTCTTCTGCGTCCCGAATGACGGTTTGCCCCTCTGCGCACGCGGCCGCAACGGCCAGGACGGGGACCTCGTCGATCAAGTTTGGAATTACGCGGCCGCCGACCTCTACGCCATGAAGCGGGGCAGAGGACACGAGGATGTCGCCAATGGGCTCGCTTCCTTCGGCTCGTTCATTTTCGATTCGGATGTCTGCGCCCATCTCTCGAAGCACGTCGATTAGCGCCGTTCGGGATGGGTTTAGGCCGACGTTCTCGATTAGAATCTCACTGCCCGGTGTAATCGTCGCCGCGACAATGAAGAATGCGGCGCCGGAGAAGTCACCCGGGACCGTCCACGTTCCAGGTTCGATACGGTGGCCGCCATCGACGTAAATCTCCCGTTCGCCCCCGACTTCGTGTGTTTCCAGCCCGAGCATTCGTTCCGTGTGATCACGGCAGCGCGTGGGCTCAATGACGGTCGTCCGGCCACGTGCGTAAAGCCCGGCGAGAAGGACGCATGACTTCACCTGGGCCGATGCCACGGGTAGCCGGTACTTCGTGCCCTTGAGACCGCCTTCGGGCGCCGGACGGAGACGGATGGGCGCATGGCCATCTACAAGCGTCACGCGGCCGCCCATCGCTCGCAGCGGGTCTGCGATTCGTTTCATCGGCCGCATCTGGAGCGATTCATCGCCCGTCAGAACGCTGCCGAATGGCTGGCCTGCGAGGATTCCGGACATGAGGCGCATCGTCGTCCCGGAGTTTCCGCAGTCGAGCGGCGCGTCGGGGGGGCGCAGTCCGTCGATACCGACACCCTCGACGACGAGAACATCGTCGTTGTCGCGATGGATCGATACGCCCAGGCCGCGAAGGACCCGCAGCGTCGACAGGGGGTCCGCTGATCGCGGGAAGTTGCGGATTCGGGACGTGCCGTCCGCGAGCGCCGAGAGCATCGCCGAACGGTGGGAGATCGATTTGTCGGCGGGGATGGATACCGAGCCGTGGAGAGAGACGGCGGTTGGGAGGATCTGCGTCATGGACTCACGAAGGGTGGGAAGGGGGCAAGCGAGACGTGCGTGGACCCGTTACCAGACCGGTGTTTCGTCACTTGGAGCGAGAGGGAAATCATCGATCACAGATCGTAGCAACGCCTGTTTTTCATCGCGTCGGATAAAGGCATACCGAAAGCCATTGATGGCCACTTCCCGGAGTTCCTCCGCATCAATGTCGCAGTACTGGTAAACGCTCCACAGTTCGTCGGTGACCGATGTCCGGCTGAAGAGTCTGTTATCGGTGTTGACCGTTACGGGCACGCCGTTCTTGACGTACGTCGTGATCGGATGCGCCTCCAGGCTCGGGACCACGTGCGTCTGCACGTTCGACGTCGGGCACATTTCAAGAGGGATGCGATGGTCGGCAAAATACTGCATCAGCTCAGGGTCCTCCTGAAGAGATATTCCGTGGCCAATACGGTGTGCACCGCAGTAGAAAAGGGCCTGCCGGATCGAGTCCGGCCCCCAGGATTCACCGGCGTGGACTGTCAGGTTGAGCAGGTGGTTTCGCGCGTGATAAAAGGCATGCAGGTGGCCCTTGGGCGGGTTTCCAGCCTCGCCGCCTGCCAGGTCGAACGCGACGACGCCGCGGTGGCGGTATTCGGCTGCGAGTTCAGCCTGGCGCATCGACGCGCTCTCATACCGATCGCGCAGGCCGCAGATGATGAGGCCGGTATTGATGTCGAGGTCGCGCTCTGCGTCTTTCAACGCCTGCAGGACCGTCTCATTGACCTCTTCCAGCGATAGCCCTTCCTCGGTGTGGAGGATCGGAGCGTACCGGAGTTCGAGGTGCCGTACGTTCTCTTTCGCATTATCCTCTGCCAACTCGTACGTGCAACGGTACAGCGCCTCTTTCGTCTGCAGGAGGGGAATGGTGTATCGGAACCAGGCTAGATATGCCTCCAACGTCTCCGAATTGTCGACCTCACGGAGGATTTCCTTCAGGCCCTCGACCGTGTCACTGGGTAAAACCTGCATTTTGCCCTCCTTCTCCGCGATGTCAATCATCGTGTCGAGGCGAAGAGAGCCGTCCAGGTGGCAGTGAAGTTCGGCTTTCGGCCAGTCCAGAATATCGTCGCGGGTAAGAGTCATGCAGGGCGTTAGTCAGGTCAAAAAGAGGGCGATCTGAGCGCGGTATAGACGGTTCAGATCTCGTGCCTGCGTAACCGAATCGACGGGCAGGCGGTTTCGTCTCACGAGAAATGCTTGATGGGGCCGACCGGCGTTGAGATGGGATTCGAGAAAGCGTATGAATCAGATCCGCCGCTGATCGATTGTAGGAACTGTAGTGGCGAGGCCAGGTCAGCCAGGTCGGAGCATATTCGATCGTGGCGCGGTTGGCGTTCGCTATCCATTCACGCACGTGGTGCGAACTGCCGAAGGTGCAGTGAGTACGACCACCGTTGCGGCTTCGCGACGAGAACGAACCATCACATACCCCGCTTTACCATGGGTACTCCCGGCCCTCTAGAACTCTTTCTTATCTTCCTCGTCGTCCTGTTGATATTCGGGGCGAACAAGATTCCCGAAATCGCTCGGGGCATCGGTAAGGGCATCCGTGAATTCAAGGATGCGACGAATGAGATTTCTCGCGAGTTGCAGGCAGAGGACCAGCGACGCCAGATCGATCAGCCGCGCCCGCCGCAACAGGGAGCGCCGCAGGCTCGTCAGCAGCAGCAAGAGCCGGTCGCACGTGAGTCGACGGACGACGCTCCGCCGGAGCCCGCCCGCGCGGACAATCCCGGCGACGACGCAGCTTCCGAGTCCAAGTAGCTCGCGCGGTGGTAATCCACGTGGCTACTGCCATGTACGTCTTCGTTCGACGCTTCGCCTCGATCCTTTCCCGCAGCGATTCTTCCCCGTTGTACGATGAACATGCCGACGTTTGCTGAAGCCCACCGGGCGATTGAGCAAGGAGAGACCAGTTGCGAAGAGCTGGTCTCTTCCTTTTTGCAGCGCATCGATGAGAGGAATGAGGAATTGAACGCTCTGCTGACCGTGGATCGGGACGGAGCGCTCAACCATGCGCGCTACCTGGACAGCCAGCGTGAGCGCGGAAATGCGCGTCCTCTGTCCGGTCTCGTCCTCGCCGTAAAAGACAATATCTGCATCCGGGGCCAGCAGGTGACCGCTGGGTCCAAGATGCTTGCGAACTTTTCCTCGCTCTACGATGCGACGGTCATTGAGCGATTACGGGAAGCCGGAGCGATCTTTATCGGGAAGGCGAATTGCGACGAGTTCGGCATGGGGTCGTCGAATGAGACATCCCATTTTGGTCCTGTTCGGCATCCACACGATACAGAATTTGTGCCGGGGGGCTCGTCGGGGGGATCCGCTACAGCGGTCGCAGCCGGCTTTTGCCACATTGCGCTCGGGTCCGATACCGGCGGCTCGATCCGGCAGCCCTCCGCGTTTTGCGGGACGGTCGGGCTGAAGCCGACGTATGGACGGGTCAGCCGCTCGGGCCTCGTCGCGTACGCCTCGTCGCTTGACACGATCGGTCCGATGGCGCGCTCGGTGGAAGACATCGCCACCGTGTTGAACATCATTGCCGGGGAAGACGCGTCCGATAGCACGAGTGCGCCCGTCGATGTGCCGGACTACCTCGAAGCGCTCGATGTGACGGTGGGAGATACCGTCTCGGGGCTTCGCGTCGGTATTCCGAAAGAGTACTTTGCCGAGGGCATCGACCCGGATATCGATCGGATGGTCCGTGCGCAGGTCGAGGCACTCGAAGATGATGGAGCCGTCGTCCATGAGGTGTCGCTGCCGCATACTGAGCATGGCGTTGCAACGTATTACCTCCTGGCAACAGCGGAGGCGTCAAGCAATCTGGCTCGCTACGACGGCATCCGCTACGGTCATCGGGCCTCCGAGGAGGACACCGTCGAGGTGCTTCAGGAACAGCGAGCGGAGCTCAAAGAAGCAAAGCAGGAGGCCGAGCGAAATGGCAATGCGCAGCGCGCGGAGCGGATCGCGACCCAACTTAAGGATACGAACTCGACACTGGACGCCCTGTACACGCGGTCGCGAACGGAGGGCTTTGGCGAAGAGGTCAAGCGTCGCATCATGCTCGGGACGTATGTCCTGTCCGAGGGCTACTACGACAAGTACTACGAGAAAGCACAGCGCGTGCGGACGCTCATCCGTCATGACTTCGATCGAGCGTTCGAGTCGTGTGACGTTCTGATTGCACCGACGACCCCGACGCCGCCATTTCGTCTCGGCGAGAAAACGGACGACCCGCTGTCCATGTATCTCAGCGATGTGTTTACGGTGCCCGCGAGTCTGGCCGGCGTCCCATCCCTCTCCGTTCCCATCGGGCGGCACCCCTCCGAGCCGAACCTACCTGTTGGCATGCAAGTGATCGGCCGCCACTTCGACGAGTCCCTACTCCTTCAGGTCGGCCAAGCCGTCGAACGAATCAATGAGGGATGAGCGGTGAGGTGCGGGGGGATGGGGACGTCTGAAGGTATGGAAGTGTGAAGGTGTGGACGGTAGAAACGGAGAGATGGTTGGCCGCAAGCGTGGAAAGCCAGGTCCCGTAAGGGCGCATCGCAATGCGCCCGCCGCGTATCGCCGTTGGTTCGCCAGAGCATCGACATGCGCCCGGGCTACGTTCTACCGTTGCTACGCCAAACGCCGCAGCGCCGTCTCGCGGACGAAGAAATGCCGGAGATTTTGCGGTTGCGCGGTGTGCACCGTACCATCGACACCGTGGAGGGCGCAGGCGCCGCTCGTCGTTCGAACAATCGGGCGATTCGCGGGCATGAGCGCCTGCGCGAGAGCGCCAATCCGATATCGAGCACGACACGCCAACTCAAAGCAGCCTCGTCTACGCATGAGCATTCTGGTCAATAAGGACACCCGCCTGGTGGTGCAGGGCTTTACCGGCTCGGAGGGCACCTTTCACGCGGAGCAGATGATCGAGTACGGCACGAACGTCGTGGCCGGCGTGACCCCTGGCAAAGGTGGTCAAACGCACCTCGACCGCCCCGTCTTCAACACGGTGGAGGAAGCCGTCAAACAGGAGGGAGCCAATACCTCTATTATCTTCGTTCCGCCGCCCTTCGCCGCAGACGCCATTCAGGAGGCGGCAGAAGCCGGGATCGAAGTGATCATTTGCATCACTGAGGGCATCCCGGTCAAGGACATGAAGCCGACGTATCACTACGTCCAGAAGTCCGGTGCCCACCTCATTGGTCCGAACTGCCCGGGCGTGATCACTCCCGGAGAGGCTAAGATCGGCATCATGCCCGCAATGATCTTTGAGCCCGGCAACATCGGTGTCATCTCCCGCTCCGGTACGCTGACGTACGAGGCGGTCGACCAGCTTACGCGCGCCGGCTACGGCCAGAGCACGGCGGTTGGCATCGGCGGTGATCCCGTCATCGGCACGCGCTTCATCGATGTCCTCAAGCTGTTCGAAGCTGACGACGACACGGACGCCGTCGTGATGATCGGTGAAATTGGAGGCTCGGCGGAGGAGGAAGCCGCGGCCTTCATCAAAGAACACATGACCAAGCCGGTCTTTGGCTTCATCGCTGGCCAGACGGCACCTCCGGGGCGCCGCATGGGTCACGCGGGCGCGATTGTGTCCGGGGGCTCAGGAACGGCAGAAGCCAAGTTCGCCGCGCTCGAAGAAGCGGGCGCAACGGTCGTCAAAAACCCGGCGCTCATCGGCGAAACGGTCAAAGAGACGATCGGGTAGGTCAACCAGCGGAGAACGTTTGCCCTCCGCTCCCGACCCCGACAGACAGTGGCGCCGCGTCTCCGGAAACGGAAGCGCGGCGCTTTTTTATCGGCTCGCCTCCGCATACCGAAGCGTTCGCACTTCCATTTCGCCTTCCGCATTTAGCCCTTCGCATTACATCATGTTTGACAAAGCAGAATTTACGAAAGGGGTTGTTTCGTGGAAGCAATTGCCTCGCGACGGCCGCCCAGAGATTGCCTTCGTTGGTCGGTCCAATGTTGGGAAAAGCTCGATGCTGAACGCAGTGATGAGCCGCAAAAAGCTTGCGTACGTCAGCAAGCGCCCCGGCAAGACGACGGAGTTCAATTTCTTTCTCATCGATGGGAAGTACTACTTCGTCGACCTACCGGGATACGGCTACGCCCGCGTCTCGAAGAGCATGCGGGAGAAATGGGCAAACCTGATCGAGCAGTATCTAGACGAACGGCAGACGCTGCGTGCGGTCGTTCACCTGATCGATAGCCGGCATCCTCCGATGGAGCAGGACGAGGACCTGATCGACTTCATGCGGGGGAGTGATGTGCCGTATCTCATCGCTTTAACGAAGGCTGACAAGCTCTCTGGAAACGAGCGCTTTAAAACGGTCCAGCGTCTGGAGAAACGTCTGGAGGAGGTCGGACGGTCCGTTCCAATTATTCTCACGTCTTCGAAGTCCGGACGCGGGATCAAGGAGATGCGGGGATGGCTGCGAGACTTTCTGGGATAGCCAGCGCCGGGAGCCGTAGGGTCCGCCCGGGCTCCGTTACGTGCATCGGAAGCGCTTCCGTGGAGAGCAGGCCGGATTTGGGTGGAGACTGTGTGCAGAGTTGGCGGTTTCTTTACGGAGCGCCTCCTGCGTTCGACGGCAACGGTGGCTTCCTTACAAGCGTACGGTCTTGCCTTTCTTCCCACGAAATCTGAGCCCGGCTTTATGCCTCATACAGTTCTGATTACGGACCCCGTCGATCCGGTCTGCACCGACATGCTGGAGAACAAGGGGTTCGAGGTAGATTTGCTTCTTGAGTACGACGAAGAGACGCTTCGAGAGCACGTCTCATCTGCCAATGGGTGGATCGTTCGAAGTGGCACGACCGTCACGGCCGAGTTGATCGAACTGGCCGACAACCTGGAGGTCATCGGACGAGCCGGGGTCGGCGTTGACAACATCGATCTGGATGCTGCCACGCGCAAAGGCGTCCTCGTGTGCAACGCGCCGGACGGAAATACCATCTCGACGGCGGAGCATACCACGGCGATGATGCAGGCGCTTGCTCGCACCATCCCGCAGGCCAATCGGTCGCTGTTGAGTGGAAAGTGGGAGCGGAAGAAGTTCTCCGGCTCGGAGCTCCACAGCAAGACGCTCGGAATCGTCGGGGTTGGCAAAGTTGGACGAGCCGTAGCCGAGCGCATGCAGGGCTTCGGCATGAAGCTCCTGGGATTTGACCCGCTGGTGTCAGAGGAGGTCGCTGCGCGCCATGACATCGAGCTCGTCGATCTCGATACACTGATCGAAAACAGCGACTTCATCACGATTCATACGCCGATGAATGAGGAGACGCGAGGTCTGCTGGGAACCGAGGCCTTTGAGCGCTGCAAGGACGGCGTACGCGTCGTGAACTGTGCACGCGGGGGCATCGTCGACGAGATGGCGCTTCTCGATGCGCTCAAGGCCGGGAAGGTTGCCGGCGCGGCTCTCGACGTTTACTCGAAGGAGCCGCCCCCCGAGGAGCTCACCGAGCTTATTCAGCATCCGAATGTGGTTGCGACACCGCATATTGCCGCGACGACCGGGGCGGCGCAGGAGAAGGTCGCCCAGCAGATCACGGAGCAGGTGATCAACGGGTTGATGGGAGAACCCGTGATGACACCGGTGAACGGCATGGCGATTCGGATGGCCGCGCAGCCGGAGGTGCAAACATATCTGGAGCTGGCCGACCGCCTCGGGCAGATCGCCTACCAGCTCATGGAAGGAAACGCACAGAGCCTGACGGTGAAGTGTCGCGGTGAAGTGCCGCGTCGGTACGCGGAGGTTCTATCAGTCGCAGCACTTCGGGGCGTGCTCAACCAGTGGGCCGACGAGCCGGTCAACTTCATCAATGCACCGGTGCTTGCTGAAGACATGGGGCTCCGCTTCAGTGAGACCCGAGAGGCCGAGCACGGTAGCTATACGAACTTAATTGAGGTCGAGGTCAAAGCCGGAGACGAGACGCACGTCGTGGCCGGGACCATCTTCCATGGAACGGATCTGCGCATCGTCCGGATCGACACCTACGAACTGGAGGCGAAGCCGGAAGGAGAGATGATTCTATACCGCAACGTTGATCGTCCCGGCATGCTAGCGACGGTCGGAGATCTGCTGGCGAAGGCCAACGTGAACATCGGTGCGCTGGCGCTCGGCCGGAAGGCACGCGGTGAGATGGCGCTGACCGCGGTGAGCGTGGATGACGAGGTCCCTGCTGCTGTGCTCGAAGAGATCGCATCCCTTGATGGGGTCGAAGACGTTCGATCCGTTAAAATCCGTTAGCAGCGGCTTGTAGATTGAAGAAAAACAGAAACGCGACGGCCCGGACGGGGTCGTCGCGTTTTCTATGTCACTGGATTTCTGACCAAGACGCTGGCGATTACGCGTCGACCGCAACCGATTCCTGAAGATGTGCAGCTGCGTGGTCCACGATTCTCTCAGCATGGAATCGGCCGTTTTCGATGAACCACCGGGACGTATCGCATCCGCCGCAGACCGTTCCTGCGAGATAGAGTCCGGAACGGTTGGTTTCGAAGGTTTTCCCTTCCTCGTCGTGCACGGGCGTTCGTGCCTCATCGTCTCGAATAGCAATGCCGAACGATTCGAGCATCGCGTAATTCGGTCGATATCCGGTCATGGCGAGGACGAAGTCGTTATCGATCTCCTTCGTTCCGTCTGGCGTATCAACGATAAGCGACGTCGGCGTGATGGCTGAGACCTCGCTGTCGAAAAGTGCATCGATGCTTCCTTCCCGAATCCGATTCTCGATATCGGGTTTCAGCCAGTACTTCACGGTGTCGTCGATCCCACTGTCCCGCACGATCATGGTTACGTTCGCCTCGTGCCGAAAGCAGGCAAGGGCTGCTTTTACGGCAGAGTTCGCTGCGCCGACGATGGCGACATCGGTGAGAGCGTACGGATAGGGCTCCTTAAAGTAATGCGTGACCTTGTCTAGGTCCTCGCCCGGCACGTCCAGGCGGTTCGGAATGTCGTAGAACCCAGTTGCGACGATGACTTTGCGAGCGCGGTAATCGTCTTTTTCCGTGACGACGGTGAAATTTCCATCGCCGCCGTTCACGGTCGAGACACCTTCGTACAGCGCAATGTCGAGGTTTTCTGTTGTCGCAACGCGCCGGTAGTAATCGAGCGCCTCCTCGCGGCGTGGCTTGTATTCCCGCGTGGAGAACGGGTACCCGCCGATTTCAAGGCGTTCCGGCGTCGAGAAAAACTCCATTTGCGTGGGGTAGCCGATAAAAGAGTTGCAGAGCGCTCCTTTATCGAAGATGCGTGCGTTCAGATTACGCCGCTTGGCTTCAATACCGCACGCGAGGCCGACGGGGCCTGCACCGATGATGATGACGTCGAGCATAGGTTGCTTCGTTGCTTTCAGAAAGTCACGTCGGCTAAACCGTCACTCGTTCCCCGCAGTTTCTCGGGTGGTGAGTGTTCGCGTGAACGTCTCGCAATGTGTCGACGTGCCTGTGCTGCAGGGTCGATGTCACCTTATGGCTTGCAAGCGACGCATATGGATTCCGTTGGACAGATGGTACGAACACGGAATCGGAAACGCCGAGAGACAATGTTCGCAACGCCGTGTGGATCTCGGATTGAGCATCGTCAGATGGTTTGTCCACTCGTCCGGCGGGAGAATGGGCATTCGGCAGTGCCGGACGCCGGGCGCGGTTGCTGGTACGCATCCCCCTGCGAAAGGACCACGGATGTCGGGTGCGTGCCGAGATGATCGTATGGGCACATGGACGCGGATCCGTTCAATCCCGTACCCACCTTCGAGCTCATCCGTACGGAGTCGAGCCCTGGATTTGCTGTCGACCATGCTACGGTGCTTTCGCCCACCGTCGGTCATCCAAAAGATGATGCGAGTGATGCTGGGCTTGGTTTCGTTACCACAGTAACTCCGCGGGAATGTCGTGTCCGATGTACACGGATCGCCGCCTGCGCCCCCCGTAAAGATGCCTGTCCATCTATGAGAGTCGCGCTTCCGTTTGCCGTTCCCATTAGCAGTTTGGTCGCCGTCTATATTTTCCCCGACCATGCTGGTGCTCTGACCGCTGCGCTTGTTGCTTCAACGCTTACGTTGGCCCTCGCGGCCCCGGCGATGCTTTCGTCCCGAAAGAACGCCGAGGAGCGGTCCGATACAGCGAAAAGGCGTCGTCCCTATATTATGTGGCTGGTCGGTGTTGCGGTTGAGGTCGGTCTCGTGATATGGACATTTGCGAGCCTTTCCATGCTGGTCATCGTGCCGGAGGAGGCAGCACGTTGGAGCATTCACCTCGGGGTATCAATGCTCACCGTGATGGTCTGGACGCCGCTCATTCTCTTCCTCAAGCCCGATGAACGGGTAAAGGAATCTGTAGAAGAGGAAGCGATCGAGCCAGTGACGGAGGAGGCAGAAGACTTCGTTCCCGAGCACGAGCAGCGTATTCGGCGTCCGCAGCAAACCGAAGAGCCAGAGTACGCGACATCGGATACCGGTGCTCGCTCACTCTGGTCGTTTGGTGAGTCGACGGGCGATGGAAAGGCACAGTCGGGTCGTGCCCCAAAGATGGCAGCCACCGGGCCATCCCGTTCATCGAACGGGAGTCGCAGTGCAACAGCGGATACCGATGCAGACGAGACCTGGGCGCAGTGGCCGGACGATGACGCCGATCCTCAGCCAGAAGGTCGAACGCTCTGGTCGTTCCCGCGTGAGGACGACGAGGCCTTCGAGCGATCCAGTGACGCTCCCGATCCGGAGCGCGAGGCACGGGTGGCGGCTGACGTTGCACAGACCGAGTGGGACGGTTCGTCTGACGACGACGAACCAATGGCTTGGGACATTCTTGAATCCATTCTGGAAGAGGAAGAAGCCCAGGAATCCACGAGCGAGAACTCCTGGGAGCCAGACGAATGGCCCGACTTTAACTACAACGTGTAGCGGCCACGACATTTGCCAAGCGTCGTGCACAGGACGGTTAGGCTTTTTGTCCCAACCGCCAGCGGACCCAGTGAGCGCGAGACGGAGGGATGCGCAGAAAGGCGTTCGACGCAGGCGTAGCCGAGTTGCGTCGATGAAGAACGACGTCGCTTTGGAATCAACCGGCCGCGCGTACCGTGTGGAGAGTGTTCAGCCTAGTCCAGCGGAACCGCTGGCAGGTGGATGTGGAAACACGTCCCGATGCCCTCGCTCGTATGCACGTGGATTGCACCGTTCATAGCTTGAACCAGATCACTCGTGATTGCGAGTCCGAGCCCCACGCCGGTGGACGACGAGTCGTTTTCGCCATCGCGACGTTTTGGTCCGCGCGTATACGGATCAAATAGTGTGTCGATTAGCTCGTCCGGGATACCGGGACCATTATCAGCGATCTCGATCAAAATGCTCGGATCATCGATATGCGTCATCTCGCCCGGATTGTCATTGGCTCCCGGGCCGCGCGCAGGTAGCTCTCGGACATCCTTGCTAAATGCGATGCCCCTACGCTGCGGAGATCCATCTCCCGACACGTTAAGCATCGTTTCCTCTCGACTATCGCCGCCCTGGCTCGTCTTGGGCAGACGTAACGTTACATGAACCTGATCGTCCGGTCCTGTGTGCTTGATCGCGTTGCCGATGAGGTTGTCCATGACGCGCGTCAGGGCGCTACTATCAGCGCGCGCGAAGAGGGGGGCATCGGGTACATGCATCGAGAGGCGGTCGACCTGAGACTCCGTCATCATTTCGACGCCCTCACACGCAGCCGTCACAATATCGAGGACGTTCACTGGAACGAGTTCGAGTTCGAGACGCCCGGAACGGAGTTCAGCGAGCTCGAGAAGGGATGTGATTAGCCGGTTCATTCGCGTTCCTGCGCCGCGAATTTTTTCAATGTACTCTTGTCCGCTCTTGCCCGGACGCGGTTCCTCGATCACGCGTTCGAGCAGATCGTTGAAGAGCAAGATGCGCGTCAGCGGCGTTCGCAGATCGTGCGTGATGCCGGCAAAGAACTGAGACATCGTCTCTTTTGCGGATTCCGCTTTGTTGCGCGCGTCGCGCAATTCCCGCTCTCGATCTTCTCTGCGGCGAATCTCACGGCGGAGTTCAAGTTCGTCCATCACGACGTCAGCGAGATGGAGGAGATGCTGGATCTTCTCCGAGTCGACCGGTTCGTTGCGCGGCTCCGGATCCAGAACACAGATTGATCCAATGATGTCGCCCTCGTCGGTGATGAGGGGCGTCCCGACGTAAAAGCGGATGCCAGGCGTTGCTGTCACCAGCGGGTTGTTCGCGAACCGATCATCCTGACTGGCATCGGGTACGACGAGGACATCGCGGGCTTCAAATGCGTGGATGCAAAAAGAGGTCTCGAGCGGGCATACGTTTCCGTCAATGCCAACAGCAGCCTTGAACCACAGGTGGTTCTCCTCGATAAGCGAAATGAATGCTGAGTGCGTATCGAACAGGTGTGCGGCTAACTCTGCGATCCGGTCGAAGGCATGCTCCGGTCCCGGGTCAATGCCGTCGACGACCGCATTGGTGCCGATTTGCTTCGGACGGTCGCTTCCTGCTGAGGCGAACACGATATTCCCGGTCGATTCCGCACGGTCGACATCGTCACTATTCTCAGAGGAAAGCGGCGTAAATGGATGAGCGGTCATCAGTAGATCAGGAAGATGGAAGTCGACCGATGCATCGGCGTGGGTTGGAATACCCACGTATGCTGTACTGTATACAGGAAAACGATTACAACTCGCTTCGCTTCGGCGCTTGGGGCGCTCTGTGGGGCTCAGAGCCGTCAAGCTCAATCGACGCCAGGGAACGAGATCGGTCTAGGCGACCATCAGACCCTACACATTTGACCAGCGAATCGCGAAAGCTATCTGGCTATCATCTGTGTCAGCGAACCGGCAAGAAACAGACGCCGGCAGCTTTTGCCGTTGCTCGTGGACGAAGCACTGCGACCAATGGAGCTACGAAAGAAGGGGGCACTCGAGTTGGGGACATCGGGTTTCGGGGACTCCACATCCTCGAGTGAATCTGCAATCCCGACCCGTTCATGACTGCGGTACGGTGGACTAGAAGGGGCTGGACAACAGATAATAAAAGGTCGTTACAATCTCGTCAAAAGTCAACTCGCATCTGAATTCGGTTGAAGGAGCGACGGGAAGGTTTCTGAGCAGGGGACTGTATAGACAAATCCCGCCCCCACAACAGCACGTCGCGGAGGCGGGATCGGATGATTTGCGTCCCTTGGGGGGCAACAGATGCTACCTTGTAACTACTTGTGGTATTCGGCAAAGAGTCCGGTTGACCCATCGGGGTTGAATGCGAGTACGTCGTACGGTTCCTTGCGATCGCCCTGCTCCATACCGGGCGAGCCGATGGGCATTCCGGGAACGGTGAGTCCGTGAACGTCTGCGTCCATCGCGAGCAGTCGCTTGACCTGCTGGGCAGGTACATGTCCCTCGATGACGTAATCTCCGATCACGCCGGTGTGGCAGGAAGAAAGGTTGCGGGGGACGCCGAGCTCTGACTTTTTGCGACCGAGGTCCGTTATGTTAACCTTCTCGACGGAAAACCCATTTTCGCGAAGGTGGTCGACCCATTTACTGCAGCATCCACAGGTAGGACTCGAGTAAACGGTCATTGTGGGCGCCGACTCAGCGATCCCCTCGAAATTACGTGCCGAGGCAGGCCCAGCCTGCGATGCGGCGTCGGGTTGCATAAACGTGTAGATGAGAATGCCGGCGGCTGCGATCAATATACCGGCAGCAAACACCTTCAGGTACGTCGAGGAAGAATAAAACGTAGACATCGCGTTCAGCAGGAAGGGGTCGTAAAAAGCGTGGCGAGTTTGATAACCTGTTTGGCGGATGGACCGCGAAAACGTGAGCGCAGCCGTCCATACCTAATCCTTAGGCCGCATGGTTATAGGTTGGCACGGATGCAGCAGGCACGGCCTGTGAAATCACCGAAGCCTAAGGTTGAGAGCGGCGCGAGGACCGACCGTCGGGAGGTCCGTACCGTAGGATCGCCTAAAGCTCTCCGCCAGATAAGATCTGAACGGGTTACACTCTCATGTGCTCCCTCGACCTATTCTTGACGGGCTGATTCGCGTTTTTGACGGAAGAAGTCTCGCAAGATCCCGCCCGCGCGCTCACTGTCCAGCCCGGAGACGACCTCAACCTGGTGATTCAGTCGATCGTCCTGGACGATGTTATACAGCGTAGAGGTAGCCCCCGCTTTTTCATCGAACGCACCGAAAACGAGGCGGTCCAGGCGCGAATGTACGATTGCGCCGGCGCACATCGGGCAGGGTTCGAGCGTCACGTAGAGCGTGCAGTCGGTAAGAAACTTTTCGCCAAGCGTCTCGCAGGCCGCCGTAATCGCGATAATCTCAGCGTGGGCCGTCGGGTCGTTCAGTTGCTCGACCATATTATGGCCGCGCCCGATGATCTGGTTGTCCTTTACAACGACGGCGCCCACCGGGACTTCGTCTGCATCGAACGCGCGTTCGGCTTCGCGAAACGCTTTCTGCATCCATTTGCGATCCGGTTCCATCATGCGATCGAGCGACATCGGTCGGAGAGAGCGTGAGAAAAACAGTGTCGAGCGCGTCATCACCGTGTGGAAGCGTGGCGCTGCCGACAGTGGTTAGCTGGTGGTCCGAGCGATCGGGAGTGTCATGCAGCGGGGACCGCCACGACCGCGCGAGAGCTCCGTGCCGGCGAGCTGGATTGCCAATTTCTCAGCGCCGGGCGTGTAATCGGAGTCCTCGAAGTAGGAGAGGAAACTTTCGGCTTTGACCACGCGATAGCCACGGTCGCGTAGGCCCTCGAAGGTGCGGCGGTTTCGCTCATACCCGATAATAGCGCCCGGTCCTACGGTGAACACATTCGCACCGTCGGTCCACTGCTCTCGTTCCTGCTGAAGACGCTCCCCTCCACCACACTTGACAAATGTGATTTCGCGCTCCAGCAACTCCTCCAGTGCCGACCGAAAGCTGAGCCGCATGTCCGTCACAAATTTGCCCTCCGTGCCGGACGCCGTCAGGTGAACGCAGTATCCGAAGGAGTCATTTTCGATGACGGGCGGGAAGACGACGCACTCGTCAGGCGAGGCGAACGTGAACACCGTATCGAGGTGCATCATCGCCCGGATCTTCGGTAGATCCACAGCCAGAACGTGCTCGACCGGCGTATGCTCGAAGAGCTCGTGGGCAATCGCCATGATCGCACCGAACGAGGTGCGCTCGGAGTGTCCGATAAGAACGGTTTCTGGAGAGGCGACGAGGAGGTCTCCACCTTCGAAGGTAACCCCTTTGGGTAGCTTGATGATGTTGTCCTGGACGTCCTCGAACCGCGGATGGTGGTGGAGGACGACGTGGATGATAATGCTCTCTCGCGTGCGTGCGGAGGTCGCGGCGTGGCTCATAATGATGCGATCGTGCACAACCGCCGCGAGGTCCCGCGTGAACATCAAGTTGGGGACGGGGAGCGTCATGACGGGCAGATCACTCTCGCCCGTCAGCGCGAAGCGATGCAGTTCCTCCGGCGAGAGTCGTTTCAGGTCGTCCTCGACGGCCTGCAGGTTGGCTTCAGGCAAGGACTGGCAGAGACGCTCGACGAAGTCGTATCGCGCGTCCTCCGACTGGAAGGCTTCGAGAAGCAACTCCCCGATCTGCAGCACGGCGTCGGAATGGCCGACGATTTTCTCGAACACCGCGCACATCAGGAGGTGCTCCTTTTTCGCGTGGCCGACGTATAAAATGTCGTCAAACAGGAGCTCCAGCCGATTGCTTGGAGAAACCATCTCCATTTCGTGGCCAGGCGTGTGAACAATGACCTGGCGCAGTAAATCAGCTTCCGAGGTTACGCTGAGTGAACTGGCGTCGGTACGGGGCGGGGAGGCGGCGTCGACAGACACAGACGGTAGGAACTGATGAGGGAGTGGACGAGAGATACGGGCTGATGAAAAGACGAACCGTCAACCGTCGTTGCTCAACGATCCAGAGGGCATGTTGCTCCGAAACCGCTTCCAGATTACTGGAGGTTGTGCGTCACGTCGCTCAGCACGTAGACAAAACCTCGGTTACGGAACGCCCAATTTCTACCTATCGCAGAGAAGTGCCGAAGGATTCGGACGCTCTCGTTCTCCCAGAATTTCAGCTTGAGGCGGGATGCTCAGCCGAGGAGTCGGTCGACGACCTTCACAATGATCACCGCGATCAGGACAAGAGCGAGCAGCTTGATGCCGAACCCGAGCACGGCAACCGCGATGTCAGCGATAATGCCGAGGACGCTGAGCCCGATCATGATAAGGATACCGATGATGATCCATCGGAGAATGGTCGATAGGTCGTTCATGGTTGGGCGCGTTGATGAACGTCAGAGAAGCGGTTTGGCAGACGGTCTCCGGCCACCACAGTGGCGCTGACCTCCTCAAGGTCTACCCTTTCTGGCTGTTGATTCATCCGCCACAAAGGATCCAAACGCGTGGTGTCCTGCGTGAAGTCTCGCCAATACAACGTGTAGCCCTACGGTAAGAGTTACAGATCCGAGGGTGAGTCGTATCCCACGTTCTCCAGTACCAGACCCTCAGGCGGCATGGACGGGCCGGCTTCCCGGCGGTCACGTGTGGACAGCAGCCGCGGGAGGTCGTCGACGGGGCGCTGTCCCCGACCGATTTCGACGAGTGTGCCCACAATCGCTCGTACCATTCCGTGGAGGAAGCGATTGCCTTCAATTTCGAAACGCCAGAAGCCGCGTCTTTCTTCTTCGACCCAGTTCGCTTCGTACATATGGCAGACGCGATTCTCTGTGTCGGACTGCGTGATGCAAAATGCACCGAAGTGCTGTTCGCCGAGCAAGTCGGGAGCGGCTTTGTTCATGAGCTGCACGTCCGGAATGGGGCGCACGAGGGTGCGCGTGAACCGGTCGAGCGCGCAGGGCTGGGTGTGGATGTGGTAGTGATAGCGCCGACGCCGGGCGTCGTATCGGGCGTGAAAGCTTTCGTGCGTCTGCTCAATGTGACGAACGGCGATGGCGTCGGGTGTGAGACCGTTCAATGAGCCGCGGAGACGGAATGGATCGGTTCCCTCGGGGAGGTCGACGTGCGCGATCTGACCGCGAGCATGAACACCCGCATCGGTGCGTCCAGACCCGGTCAGCCGGATGCTCTCGGAGAAGATGGTCTGCAGGGCGTCTTCGAGCGCGCCCTGTACGGTTACAACATCGGGCTGGATCTGCCAGCCATGGAAATCCGTTCCATCATACTCAATGAGAAGTTTGAAGCGCGGCATATCGACCGAATCGAACCAGGCATATAAGACAGCACCTGTCGCAATGCGCATTTACCTGTCCGGTTTCATGGCGAGCGGGAAGTCGACCGTTGGTCCTCTCGTCGCCGAGCGTCGGGATCTCGACTTTCTCGATTTGGATGACGCCATCGAGGATGAAGCCAACCGATCCGTCCCGGAGATTTTTGCTATAGAGGGTGAGCTCGGCTTCCGGCAGCGGGAGACAAAAGCGCTCTGGGCGACGGCTGAAAACGACGATGTTGTCGTCTCACTTGGTGGAGGAACGATCGTGAGCAAAGAGAATCGAGACTGGGCGATGGAGCACGGTCTCGTCGTGACGCTACAGGTCGATGCGGACACCATCCTGGATCGTGTGGCGGATGAAGCAGACCACCGACCGCTGCTTCAGGATGAGAATGAGCAGCCGCTCGCCCGGCAGGCCATGCGGCGGCGGATCGAGCAGATGCTGTCGGAGCGTCGCGCGGCGTACGAGCAGGTTCACGCCGTGGTCGATGCCGATCGGGAGCCCGACGTCGTCGCGTCGGTCATCGACGAAATCGCCACAGTGTGGAAGCATCGCGGGGAGGTCCACAACGTCGGCTGACGTGGTGCCGCGTGAGGGCAACACCAGTGAGCAGAGCACGGGTCAGCTGATGACGCCTCGAGAGGCGAGAGAAGTGAAGCTGTCGCCCGCGATGATGATGTGGTCCTGAATCGGGATGCCCATCAGGCCGCCGGCATCCACAAGCTGGCGCGTAATGCGAATATCCTCGCGGCTCGGCTCCAGATTGCCGGACGGGTGATTGTGCAGGCAGATGACGGAGGCGGCGTTGTCGAGAATCGCTTTTTCAAACACGGCGCGCGGCTCGACGATACTGGCGGCAAGTCCACCTTCGCTGACGGTGTAGTCGTTTAGTATGACATTCGCCGTGTTCAGATGGACCACCTTGAAGATTTCCTTTTTGAGGTCGCGCATGAGCGGACCGTAGACGGCGGCGACATCTGCGGGGGACGTGACCTGGACGCGTTCGCCGGATGTCTGAGAGGCGGCGCGCCGACCCATTTCAAATCCAGCCATCAGGGTGGACGCTTTCGCCGGTCCAATCCCGGGGACGCGCGTGAGCTCCTTCAACGCTCGCTTCGAAAGAGAGTGGAGGGAACCGAAGGTGCTGAGCACAGCACGCCCAAGTTGAACGGCCGAGATCGGTCCGTCGCTCGTCCGCGTGCCCGTCCCGAGAAGGAGGGCCAAGAGCTCAGCATCCGAGAGTACGGACGGACCCTGTTGCATCAGCTTCTCGCGCGGGCGGTCGTCCGGGTCCCACTCGTGAATCGGGACGTACATGAGCGGGGCGAGGGGTTCGTTGGTCGTTTCCTTCGAAGGGGTGTGTTCGGATGCCGGTTCGTCAACGGATTCTTCGCTCGTGGTTTCGGACATGCAGTCGCGGGCGTGTCGTCAGGAGAGGCCTTCGAATCGTAGGTTCGGGGCGCTGGATATGCTTGGCGCCTATCTGTAAGACCCACGCCGGACCGAAAACATAACGTACGCTGGAACAGCGTCTGGCTTCGACTTGCACTTGTCGACGTCCATCTGGACGGAATGCGATCGTACGCAGGTCTTGGGCGCGTGCGCAGATCATAGAAAAGCGGCTCAACCCTAAAGGCTGAGCCGCCGTCATCCACGATACGTGGACGTTCGAATGTGAACCGGTATTATTCCGGCACAAACTCGTTGAGGAAGTGCAGATTGGTCGGGCTGTTGCGCAGGTGGCGGAGCAGCGCCTGCATCGCGTCGACCGGCGAACGGGAGTTGAGCGCGCGGAAGAGCTTGTTGTGCTTCTGGATGCGCGCCTGGCCGAGGAGGCGTTCCTCGTTTCGCGTACCGCTTTCGCGGAGGTTGATCGCCGGGTAGATGCGCTTATCGGCCATCTCGCGGTCGAGCACGATCTCGGAGTTACCCGTGCCTTTGAACTCCTCGAAGATCACATCGTCCATTCGGCTGCCGGTTTCGATCAGCGCCGTGGCGATGATGGTGAGCGACCCGCCGCCTTCAATATTTCGCGCGGCGCCAAAAATTTGACGTGGCACCTTCAGAGCTTTCGCGTCCAGGCCACCGGAGAGGGTACGACCGCTCCCATCAATGGCAAGGTTGAACGTCCGCCCGAGACGGGTGAGCGAGTCGAGGAGCATCACGACGTCCTTGCCGAGTTCGACGAGGCGCTTGGCGTACTCGTGGGCGAGGGTCGACACGCGGACGTGGTTGTCTTCGCCGCGGTCGTTTGACGACGCGAAGACCTGTGCGTTGGTCGTCCGGCGGAAATCCGTGACCTCTTCGGGACGCTCGTCAACCAGGAGGGCGACGAGTTCGACGTCCTCGTGATTCTGGGAAATACCGGCCGCCATCTTCTTCAACAGGACGGTTTTACCAGCACGCGGAGGCGCGACGATCAAGGCCCGCTGCCCTTTTCCGATTGGGGCGACGAGATCGACGACACGCATCGAAATGTCTTCCGGCCCGGTGATGAGGTTCAGCTTCTCATCCGGGTAGATGATCGAGCCGTGATCGAAGTCTTTCTTCTGGGCCCATTCCTTCGGGGGAACGCCCATCACGGTGTCGATCCAACCTACCTGCATTCCACCCTTGCGGCCGGGCTTCAGCGATCCTTCGATGAGAACACCGTCTCGAAGATTGAACTTGCGGATAAGCGGAGGCGGCATGAACGGATCGTCATCATCCTTGGGAAGGTCAGGCCGCATTTCCCGCATGAAGCCGTACTTCTTATCACCGATGAGTTCGAGGAGCCGGCGAAACGATTTATCTGACATAAGACGGAAAGAAGGTGATTGATCGACTCGGCAGCCGAATGAGGTGGACGCGTCGCTGTACGCTAAGCTCGTGCTGTAGCCCTATGGGACGGGGGAGCATGGTGGGCGTACGACAGATACCGGTCCAAGACGGCCGGCCGCCGATATGCTACGGGTGTAAGATCCAGATAAAAAAGGTACTTAAGATGTCGCGTGGCAGACACCGGCTGTGTTCAACCAGCGAGGTTGAACCTCGATGCCTGCATGACATGCAACGGCGAATGCATCGGGCCGTCAGGTGGTGCAGCTATAACGTCTACCGTATGCCATGCTGCAACTGGGTAAAGGCCCCTCGCCATACGGGGCTTCGGCGGGCAATGGACCAGCAGGCCCGAACATCGTCTATCCCGCGAGAACGGTAAAATTAACTCCAGGTCTACGGTGATCGCGACGAACCTCGGCGGAAGCCGTGAGGTACCTCGTCGATCAGCCTCGCCAGCAGGAATGCATGTGTGTCGTTAGGCTGCCGGCGGGCATGGTGGCGTCACACGACATCCGCAGACCATGGCTGATCGTGCCAAGACGGCACGTGACAACCCGGGGGCGGGTACATGCAACGCATCCTTGATGCGGCGTGACGAATCATTGCGATACGACATGCTAGGATCCGTTCGCTTTCACCGTACATGTGCTACATACGGTGGCAGCAGGAACCGCGAGGGGATACAGACCGATGCGAGGGCATCGGCGAGGGATGATCCTCGGGGACTCGTTTCCGCGAACCTCCGAGTAGTGCTAGGGAGGATACAACGCGGAACGGAGATCGTCAACGCCAGACCTTACCAATCTTGGACTGATGGAAGGATACGCACCGAAAACGTACCGGTACGTGGGGCGGAGACGGGGTGACGATGAGTTTCAAGAAGGTGGAACGCTACCTTAACAGGATGGTTTCCCGAACGATCTATCTGCTCGTGCTCCTCATCTTTTGCCGCTCTCTTTGTGACGTACCAGGACCTACATATCGACGATAGCGGTCCGGTCGATGCCCCGCCCGTAATTTTGCTTCACGGGTGGGGTAGCAATGCCCGGAATATGCAGCCCGTCGCGGATGGACTCTCCGGTCGCTTCAGGATACATAATATTGACTTGCCGGGACATGGAGAGTCGCCTCCGCCGCCGGAGCCATGGGGCGTTCCAGAGCATGCAGACCTGCTTTTGGCGTACATCAACAACGTTATTGGAGGAAAGGTGACCATTTTCGGTCATTCGAATGGTGGTCGCATCGGGTTGTACATGGCGGCCACTGATCCGTACGCTGAGGTCGTCGATCGACTCGTTCTCGTTAGCCCCTCTGGCATCACGCCGGAACGGTCCTGGTCGACGCGTGCAAAGGCGACATTGGCGAAGACGCTGAAGGCTCCGGTCATGGCTCTGCCGTCGCCGCTGCGAGAACCTGCTGAAGACTGGCTCCGCCATACGATTCTGTGGCGCTCGCTTGGTTCGACCGACTATAATCAGGCCTCTGGTGTCATGCGTGAAACGTTCGTCAAGACCGTCACACACACGCTGGATGGCCCCGTTCATCGTATCGATGTACCCACACTCATTTTCTGGGGAACGGAGGATACAGCCGTCACGCGACCGCAGATTGAGCACCTGAAAGACGCGTTGTCGGACTGTGGTGTCGTGGAGCTTGAGGGCGCAGGGCATTACGGTTATCTTGATGAACCCTCGACGGTTTTGTCCGCGACCCGCTATTTCCTCGAAAACGCCGGTGTCAACAAGGAGCGGGACGGCGATCCCGCATCTGGATAGACGGCATGCTGCTCCGTCGGCTCCCATCTTTCTGCCCCTTCGTTCTTCTGCTGCACGCCTCGCATGACCGTCCTGCTCCTCGTCCTTGCTCTTCTGGCCTCCCTGTTCGCCGGGTGGCGCACCATGCGCCGGGTGCGCTTCTTCCTCCACGTCTTTCAGCTGGAAACATACAAGCTGGATCGTTTTGCGAACTGGTGCACGAGCCACATCACGGATGCCGTCGTCCGGGTTTCGCACGTCGCTGGTGTCGCGATCTTGCTGGCCGCAGCGGCCGGGTTTGCATTTTTGACGCCCGGATGGGTGGCCGCGGGTGCGTTCGTGCTGTGGACCGGGGCGTTTATCTCGTCGAAGCGGTATCGCAGCACACAGCAGAAGAAGCCGCTCGCGTTCACGTCGCGCATGACGCGTCTTGCCGTAACGGCCGGCGTGGTGTCGGCAATTCCCGTCGTTGTCGGCGGATGGGTCGGGTGGGGCACAGGAGATGCTTCCGGGGCTTTCTGGTACCTACTGGGGCTCTTCGTTGCTGACCTTGCTGCACCGATCTGGGTCGCCATGGCCGCGGGTCTGATGACGCCGGTCGAAACGAGCATTCAAGAAGGATACAAGCGGCAGGCCCGCGCGAAGCTTCAGGAACGCTCCGACTTGCACGTCATCGGCATCACCGGCTCGTACGGGAAGACGAGCACCAAATTTATTCTGGCAGAGCTTCTGCGTCAGAAGTTTAATGTGCTGGCGACGCCGAGTTCGTACAACACCCCAATGGGGATCTGCATTGTCGTAAACAACAAATTGCGGCCGGAGCATCAGGTCCTGGTTCTCGAGTACGGAATCCGCTACCCGGGAGACATCGAGGAGCTCACGGATATCGCGCGACCGGATACCTCGGTCGTGACGACGATCGGCATCGCCCATCTCGAGACGATGGGGACGCAGGACGCCATCGCGCAGGAGAAAGGGACACTTGTTGAGCATACGGCACCGGGAGGACCGGCCGTACTGAATCTAGATGATCCGCGTGTCGAAGCGATGCGGGAGCGAGCCGACGGGCCGATCTGGGGCGTTAGCCTGGAGGACCATCCAGACGCGAAAATCACGGCTTCGAACATTTCGTACGACACCAGCGGTACCCGATTCACCGTCCAGGACGACACCGGGGCGGAGGCAGAATTTCGGACCCGACTGCTGGGGCGGCACAACGTGGTCAACATTCTGCTCGCTATCGCCGTCGCGCGCTCGATGGGGCTCCGTCTCCGCGCCATGGCACACGCCATCCGGCGGGTGGACCCGGTCGAGCATCGCCTTGAGCTCCGTCAGCGCGGCGCCATCACGGTGATTGACGACGCATTCAACTCAAATCCCGTCGGTGCTCGAAATGCCGTAGAGATTCTGGGCCAGATGAATGGCGGCCGCCGCGTCATCGTGACGCCAGGCATGGTCGAGTTGGGCGAGCGGCAATGGGGTGAAAACAAGCAATTCGGGGTACACATCGCGGAAAACAAGCTCGACCTGGCTGTTCTCGTCGGTCCGGATCAGACGGAACCCATCCGTGAAGGCCTTCGCGAGGCCGGATTCCCGGAGCACCAGACCAAGGTCTTCTCGTCGCTATTCGACGCACAGGAGTTTCTCCAGACTTATCTGCGAGAAGGCGACATCGTGCTGTACGAAAACGACCTCCCGGATCAACTAGAGGAATAGGTTTGAAAGTGTGAAAGTGTGAAAGTGTGAAAGTGTGAAAGTATGAAGGTGTGAGAAGCTGTTTGGCGGATTAGGTAACGCGGCGGATCATGAGTCTAATCATGGCCACTCGGACCATGGCTTCTGACATTTCAGGAAGACGTTCATAGTCTCGAATGAGGCGACGATAGCCGCCAAACC